>JBKEAN010000288.1:0-11917 GCA_047972415.1 Mangrovibacterium sp.
TCAAGTTACCGGCCGGAGAGTATTTCCAGCGGCTTGAAACAGCCCGCGGAGAGTTTGCGGTCTATATTGTGAGCGATGGCGATAAAAAGCCCTACCGGGTAAAATTTCGCTCGCCAAACTTCAGCAACCTGTTTGTGATGAATGAATTGGCGAAAGGCGGTAAAATTGCCGACCTCATTGCGATCAGCGGTTCGCTCGATTTGGTAATCCCTGATATTGACCGTTAATCCCGCAATTTTATGCAAACGATATACGATTTTTCTGAACTAACCCATTCCGTTGATACGGGCCTGCACCACTGGTTCAACAATACCGGTGTGGTGATTGCCGAAATGGTCATTGTGGGAGTAGCCTTTCTTAGCTTTTATGCCTTATTGGGTTTGTTCCTGGTCTATCTCGAACGGAAAGTTTGTGCGCTTATTCAGAACCGCTACGGCCCGAATCGGGTAGGACCTTTTGGTTTGTTCCAAACCCTTGCCGACTTGATTAAGCTGCTGATGAAGGAATTGATCCCGATTCGCCGCTCGGATAAATTTTTGTTCAATCTGGCTCCTTTCGTGGTCATCATTGCTTCGTTCATGGCCATTGCGGCCACGCCTTTTGCAAAAGGACTCCAAGCTATCGACCTGAACATCGGGGTGTTTTATGTCATGGCTGTGTCGTCGCTCGGGGTAGTGGGCATCCTGATTGCCGGTTGGTCGAGCAACTCCAAATATTCCCTGATTGGTGCCATGCGAAGCGGGGCGCAGATTGTGAGCTACGAGCTGTCCGTTGGCTTGTCGTTGCTGGCCATTGTTTGCTTTGCCGGTACCATGCAGCTTTCCGAAATTATTGCCACACAGGCCGATGGCTGGTGGATTTTTAAAGGACACTTGCCGGCTATGGTAGCGTTCATTATTTTTCTGATTGCCAGTACTGCCGAAATCAACCGCGGCCCTTTTGACCTGGCTGAGGCCGAATCGGAATTGACTGCCGGTTTCCACACCGAGTACTCGGGAATCAAATTCGCTTTTTTCTTTCTGGCCGAATACATCAACATGTTTATTGTGGCCATGATGGGTGCCACGGTGTTTCTGGGAGGCTGGATGCCATTCCACATCGGGCATTGGGACAGCTTCAACGCGGTGATGGATTACATTCCGGGCTTTGTGTGGTTTTTTGCCAAAGCTTTCTTTATCATCTACATCATCATGTGGTTCAAGTGGACATTCCCGCGTTTGCGTATCGATCAGCTGCTGACCCTGGAATGGAAATACCTGATGCCGCTGAGTTTGATCAATCTCATCATCATTGCCTTTATGGTCCTCATGGGCTGGCACTTTTAAATAAGCAGAAGATGAATCAAATAGTCAATTATTTCAACGATATTTTCCACGGCTTGTCGTCGCTTTGGAAGGGCATGCGTGTTACCGGGAAGTACTTCATCAGTCCGGGTCAGATTGTGACCCAAAAATACCCCGAGAACCGGGCTACACTAAAGATGACCGACCGGTTTAAGGGCGAAATTATTATGCCGCACGACGAGAATAAGCAGCACCGCTGTACCGGTTGCGGCATTTGCGAGGTGAACTGTCCGAATGGTTCCATTGAGATACTAACAGATCGCGTGCCCAACGAAGAGGGCAAAACGGTGCGGATTATTGATAAACATATTTATCACCTGTCCATGTGTACCTTATGCGGGCTTTGCGTGAAAACCTGCCCCTCGGATGCACTGGCTTACGGGCAAAAGTTTGAACATGCAGTTTTCGATCGGCAAAAGCTTACAAAAATACTCAACCAAGCGGGTTCCAGCCTGAAGAAGGAGGTGAAGTCATGAATGTAGCCATGTTTTATTTGCTGTCGGCAATTATTGTTACTTTTTCGGTACTCACCATCACCAGCCGGAAAATATTGCGTGCAGCGGTTTACCTGCTCTTTGTACTGATTGGTACTGCGGGGATTTATTTCCAGTTGAACTACGAATTCCTTGCTGCGGTGCAGTTGACACTGTACGCCGGCGGTATTGTGGTGCTCATCATTTTCAGTATTTTGCTTACCCACCACATCAGCCACCAGTTTGAGCGGCCAAAGTTGTTTAATCTGCTGGGAGGCGGAGCGGTGGCACTTGTTGGTATTGCGACCGTTTTATATACGCTTCTGGCACACCCCTTTGAGGCGAGTACCCAGCCTGCATTAAGTGTGGACATGACACAGGTGGGCATGCAGCTGCTCGGGACGGGTAAGAATGCTTATGCACTGCCCTTCGAACTCATCAGTATTCTGCTGCTGGCAGCCCTGATTGCTGCTGTGGTGATTGCCAAAAAAGGAAATGAAACCGAAGAAATTTAAGCCATGATAGAAGGAATTCCAATTTATCACTTTTTGGTAGTAAGCACGATCATGTTTTTTGTAGGGGTGTGCGGGTTTATCATCCGGCGGAACTTGATTACTATGTTGATGGCCATTGAGCTCATTTTGAACTCGGTGAACATCAACTTTGTGGTTTTTAACCGCTACCTGTACCCCGACCAGCTGCAAGGACATTTTTTTACCCTGTTTATTGTGGCCATTGCGGCTACCGAGGCTGCTGTCGCTATCGCATTGATTATTAATATCTATAGACGAATAAACAACATTGAAGTGGAAAACATTAGTGAGATGAAGAACTAGTAGTGAATAACGATTAAAGAATAACGATTAACGATTGGAATAAGGCAAGTTGAAAGCAATAAATCTTTTGTGTCTTCGTGTCTTCCTGTTCAATTTTTAACCTGAAAATATGACATCATGACAGGATATGAATATACCGTACTGATACCGCTGATACCCTTGGTGCTGTTTTTAGTGATAGGCTTGGCCACAGACAAGTGCAAGCCTATGGTGGCCGGGCTAACCGGTACCCTGGCAATGGGCGTCTCGTGGGTTCTTTCCATGTGGACAGCCATTCGTTACTTTTTTATTGAAGGCTCGGGAGACTATGGGTTTGAACAAATAATTGCCACGAAGCTAAGCTGGCTACGGCTCACCGAGTTCCTGCAAATTGATTTGGGCGTGCTGCTCGATCCGATTTCGGTGATGATGCTGGTTGTTATCACAACGGTTTCGCTGATGGTGCATATATACAGCATGGGCTACATGAAAGGCGAAACCGGTTTCCAGCGCTTTTATGCCTTCCTGGCGCTGTTTACCTTTTCCATGCTGGGCTTGGTGTTGGCAACCAACATTTTCCAGATGTACATTTTTTGGGAGTTGGTGGGCGTGTCTTCCTTTTTGCTCATTGGCTTCTATTATAAAAAGCCTTCGGCAGTGGCGGCGTCTAAAAAAGCCTTCATCGTGACTCGCTTCGCCGACCTTGGCTTTCTGATTGGTATTCTGATCCTGTCGTTTTATACCAAAACATTCGACTTTAGCGTGCTCACATCAGCCGATGGCAACGTGTTTGCGCAGGGCGCATCGGCCAGCTTTATGGGTCTTTCGGCTCTAACCTGGGCTATGTTGCTCATTTTTATGGGCGGTGCCGGCAAATCGGCCATGTTCCCCTTGCACATTTGGTTGCCCGATGCCATGGAAGGACCAACGCCGGTTTCGGCTTTAATCCACGCGGCTACAATGGTCGTTGCCGGGGTGTATTTGGTGGCTCGTATGTTCCCGGTATTCTATTTCCAGGCGCCCGAAGCGCTCGAAGTAGTGGCCTGGGTGGGTAGTTTCACTTCCTTGTTTGCCGCTGTAATTGCCATGACCCAGTTTGATATTAAGCGGGTGCTGGCCTTTTCAACCCTCTCGCAAATTGGTTACATGATGGCCTCTCTGGGGGTTTCGGGTTATGGGGGCGAGGAAGGTTTGGGTTACATGGCTTCCATGTTCCACCTGTTTACCCATGCCATGTTCAAGGCTTTGTTGTTCCTGGGTGCTGGCTCAATCATTCACGCGGTGCATTCGAACGATATGAACGATATGGGTGCTTTGCGCAAGTACATGCCTTTAACGCACATAACCTTCCTGATAGCCTGTTTAACCATTGCGGGTGTTCCGCCACTCTCGGGCTTCTTTAGTAAGGACGAGATTTTGGTGGCCCTTCTCCACCATAGCCCGGTTTTGTTTGCCCTTGAATTTTTGACGGCCGGTCTGACCGCCTTTTACATGTTCCGCCTGTATTTTCGCGTATTTTGGGGACGGAACCCACACTATCATCACACGCCGCACGAATCGCCGCTGCTAATGACCATTCCTTTAATGGTGCTAGCCTTTGCTTCTATCTTCTCAGGCTTTTTACCCTTCAGCAACTTGGTCACATCGGACAGGATTGGTTTTGAAGCCGAAATGCACCTGGCGGTGGCTATTCCTTCGGTACTGATTGGCCTGTTGGGTATTTTGGTGGCCTTCTTCCTGTACAAAAAAGAAAGCAGCCTGCCCCGCACGATTAGCACCAGGCTGGGCCTACTTTATACGGCTACGCTCAATAAGTTTTATATTGACGAGCTTTACTTGTTTGTGACCCGTAAAATCATCTTCAACTACATCTCGCGCCCTATTGCCTGGTTCGACCGACATGTGATTGATGGTTTTATGGTGGGCATAGGCACGGTAACCGAAAAAACAGCACAAACAATAAAAGGAATACAATCGGGGCAAGTGCAGCATTACGCCTTTGCCTTTGTGGCTGGCGCGCTTGTTCTGGCGCTCTCCCTCTTGTATTTCCTGTAACAATTGATTCGAAACAAAACCCATAAACTATCGCAGGAATGAATATTTTAAGTCTGTTTGTTGCGATTCCGGTTCTCACCATTGTGGGAATACTATTTACCAAAGATTTTAGAGGAGCCCGCGTGGTGTCGGCTATCGGCATGAGCATTCAGCTGGTGCTGTCCGCTGCCTTGGTACTCATGTACCTGGGTGCCCGCAAGGCTGGTGTTACCGATGAAATGTTGTGGACAGCCGACTATACCTGGTTTCCGAGTTTGAATATCCATTACACCATTGGGGTTGACGGGATTGCCGTTGCCATGATTGCTCTGACCGCCGTGGTGGTGTTTGCCGGTATTTTTGCATCCTGGGGTGTTGAATACCTGTCGCGCGAGTTTTTCATCTCCTTGATTTTGCTGGCCGCCGGTGTATTCGGTTTCTTCATCTCGCTCGATTTGTTTACCATGTTCCTTTTTTACGAGGTAGCTGTCATCCCGATGTACCTGTTGATCGGTATTTGGGGGAGCGGCCCCAAGGAAGCTTCGGCTATGAAACTGACCCTGATGCTGATGGGAGGCTCGGCACTGCTGATGGTCGGTTTGTTCGGCCTGTATTTCAACTCGGCTCCGGCTGGCGGCGAACTTACCTGGAATATTCTGGAAATAGCCAAAGTACATATTCCGGAAGCGGCGCAACGCTTTTTCTTCCCCTTCACCTTTATCGGCTTTGGGGTGCTGGGTGCGCTGTTCCCCTTCCACACTTGGTCGCCCGATGGTCACGCCTCGGCGCCAACTGCGGTATCGATGTTGCACGCTGGTGTACTCATGAAACTGGGGGGCTACGGCTGTTTCCGGGTAGCCATGTTCCTGATGCCGCAGGCAGCCAACGAAATGGCTTGGATTTTCATCATCCTCACCACCATATCCGTGGTTTATGGTGCATTTGGTGCTATTTGGCAAAAGGACCTCAAGTTCATTAATGCCTACTCGTCGGTGAGCCACTGCGGCCTGGTTATTTTTGCTTTGTTGATGATGAATAAAACGGCCATGGACGGTGCTATCCTGCAAATGATTTCGCATGGGCTGATGACGGCCCTCTTCTTTGCCCTGATTGGCATGATTTACGGCCGCACCCACACCCGCGATGTTCGCGAAATGGGCGGCTTAATGCAGGTGATGCCCTTTTTGGCCGTGGTTTACATGATTGCCGGTTTTGCCTCGCTGGGCTTGCCCGGCTTGAGTGGCTTTGTTGCCGAGATGACCGTTTTTGTTGGTGCTTTCCAGCACCAGGACCTGTTTCACCGCGTAGTTACCATCATAGCAGCTTCGTCCATTGTGGTAACGGCAGTTTATATTTTGCGCGTGGTGGGCCTGATTTTACTGGGTCCGGTGAAGGATGAACACCACCGCCACCTCACCGATGCGGTTTGGTACGAACGCCTGAGTACCATTACCTTGGTTGTGGCAGTGGCGGCCATTGGTATTGCACCGCTTTGGCTGTCGGATATGATTCAGGCTAGTCTGAACCCGATTATTGCAAAACTGACCGTTTTCAACCCGTTTTAAATCCTAGATTATGACTATCGGACAATTTATACTGATGCGCCACGAGTTGTTGCTGATTGCAGCAGCACTTATTTTGCTTGTAGGCGAATTAGTGCTAAGCGAAAAAGGGAAGTTTAGAATGATCCACATGGCAATTGCCCTGTTTGCCCTAGTTACCCTGGTTGGTTTTTTACCGGCACAAAGTGGAGAACTGTTTGGCGGGTCTTATCAATCGAACCCTTTGACGGTGCTGATGAAAAACGTGTTGAACCTAGCCGTACTCATCATCTTTCTGCAATCGGAAGGCTGGTTGAAACGGCCCGAAAACCGCGAGCGCATCAGCGAATACTTCATTTTAACCCTAGTAACTTTGGTGGGTATGAATTTCATGATTTCGTCGGGCGACTTCCTCATGTTTTACCTGGGTTTGGAAACGGCCACTATTCCGGCGGCAGCGCTCGTTGCTTTCGACCGCCTGAAGTCCAAATCAGCTGAAGCAGGGATTAAGCTCATCATGTCGTCGGCCTTGTCGTCGGGCATTCTGCTTTTCGGTTTGTCCTTGATTTACGGCGCAACGGGCTCTATTTACTTTGCCGATGTACTGCCCAAAATTACTCCGGACCCCATCATCGTGCTGGCTTTCATCTTTTTTGTAGCTGGGATGGCTTTCAAAATATCGCTGGTGCCCTTTCATTTTTGGACAGCCGACGTGTATGAAGGCGCGCCCATCAACGTCACCTCGTACCTGTCGGTAGTATCCAAAGGGGCAGCGGTGTTTACCTTCAGCATCATTGTGTTTAAAGTGTTTGCACCCTTGTTCGAGCAATGGCAGAGCCTAGTTTACACGCTGGCTGTTGCCACCATGACCTTGGCCAACTTATTTGCCTTGCGCCAGGACAACATCAAGCGCTTTTTGGCCTTCTCGTCCATTGCGCAGGCTGGTTTTATTTTGCTGGGTATTTTGGGTGCCGGTGAGCTGGGCATGAGTTCGGTGGTGTATTTCGTGCTGGTGTATGTATTTACTAACCTCGGGGCTTTTGGGGTGGCCACGGCGATATCAAACGCATCGGGGGTCGAAACCATTTCGGGCTATGCCGGTATGTACAAAACCAATCCCAAGCTGAGTTTGCTCATGATGTTGTCCCTGTTTTCGCTGGCCGGTATTCCGCCGGTGGCCGGTTTTTTTGGCAAATTTTTCCTGTTTACCGCAGCCGCCAGTCGCGGTTACTACATCCTGGTACTCATAGCGGTGCTCAATGCCACCATTTCGCTGTACTACTACCTGCGTGTGGTGAAGTCGATGTTTATCGACCATAGCGAGCAACCGGTTGCTTTTTTCCGAAGCTCCGCAGCTATGCGGCTGAGCTTAATTTTGTGTGTACTCGGCATTTTTACCATTGGTTTTAGCAGCAGCATCTTCGAGTACATCCGCGAAATAAGCCGCTTATTCTTTTAACTTAAACTGAATCAAACATGACACTGGATAAAGCACAACATCCCATTGAGGAACTGGAGGGCGTTCGTTGCTCCGTTGTTGAGAAAGGGGCAAGTCCCGAACGCGCTCATTTTCTAATCGAGCTGCTCCGGCTAAACCACTTTGATGTAAAAACAAAGGCTGAAGGCGACAGCGGACTGCTCACCATTGGTGTAAGCGATTTGGTGTTCAACCCCATTTTGGCGGTGTACGGTCATTACCTGAAAAGCCACACGGGCAAAAAAGTAACGCCTGCCTACTGGCTGCAACAGTCCGACGCCGAAACCGAAGCAGAGATGAATTACTGGTCATTCAAGAAATAAATAACTGGCAACTTACATCGACCAGCGGCTGTTCCATACGGGGCAGCCGCTTTGTTTTGTGGGATGTTCGAATTGGATTCGTACCAGTGCAAGTGTGTGCGGCGACCACTTTCCTCATTTTCATTTTTGATGAATGTTGTTACTTTAGGGCCGACAATAAAAAGAACGATATTTGGTGGCGTTGCCACCAATGATAATCTCTTCAAACTAAACGTATGTTATCTCGTTTCATCCTGCTGCTGGCTATGCTGGCTCCGTTTTTATGTTTGGCCCAATCGGCAAAGCCCGAAACCAAAACGGTCACTTCGCACAACAACGTAACAATTACCTGCGACCGCAGCGGGCAAAGCCACTTTACACGCTGGGCGGTGTTTCCCGATAAAAAAACACCCGTTCGACGGGTATTTATGGAGCTGACCCTGGCTTACCCCGACTCGCTGAAGATTGCTCATTGGGACTACCTGGACCATATAACCCTGCTGCGCACCGGCGGGGTAAAAGGCAATACACTAAAGTTGGAGCTGAGCAGGATGCTCACGCCTTACGGAAGTAACTTTAAAGAAGATTGGAAATGGACCTGGCGCGTGGATGTGACCGATTTTGCGCCGCTATTGCGCGACAGCGTGGAGATTGATTACATGCACTCGGGCTACGAGGCCAAAGAGGTGGGCTGGTCGCTCACCATCAATTTTCAGCTTCAACTTGGAAAACCGGCTGCTGAATTGCTCGGCTATCAAACGCTGTACAGTGGCCACTATGCTTACGGCGATACGCTGAAACCGATCGAAGAGTCGCTTGGCCCGGTTGAGGTGGAGATGAATCCAAAAACCGATTTTGCCCGCTTGCGCATTCAGCATACTGGGCATGGCATGGATCGTCCACGGGCTTGCAGCGAATTTTGCAGTCGTTGGCGCGAAGTGTATTTAAACGGTGCCGTAATTGACCGCCGCAACATGTGGAAAGAATGTGCCGACAATGCCCTGTACCCGCAAGGTGGCACCTGGATTTTTGACCGCGCCTACTGGTGCCCCGGCGATTTGCAGGCGGCCGACTTGGTTGATTTTAAGGTGACAAAAAAAGAGGAAGTACTTGATATAGAGATGGAGCCCTATGTGGCCGAAGGAAAAGCATCGGCCAACGAAGCCATTAGCGCCATTTTATTTCAATACAAAGCCCCTTCTCAAAAATACGACGTGGCTATCGACGAAATCCGGGTACCCAATAACGACTACAGCTACAACCGGCTTAACCCCTCGTGCTTTGAACCGCGTATTGTTGTCCGCAACATGGGGAGCGAAGCGCTGCAAGTGCTCGAAATTGTTTATGGTACCGAGGGTTTCCCTTTTAAAAACTATACCTGGACAGGTAACCTGGAGTATTACCAAAGCGCCGAAATTGTGCTGCCGGCTACCATTGATTTTGTACCGGGGAAAAACCGTTTTTCGGTTCAGCTAAGCTTACCCGGCAAACACGCCGATGCTTGGGAAGGCGACAACCTACTTCAATCCGAATTCAATTCACCCCAAAACCTGCCCGAAAAAATGCTGCTGGTTTATAAAGCAAATGCCGCTCCGTCCGATAATACCATCAGCCTGCTTAACCAAAAGGGCAATGTGGTTTACGAACGCACACCCGCTCAATGCACCGCCAATACCCTTTACACCGATACGCTCGACCTGCCGGAAGGGCGCTACCGCCTGGCTTTGGCCGACACGGCCAACAACGGCCTTGAGTTTTGGTTTATGCCCGAACAAGGCTATGGCTACCTGTATCTGGCCGACCTTGACGGGCGCAAGCTGCACCGCTTTCAGAGCGACTGCGGTGTGGGCGAAACAGTTGACTTTACGACATCAGCTGCCGCCTCCCCAAATAGCCTGCCCGAGCAGGATATGTACATGCTGTTTCCTCGTATGTTTAGCGACAAGACGGAGTTGTTTGTTGATTTGCAGGAGCCGTCGGATGGCGAAATACACCTGTTGGCCGATGGCAGGCTGGTGCGCAGCATTCCCTTCAGCCAGGTAACAAAAAAGACCTTTGAACTGGACTTTGCCGACCTGAGCGATGGCCGCTACGTGGTTGAATTGCTGGTGAACGGACACAGCAAACTAAAACTGCGCGTAAACAAAGCCAAGCGCTGAACGTTTGCTTGAACCTGCGCGAGCACAGGCGAAACCGATGTTGTACAAACCAAACGGAAGCAAAAAATGAAGACGATTACAGTTGAAGTAAGCATAGCCGATGGTCGCCGGGTAAGCATCCATTTTGAAGCGCTTGGTACGCAAACCCGCGTCATCGAGTCATTCGAAACAGAAAGTACTCATACCGACGAGCAACAACGGGCAGGCTGGCAAGCCATTCTTGATAACTTTAAACGTTACACCGAGGGATTGGGCAAACAGTGAGTTTGTTCCTTTTGTTAGAAACTCAACTAAAAGAGGCTGTTCAAATACAAAATTGAACAGCCTCCAATAATTTGCGAATAATTTGGGAGTGAGGTTGAATGCCCTCAATGTGTATAATGTTACTCAACAACCGAACTGTAAATACTCAAAAAGGCCTGGTGTACACGTTGTTGTGTTGGTAAATGACCATTTTTTAAGGTTCTCGAAGCAGCCAGATAGCCTTCGTACGACGCTTTTAAGCGTTGGGCAGGCGTACCGTGGTGGCTAGGGCTGGTAAAGCCGCAATCGCCAATGTTATAAAAATTAATCAGCACTTCTTCAATCCTTTTCCAGTTAAAGGTTCCGCCCCGCTTATGGGTGAGGTAATAACCGGTAAAAAAGTCGGCTTCGAGTTCGGTCATCCGGGTCGATTCGGGGGTGTCGTCAAATGAAGGTACGGGATAATCGGTCCACAGCTCGTAGTTGAGAAACTGGATTTGGTGAGCCCATTCGTGTACCAATACTGCCGACCAAACCAACTCGGGTTGCAGGCCAACTTCAGCCATCATTTGGATAATGCCGTCGCCAATAACAATAATACCCGACGAGCTTGAAAAACCATCGGAGGCATAGAGTGGATTTTCGGGAACCTGATCCGAAAGCTCGTTAAAGTAGGAGGCCATAGCAACATACGTATCAATTTCTTCGGCGGTGTGGTCCGAATAGTTTTCATACACGTAGCGAATGTAGTCCAGGTCTTCCAGGGTAGCATTGTGTTGTCCCCGAACGCTGATTAAACCGGGCATTTCCCAGAATTTTTCTAAACTCCGGATCTGGCTTCTGAGGTAGGCTGTGTATTGACCGCTTTCGCCAAAATAATCGGTATTAACTCCTTCGAAAGCAGCAATTTGGTTGATGATAGGGTAGTCCTCAAATAAAAGCCTTATTTCTTCTTGTTTGGTCAGGTAGGGTAACACAGAGTAAACCAGTAAGTTGTTGTATTTATTCGTTACCACGTTGAATGGGGTCGAACTGCAAGCGCTGGAATCAACAGCCGATAATTCGAAATCGAAATCATACTGTCCGGCCTGTTGAGGCAATTGCAATGGGGAGCTTTGTGTTTTGGCTTGTTTCAGTAATTTGGCAAATTCAGACGGGTTCAGGACACCTTTTGTGCTTAACACAACACTGCTTTGAGTTTCCGTCGAGTTTGTTTTGTTGCCCTGGTTTTCGGTTGCCAGTTCGTCTTGGCACGAAAAATTTAGCCCAAACAGGCATAGGGCAACCACAGCTAGAAGTAATTTTTTGTTCATAAAATAGCGTTTTTGATGGTTTTAACTTGATAGATCAATTAGAAATTTTGTTTATCGGAACGGGTTAAATGTAGTTGTACGAGTACATCATGGAATTTGTTTAAGATAAACGTGTATTTCTTTATCGGCAAAGAATCAGTTTTTGAGGTTTGTCCTTCTGGCGGGCAAAAATAAAGGCTGCCCCGTTTTCGGGACAACCTTTATTTTGTTTTTACGA
>JBKEAN010000289.1:0-32160 GCA_047972415.1 Mangrovibacterium sp.
CACAAGCTTAGCAAGCTTCCTGTCGGCCTTTAGCACAAGGCCTGCTAAAGCTTAGCAAGCTCTGTGCTAAGTAAGGGTACGGTGCAGGTACCGAAAATGCGGGAGATAAACTCGCAGCTCAACCGGAATTGAACGACCTCCGTTAATATGCTATCTGAAGACACTAACAAACAAAATCGAAACGACGATGAGAACAATTGCAATTTGCACCATGCTCCTTATCCTGGGCAGTTCGTGCCGCGAGGTGGTGATTATTGACAGCAGCGCCGTAATTGTAAGCCGGAGCATTGACTAAACGCTCAACGGCTCGGCGTTGGTTTACGGATATGTTTATAGTGCGGGTACAGCTAATAGGCCTTATCTCTTTGCAACCGTTTGGGTAGAAGGGAGCGACCTAAAAGCGAATGCCGGTACCGACGGGAACTTCAACCTTACGATCCTACCAGGGAAGTACACCCTAAAGTGCTTAAGCGAAAATGCCGATCCACAATTTACAGCAACTATAAAAGACATCACATTGACAGCTAATGAGAAAGTTGAAGTCATTTTTTATCATGGGAAAATAGGAGAGTAGCAACCCTTGATTCGCATTACTTATTTAAAGACAGGAAGCGAAGTACATACTGGAATGCATTTAAAAGTTCAAACTGAAGAGTGTGGTTGGGGTGATATGCTCCCCGGTTTTTATTTTCTTAACGATTATTCGTGCGCTAGCTATAATTTGAGGATGAGCCCTAATCCTTCTACGAGTGAAACTACGATTTTTGTGGAATCAGATTCTAATGAGCAATATAACGATGAACCAAATGGTTGGGATATGGAAGTTTTTGACCAGAATATGATGTTGAAAATGAAAAGGACGAAACTTAAAGGTCGGGATTATCGATTGAATACTTCGGGATGGAAACGAGGAGTGTACATCATTAGAGTTAATTATAACGGAGAGATAAGGACCGAGAAGTTAATAGTGCAGGAATAGTTATCTCTATTACGCAGATCGCTTAGGTTTGTAAGTGTAGAGAAAATCCAGAGTTATAAGACTCGGATACAAACCTAAAGTAATTAAATTTGGGTCTTGGGATATTTGAATATAAGTGAATTAGTAGTAAAACCCTGCCGGATGCCGGCAGGGTTTTATTTTGTGAGCTTTCCGGGTAAATTATTCTACCACCAAATTTACGGTCAGGTAAAAATCGTCGTAAATGGTTTTGTCGCCCAGGTTGTCGAAAAACGATTTTGAACCGTAACGGATGTCGTATTTCGAGCGGTCAACGGTAATTTCGGCTTTATAGGTGTTGCCGGTTTTGGTCACATCAAAAGTTACCGGGTTGGTTTTGTCCTTAATGGTGAGGTTGCCGGTAACTGTTGCCTTATTTCCGCTGAAGGTGGCTTTTTTGCTAATCACCAACTTGGCTTCCGGGTATTTTTCAACACCAAAAAAATCGTCGTTTTTCAGGTGGCCAACCAGTTTGGCGTTCCATTCGGCATCGGTGAGGTCGGTACAGGTAATGCTGTTCATATCAACCACAAACTGTCCGCCGTTGATGGCTTTGTCGTCCACATCCAGCTCACCGCTTTTCAGCGATATTTTGCCGCTGTGTTCGCCGGTTACTTTTTTGCCCAACCAGGTAATTTCGCTTTTTGCCGCGTTTACTTTAACGGTTTTGGCCTGTACGCCCAGCCCGAATGTCAGGGCTACTGCTGCTAATAAAATTCTAACTGTTTTCATTTTGTTTTTCATTTTTAAGGATTATTTGCTATTGTATTTATTTCAATTCCATGGGCATCTCCATCAGTAGGAGTTGTGTACCTTCTTCTACGTTAAATTCAGTTTGTATGGTTTCCCAAACACCCAGCCCGTCGCGGTCGTTCAACTCGGTACCGGCAACCGTTGCTTTGCCTTTCAGTACAAACACGTAGAGCCCGTTGTTGGCATTGTGCAATCGGTAGCTGGTTTCGGTGTTTTGGGTGAAATTACCGAGGCTGAACCAAGCATTTTGGTGAATCCAAACACCCTGATCGTCGGCTGAAGGCGACAGGATTTGGAAGAAGGAGTTTTCGGTTTCCAGGTCGCGAATCGAAATCTGGTCGTAGCGCGGCGTTACATTTTTGTGGTTGGGGAAAACCCAGATTTGCAAAAACTTGGTTTGCTCGTCTTTCAGCTGGTTGTATTCCGAATGGAAAATACCCGTTCCGGCACTCATTACCTGAACCTCGCCCGACCGGATAACGGCCGTGTTTCCCATGCTGTCTTTGTGTTCCAGTGCTCCGGCCAGTGGAATGGAAATGATTTCCATATTGTCGTGCGGGTGTGTTCCGAAACCGGTTCCGGCGGCAATGGTATCGTCATTTAACACGCGAAGTGCACCGAAATGAACCCGTTCGGGATTGTGATAATTGGCAAAGCTAAAGCTGTGGTATGAATTGAGCCATCCGTGATTGGCATGTCCCCGTGTGTTTGCTTTGTGAAGAATCGTTTTCATCGCGTTGTCCTTTCTTTCTGTTGAAACCTTTCTTGCGGTTTCGTTTATTTTGATGGCACAAAAATAGAAGATAAAATTATCTTTTATTTTATAAAAATCGGGATAGGAATTGCAAAAATCCGTTTTGGGGGAAGAGAGTAGTGAGCAGTCGCAGTATTCAGTGACCAGTTCGCTTTGTGTACTTGGTGATGTACTTTGAGTCCTTCGTGGTTAAGAGCAGCCTTGTGGTTTGCCACTTACAAGTACAAGACGATGTAAATTTGCATACCGCTGTGGCGGAAAAGTCTTGTGCCCGGAAAATACAAAAGTTGCCAGTCGAAGTCGCAGTTTTCAAGGCAGAGTTACCCGATGTTTACGCTGCCTTCTCCTCGGTTATCCGAAAAGTCAAGCTTGGCGGGACACTGTTCGGAAATCGCCCGGGGAGGTGTTGGTATACTTTTTAAAGAAGTTGGAAAAGTGGGACGGCTCGTCGAAGCCAAGTTGAAAAGCCAGCTCCTTATTGCTGGTTTCGGTAAACAGCAAAGCCCGTTTGGCTTCAACTAAAATACGTTCCAGAATAAACTCTTTAGCCGATTTTCCAGTAAGCGCCTTTACCGATTTGTTGAGGTAGTCGGCAGTAACAGCAAGCTCATTGGCATAGTCGCTTACTTTGTGCAGCTTGTGGTAGTGCAAATCAATCAATTCTTTAAAACGACGTACCAACTGGTTACCGACTTCAACCGTTTGCGGGTTTTTTTCTTTATGCACAGTACAAAGGTTGTTACTTTGTATCAACATCAGTTTCAGGAGGGCGCCCAGGGCATCATTTCTCAGTGGGCTATCGAGCTGTCCGTAACGGCGAATCTGGCTGACAATATCTTTGTAATGCTCGAAGCTATCGGCGCTAACCGGAAGCGGCGGCGTTTCGCCGTACTTATTGAACAGGTAAACATCGTCGATCATACGGGGAGGAATAGCTTGTTGCATCAAAAAATGATCGGTAAAGTTGATAATCCAACCCGTTGGCTTTGCAGTGGCTATCAACTGGTGCACTTGTCCCGGATAGATAAAAAAGAGACTGTGGTTGAACAGGTCGAACGATTTAAAATCGACAATATGTACCCCTTCAGCCTTTTCAATCAGTAATATCGTGTAGTAATCGTGCCGGTGCGGAGCATCAGGCTGGCCTCCAAAACGATTGTACAGTTCGCCCATATCTTTTAAAATGAAGTCGGTACTTTGTCCCGCCGCATCGGTTAGGGAATATGTTGCTATTTCGGTGTGCATATCGACAAAATTGAATGTATCGCATAGTGAAACACCTAGCGGCCTTTGTGGTTCAACGGGGGAAAGTTTAGCAATTGGTTCAACAGTATTTGGCTACTTTTGTTGGTTTATGTTGGGCATTATTCCGTTACGTTCTTACTTGGTATACTCCGTCAGGATTCCCTGTTTTTTCAGTTCGTCGATAACCATTTGCGCAACTTCGTGCGCGCCTTCGCTGCGGAAGTGGGTGTTATCTTCTTTCCCCTCCGGGAAGTTTGGGTATTCGCCCGGGCCGAAATTCATAAACAGTTTCTTCGACGCTTCAGTCCCCAGTTCTGTCACACGCAGTTCGGTCAGTGTTTGCAAATCCACAAGCGGAATATTCATCTGTTCGGCAACCAGTCGAACAACGAGGGGATAGTTGCCGTGCGTATCAATCAGCACGCCTTTTTCGTTGAAGTTGCGGCGTACCACCGACGACAATAAAACCGGAATGGCACCCTTTTCGCGGGCTTCCTGCACATAGCGCTCCAGGTTATAACGGTAAGTAGTGAATGGATTGGTGAACCGGTCGGGACTTTGATCCTTTTGGTCATTATGCCCAAATTGAATGAACAGATAGTCGCCCGCTTGCAGTTGATCGTACACCTTGTCCCAGTGCCCTTCGCCCCGGAAGCTTTTCGAACTTCGCCCGTTGAGGGCATGGTTGTGTACTTCAACCTCATTGGTAAAAAACTCGCCAAATACCATTCCCCAGCCGGTTTCGGGAGCTGCTTTTTCTTCTTTGTTGGCCATGGTAGAGTCGCCAATCATAAAGATGCGCACTTTCTTTTCGGTTTTTGTTTTGGTATCGGCTTTTGTCGGTACGGCAAACAGTGCCAACACAAGCAGTGAGATTAGTTTTGTTTTCATTTGTGTAAAAATTATTTTTCTAACTAAACCTCGTTACGTTCGCATGGAATAGCCATTTATTCATTCTCTGTTTGTATGAGCTTAAGCTCTTATGGCTATTTCATGCGTACGTGAGTTAATCGTGATAAAGCTAAAAGTAAAAAATGAATTGATCAGTCGCAGTAAACCACTTTAATCAGTAATTGTTAATCGTTTCGTTTTTTGTTAACTACAAAGGGCACAAAGTATATCACCAAGTGTACACGGGTTTTCAATAAATGGTAAACCGCTCAATCGTCAATTGACGACTATGGCTGATCACTTCCCACTGCGACTGCCCATCTCTTCTTATTCCACCCTGAACCAGTCATAGTCGGCATAACCCGAGTCATTTGTTTTTGTGGAGCCTGTCGCAAACAAACCGATTTTAGCGCCAATCCAGCGGCCGGCAACCGGGGTAAATTCGGCGCCAATTTCTTTGAATTTTTTACCGTCGAAGCTATAGCTAAATTTGGCTACCGCATCGTGTGTTTCGCTTTTGGGAAGGTGTGTAACCGTAACGCGCAGGTAAACTTCGTTTTGATCAATGCCGATGCTTGCTTCTTCTTTCTCCGCTGTACCCTGATGGGATTTGGCGCAACTGTTTTGTACGAGTTTCAGTTTGCCGTCAACTTGCTTCAAGCCAATGTAGGCATAGCTTTCACCCATGAGCAATAAGCCGCTCAAATCGCCGTCGTTATGGTTCGAAAAAGTGAGTTTGGTTGTGGCAGTGAAATCGGGTCCGGGAAACTTTTGCAGGAACAGGTTGGGCAAATCCCAGAAGTTTTTGAAGCCCTCGGCTTGTTTCACACAATTCAACCGCAGGTAGCCCAATCCGGCCGACAGGTAGCCGTAAGTCAGCTCCGGGGTGGCATGCCATTGCCATTGCAAACCATAGGGGAAACTGTTGAACTCGTCGGTTGTAACGAGTGGTGTTGCGGGATATTTTTTGCCCACATTGGGTTTTGTCCATTCGCCAACGGGCTCGCCTATGCCGTCCTTGTTGGTGTCGGTGCCCGGAATTGGCCAGCCGTCAACCCAAGTTACCGGTTGAAGGAGAACAAGTCGGCCGTAAGCCCAGCGGTCCTGAAAGTGATAGAACCAAGTGTCGCCGTTTTCCAGTTCGACCAAGGCACCCTGGTGCGGACCGTTGATATCGGTATTTCCCTGATGAAGAGCCACTTTCATTTCATAAGGTCCCCAAACGTTTTTGGACCGAAATGCCAGTTGCCAACCGGGTTTTACACCGCCGGCCGGGGCCAGAATGTAGTAGTAGCCATTGCGTTTGTAAAACTTAGGGCCTTCAACCGTCGTATGTCCGTCGTGCCCGTCAAAAACCAGTGCACTATTGCCAATTGCTTTGGTACCGTCGGCAGTCATTTCGGTCATCATCAACACGGTTTTCACTCCGGCGCGGCTCCCGGCAAAGGCATATGCTAGGTAGGCTTTCCCATCTTCGTCCCAAAGCGGGCAAGGGTCAATAACACCCGGGCCTTCAAGCACCATCACCGGCTCACTCCAGGGGCCTTTCACATCCTTGGTTTTTATCATATAAATGCCAAAGTCGGGGTCGGGATAATAAATATAGAATTCGTTGTTGTGATAGCGGATGGCCGGGGCCCAAACTCCGCCTCCGTGTTGAGCCTTCTCGAAGAACTCGAGTGGAACTTGTTTATCGAGCGCATAGCCGATCAGCTCCCAGTTGACCATATCTTTCGAATGAAGAATGGGTAGCGACGGTGAACTGTTAAAGCTCGATGCAGTCATGTAAAAGTCGTCGCCAACGCGGCACACGTCGGGGTCGGAATAATCGGCAAACAGAACAGGGTTTTTGTATTTGCCATTGCCCAGATCAGCGTTCCAAGGCTGCGCTGTAAGTTGAAGGGCAAACAGTGGGACAAATAATCCCAAAAGCAGTTTCTTCATTGTAATTGGTTTTATTGAAAGATGTGAGTTAAAAATTTCAGAATATGCTCGTGCGCCTCATCAAACCAAGGGTGGAACAGCCAAAACGGGTGCGGCGTGTTTTCGATGGTGTGTTGGTCGTGGTAGATGCCATACTGGTCGAGTATTGCGAAAAGCTCGTCGCGCCCGGCATGAAAACGGGGCAGGACGCTGTTGATATAGAGGGTTGGTGGCGTGTTTTTTCCGGCGTACCGAATCGGCGAGGCTTCAATCCATTTTTCCGGTGCCTGCTTGTAAGTTGCCCCAAACCACATGGTTCCGGCCGATGGTTTTAATGGGTTTTCGTCTTTGGCGCTCTCGTTGGGGTCGGTAAAGTCAACAATGCCGTCAATATTGATTAAGGCCTGAACTTCAGCCGAGTGGTGTGGATAAACCGACTCCGGATCGTCAAACTTCGTTAGTTGGCCGCTTGTGGCCAACAGGCTGGCTTGCTGGGCACCCGACGAGCAGCCCAAAACGGCCACACGGCTGGTATCAATGCCATAAATGGGCGCGTTGTGTTTCAAAAAGCGGAGGGCTTCTTTCACATCATGCATGCCAGCCGGGTAAAGAGCCTCGGCAGAGAGCCGGTATTCCACCGTTGCCGTTACATAGCCATCAACGGCCAGTTGTTGCGCGAGGGGTACCAAGTGCGACTTGTTGCCCGATCGCCAGCCCCCGCCATGAATCATCATCACCAGAGGGCGCTTTATGCCTGGGTCTGTGGTTGGAATAAACACATCCATGCGCAGAATCCGTTTGTTGCGCACGCGGTACACCTGGTCGGGAAGGCTTAGAAAAAGCTCGTTGCTAATCGGTTTAACCGGTGTGGCCTGCGGAAAGTCTTTTTTTATTTTTTGCCAGCTCGACCAAACTGTAAACGAGGTGTCGCGTGGAAATTCATGTTGGCTTTTTCCAGAAAAAGGCAAGGCCAGTAAAATGGTTAAAGCTAAAATCGTTTGTCTCATTGGTTCTTAATAATCGTATTCTGTACTTCCGTTTTCTACTAGCTTTTCCGGATCCCAGCCTACTTGTTTGCCGTTTACCTGCACATTGCTAAAGTTCGTTTTCTCTGTATGTTCGGCATGAACGCCACGACCGGCATTATCGACTTTAAAATCGGTGATAACAAAGCCGTGTAGTGGTTTCGCTTCGTGTCCCTTCATGTAAATCGCGTAGTTAGCCGCTTTTTTACAGCTCACATTATTCAGGTAAACAGAATGGATGTCGGTGGGAAAGCCGCTGCCTTCGTTATGGTAGTTCGAGGTCACCATAAAGCAATCGAGTACGTCGTCCAAATGCACCCTGTTGACGTATATGTTCGATATTTCTCCGCCCCGATCGGGGTTTGATTTCAGGTAGATACCGCGTTTGAGGTAACCGGCAGCATCGCAATCTTCAACAAACACATCATGCACGCCGGACGACATTTCGCTGCCAATAACCACGGCATGCAAGCCTTTGAAATGGCAGTTGCGGATGAGAATGTTTCCGCTCGGGCGTTGCATGGACCGGCCTTCCCGGTCGCGGCCTGCCTTTATGGCCACATTGTCGTCGTTGTTGTTAAAGCTGATATTTTCAATGAGGATGTCGCGCGAGTATTCCGGATCGATACCGTCGTTGTTCTTATTTTGGGCATCGTAAGTAAGGCCGCGCAAGGTGGCATTTTCGCACATTAGCAGGTGGATGCACCAAAAGGGAGAGTCCTCAATTTTCACCCCCTCAACCAAGATGTTTTTACAATCGTAAAACTGAACGAGTTGCGGGCGCAGGTAATGCCCCTCGCCAAAGCGGCGCTGGTCAACCGGCGTGTTGTTGCGATTCATGTCGCGGCTCAGCTGCTGGTCGGCTTTTTGCAGCGGATGCCAAGCGGAAAAGCCTTTAGAGCCCTCACCATCAATGGTCCCCTTGCCGGTTAGGGCAATATTTTCCTTACCGTATGCATAGATTAAGGGGCTGTAGTTGTATAGCAAAGTGCCTTCCCAGCTCGATTTGACCAGCGGAAGATACGAGGCTGGGTTTGAACCAAAGCGCAAGGTAGCGCCTTCATCAATTTGAAGTTTGATGTTGCTTTCCAAATGAATGGGGCCATCGCAAAACCAGTATCCGGCCGGTATGCGAACGGTGCCTCCTCCGGCTCGGCTACATGCCAAAATGGCCTGTCCAATAGCCGGTTTACAGTTGCTGGCCGAATCGGGGATAGCCCCAAAATCAGTAATAGTCAAGCATGTATTGGGGAATTCAGGGGCAACAATCCGGGCAAGAATCGCCTCTTTGCTGTTGGTTTGAAGTTGTTTTTGGGTACATGAAGCCAGCAAAAGGCTCATTGAAATAAGTAGGCTGAACGGAAGCAGTAGTTTCATTGGTTTGGTTTGAAATGAAAGGTACCGACCTCGTTCCCCTCTCAATTAGTGGAGAAAGGAGGTCGGTAGCCGGTTTCGTTTAGTTTATCATCCCTGCGTTTAGTAAGGCAAGTTGCTGGTTCAGGAAAGCAAGGAGTTTTTCTTTCGAGTCGGTTTTCGACGAATCCAATTCCCAGGCACCGCCAAAGTAATAGCTGAGTTGCTGGTTTTCGGGCTTCAATACAATCACATGGTTCAAGGGGTCTTCAGTCAGTTTTTCGAGCTGGCTTTTGCGGTAGAAAACAAAGAGCCCCAACTTGTCTTTGTTAAGCGACTGCACGCCAAAAGTACCGTAATAAGCCCAGTCGCCACTTTCGTTGGCCGACTGTACCGTTTCCGTGTCGGGCATTTTAATAATGCCGGTTGCCAGGCTGTCAATCGGGTTGCTGCTCCTGAGTTCGCATTTGGTGAGGTAACTGCCTGCGCGGATAGTCAGGGTGGAAGTCAGGGTGGTTTTGCCGCCATCAAACTCCCAGCCGGAGTAACGGGTGGCAATGCTTGATTCCAGTACACCGTCCTGGGTAACTTCACTGAACAGGCTATCGGTTTTGGCAATCCGGTTCGCCTTGCCCTTGGCCCAATGGGCAATGGTGCCAATGCCCAGGGCATCGCCTACTTTCATGATGTCGGCTCCCCAATCGCTCATTTCGTGGTACGAGTCGAAGCCGTCCAAACCAACCTGCGGCAAAACCATGCTCGCCGTTTTTTTGCCAAAAATATCAACCGCGTTGCGCCAGTCCAGGTAAAAGCGGTAGCCTATTTTGTCCGATTCCCATCCCGGACCTTCATAGCGAATGTCAAAGGAGTGGTCGGTATGTTTGGCGTCAACATGGAGCGCGTCCACGCTTTTCCAGGTGCCGCCTTCGTACTCGTATTGTTCGTTGCCGTTTTTCTTGGTTACCCATTTCCATTCGCCGCCTTCTTTAATCGACAGCTCCGCGTGGGTTTTCTTCGGGAAACCTGCAGGGCTGCCACTTTGCAGGTGAATGGTCTTTTCTTCGTTGGCAGCAAAACTTAGTTGAACGAGAATGGCGTTGATTTGGTCGCCTTCCTTCAAAAGCTGGTAAGGAACTTCGGTCTTTCCATCCATCAGTTTAAACTCTGGCGTATTGGAGGCTGCTTGTATCAGTTCTGGAGAGCTTAGTTTCACAACCAAATCAGTGACTGCCTGGTCAAGGGAATTTTTTACGCTTGTGCCCACCGGTTTTGAACAGGCCGACAGCACTGCAAGTAGCAGTGTGATAATTAAAAAACGGGGATTCATGGGTTTATTTTTTAAAGTTTGAATTGTGCAATTTTTTCGGTTAATCGTTGTTTTTCGTTGGATGCCCGTGGCATGTCTCATCGCAATAGACAGCTAGGTTTGTTTTTTATGAGCTGCGGTTTTTATGCGTCATCAAGGCTTTGTGTTTTGTTTGTAAATACAGGTCGAAGCTATTTCAGATCAACCTTTTTACCATTAATAATCACATTTTCAACCTGTAGATTCTTGACATCGGCAACCTGGGCAACTTGCTTGACCCCAGTAAATTGGCAATTGCTGATGTAAATGTTTTCAACGGCATTTTCGCCTTTAATGCCTTCCAGCCGCAGGCCAAAATCGGCAGGGTTTTTTCCGGTCATATCCGCAGTTATGTTGGATATGAATACATTACGAACCATTGGTGGGTAATTTCCCTGACCTTCTTTGGGGTCGTATGAGCAATTGATGCGGATAACAGCGTCCTTCACCTGGCCCACCTTTATGTTCCGGACATAAAGCCCATCGATTATTCCTCCTCTGTTGTTGTTGGTCTTCAGTCGGATAGCCCGGTCAAGATCGGGGCTGCTCATTTCGCAATTTTCGGCAAAAATATTGTGGGCACCTCCCGAAATTTCGCTCCCGATAACCACGCCTCCATGGCCTTCGAGCATTTTACAATTGCGGATAAGCATGTTCTCTGTGGGAATATTGGGCTTGCGGCCATCCGAGTTTCTTCCTGATTTGATTGCAATGCAATCGTCGCCGGTATCGAAAATACAGTTCTCAACCAAAACGTTTTTACACGACTCGGGGTCGAAACCATCCGAGTTGGGGCCAAGGCTTTCAATATGTACACCTCTGAAGATAATATCTTTTGACAGGATTGGGTGAACGACCCAAAAAGGAGAATTGATGATTTTAATGTCTTCGATTTTTACGCTGGTACAATAAATAAAGCTCACAAATTGGGGGCGCAGGTAATGCCCCTCGCCCGCATGGCGTTCGAACAACGGGGCTTCCGTGCGTTCCCACTGGTCAAGCAGCGGGCGGCCGGGCTCATCCAACTGGCTCGGCATGCCTTCCTTCCAGCCGTGGTGTGCAGCTCCTTTCCAAGGCCACCAAGCTTCGTTGTTTCCCTGTCCGTCAATGGTTCCTTTGCCGGTAATGGCCAGATTATTTTGCCCGTTGGCATAAATTAGCGGCGAGTAGTTAAACACGTCGTTACCTTCCCAACGGGTTTGTACCAAGGGCAGGTAATCTTTTGGATCGGTCGAAAATTTTAACACTGCATTTTCGCTAATATGCAGGTTTACATCGTTTTTTAGATGAATAGCACCGGTCACAAAAGTGCCTTCCGGAACCAGGACAGTACCGCCGCCTGCTTTGGAACAGCTGTCAATGGCCTTTTGTATGGCTTCGGTATTGAGCGTCTTTCCATCGTTTTTAGCCCCGAACCCAAGAATACTGACCGTGTTGTCGGGAAATGTGGGTTCCGGAATGGCCTTTACGATGGCGTAAATCTCGTCCCATTTTTTTTCGTCCTGTATGGCATTTGACGAAAAACTAAAAGCGACCAGGCAAACGAGTGCCAGCATTGGATTGATTAGTTGCATGGTAGATTTGATCTAATTTTTGTGTTTCAATTTACAAATTCTGTTTTCGATTTTTGATCCAGGAACAAACTTAATTGAATTGATGCTGAAATGGGTCGTTAAATTGATTGTTTACGGGGGGTGGACTGTTCTGGGAGCGGTTTAGCCTGGCCTATTTGTGCAGGGTTCCCTGAAAACTGCTTGCGGCGATTGATTATTTTGTGGTGACAGCCTTGGCAGACGATTTGATTTTTGCCACCTTTAAGGCACCTAATTTGAAGCGGTGAAACCAGTCCTTTTAGCAGTTTTGTTGTGGTTTGTTTGGCTTGGTCCGTCTTTGGCGGCTCTGCTTGATATGAAGCGCTTTGAGGTGTTGAACACCAGCGACGGTTTATCGCAGAACTCAGTTCAGAGTATTTTTTGCGATAGCCGGGGCTTTTTGTGGTTTGGAACCATGGATGGGCTGAACCGTTACGACGGCTACAACTTTAAAGTTTTTAAAACCGAGTACAACAAACCTGGTTCGCTAACCAATAACCGCATTGTTGCTATTTGGGAAGACCGGCGCGGGTTTATTTGGATGGCTTCGCACGATGGACATTACCACTATCTGGATTGCCGCACCGAGAAATTTTACACTTTTCCACCAACAACTGAACCGGGAAATCCGCGCAACACCCGGATGACTTCTTTTCTGGAGTTGAAAAACGAAATCTGGCTCGGCTCGAACAACGCAGGCTTATACCGGCTGCGGGCATCCGAAAGGGCAGACAGCGTATATGCCGTGAGCAATCTGCATAGCGGGACCGGGGATGCGATTTCCGAAGCTCAGGTCAATTTCATGCTAACTGATGCCGATTCGGGCATTTGGGTGGGTACGGCCGCTGGGCTTAACTACTTTCCGGCTTCGGCGCTGAGGGGCAAGCAGCTTGGAGAGGGTAGGGTGTTTTTACCGGATCAAAATGTTACCTGTGGTGTCGCTTTTGGAAATCAACTTGTTTTCGGTACAAAAAAGAACGGCTTGCTTCGGGTGAATCTGGGACTGATAAAGCCGGAAAAATTTTTGCTTGCCGGGTTAGACGATGCGGTGAGCCTGCTACGTTTAAGCAGCAACGGAAAGCTGCTTGTGGGAACTGAAACAAATGGCTTGTTTGTTTGCGATGCCGACGGGCAGCTGCTCCGCACTTACCTGAAAGGCCAGTCGGTTGAATCGTGTATGGAGGACTCGCACGGAAACCTCTGGGTGGCAACTGATGAGTTTGGAATTATCCGCATCAAACCCGATTGGAGTGATGCCGTGTTTTACGAACTGGTGCCGAAAGAGATTCAAACGCTGGTTGACCAGCAACGACAGTATTTGTTTGAAGACCGGGACAAGAACTTATGGGTGGCAACCCACGGCGGAGGCTTGGGTTTGTTTGACTATGGTACGGACAAGTTCCATTTTTACCGGAACAATCCGGACGATCCCAATTCGCTGAGCTCAGATATCGCTTTTTGCGTGGCGCAGGACAAGTCGGGGATGATATGGGTGGGAACCGGACAATTTAAAGCAGGAGTAAACAAATTAATTCCGGCTAATCCTTTGTTTCGGCAGTTGAAGCCCGAACATGAGGTGAACAGCCTGAGTGACAATCAGGTGAGGGCGCTGGCACAGGATAGTCGTGAAAATATTTGGCTGGCTACCAAGTCTGGACGACTGTATGTTTACGACAAGCAATTCAAGCTGAATTATCAATTTGAAGGGATACCAACCAAGCAGGGACGTCAAACCCGATTCAATGTTTATTCCATTCTGGAGGATAGTCGAGGCTACATTTGGTTGGGTTCCAAAGGCGGAGGTCTGGCACGGAGCAACAAGCCCCTGTCGGCATATCCCTCATACCACGATATTTCTTTTACTTTGTACCGCCACCGGGACGACGTGCCAAATTCGATTTCTAGCAACGCAATTTATTGTATTGCAGAGGATAATGAGGGTCGTGTTTTGCTTGGTAACTATGGTAGCGGAATTGACCTGGTCGAGAGACCGGAAGCCGCACAGCTCTCGTTTCGCAACATTAACCTGGCAAACAGCAATTTGTCGTGTAACGAGGTGCGCTATATTTTGGTCGATCTGGGTGGCACAGTTTGGGTGGCGACTACTTTTGGGCTGAATAAACTGCTTAGTCCGATTACCGACCCAAATCCACGCTTTGTCAACTACTTTTACGATGTCAACTACAACCGAAGCCTGAGTTACAACGATTTGGTTTACCTCTACGAAGACTCGGCTCACCGCATGTGGCTCGGAACTTTTGGCGGAGGTGTAAACCGTATTTTGCAGAATACCGACGATGAGGTTATTTTCAGTCACGAAAGTGAGCGCGAAGGCTTGATAAACGATGCCGTATTCGGCATTTTGGAGGGTCGAAAGGGCGATTTGTGGTTGAGCACAGAAAACGGCATTTCGCGTTACAATGTTTTAAGCCGCGAGTTTCATAACTACGACGAGTATAATGGTTTGGTATGCAGTAATTTTTCTGAAGGTACTTGCTTAAAATTGGATGATGGACGCCTGCTTTTTGGAACCCTTGACGGCTTGCTGATTGTGACCGACAACGAGGTAACAAGCAATCGTTTTCAACCACCGGTCGTGTTCACGGGTTTTTCCCTCTTCAACCGCGAAGTGCCCTTTGACGTGCCGGATTCGCCATTGAAGCAGCACATCAACTTTACTGACGATATTGTACTGAAACACAACCAGTCGTCTTTTAGCGTGGAATACGCGGCATTGAGTTATTTTGACCCGAATAAAAACCGCTATGCCTACATGCTCGACGGTTTCGACAGCGACTGGTACGAGGTGCGCAATGAGCGCAAGGCCACTTATACCAACCTGTCGCCGGGGCATTACATATTTAAGGTGAAGGCCGCCAGTTGGGACGGGATCTGGTCTGAGTCGCCGCGCACAATCCGCATTACTATTTTGCCACCCTGGTGGCGCACAAAATGGGCTTATTTGTTGTGGGTTGTTATGTTACTTGGGGTTTTGGAGCTGTCCCGGCGGATTTTTCTGAAATACAATCGGCTTCGTACCGATCTGGAAGTTGAACGGAAAGTGAACGAAATTAAGCTGAAGTTTTTTACGAACATTTCGCACGAAATACGCACTCCGCTGACCTTGGTTTTGGGTCCTATCGAGGAACTGAAACGCATGGAGAAGCTACCCGATTCAGCCAGGAAAGCCATTGAAATGATGAGTAGTAACGGCAAGCGGATGCTGCGCCTCATTAATCAGCTGCTTGATTTCAGGAAGATGCAGAACCAAAAGATGCGTCTGAAACTGGCGGAGTTGGATTTGCGGGCCTTTGTGACGGATATTTGCGGCAATTTTGCGCAACTGGCGCAACAACAGCAAATTGATTTTCGACTGCCGGAAAAAGCGGGAGAAATAAAGGTGTGGATGGATCCGGAAAAAATGGATTCGGTTTTCTTCAACCTATTGTCAAATGCCTTTAAGTTTACACCTGCGGGCAAGTGTATTTCTGTTCGGCTGGAAACCGATAGCCGTAAAAATGAAGTGCAGGTGCTGGTTGAAGACGAGGGACGAGGCATTGCCCGCAATAAGATGTCGATGCTGTTCCAGCGTTTTACTGCACTATCCGATGAAAATCCGGAACAAAGCGGTAGCGGCATCGGGCTGGCTTACTCGGCCGAGCTGATAAACCTGCATCATGGAAAGCTGGAGGCCCGAAGCACCGAAGGACAGGGGAGTACCTTCACGGTTAGCCTGAAGTTGGGAAAGGCGCATTTTAGCGCCGCGGAACTGAAATACCGGAGAGAAGAACAACTCCGTGCGGTGAACCACCCGGAAAAACCAGAATTGGGACCGATGACGGCCGACGAACCGGACACGGTGGCAGAAAAGCAGGAATTCACCCTTTTAGTGGTTGAGGATCAGGATGACATTCGCCAGTATATCGTCTCGGTATTGCAGCGAAGCTACGTCATTTTGCAAGCTGCCAACGGCCAGAAAGGCTTGGAAATGGCGCGCGAAAAGCATCCCGACCTGATTGTGACCGACCTGATGATGCCGGTAATGGATGGAATGAAGATGACCCGGACGATAAAAGATGACTTTGAGCTCAGTCATATTCCGGTGGTTATGCTCACGGCAAAATCGGCCGAAGAAGATCAGCTTGAAGGGCTCGATTCCGGTGCGGAGGCCTATGTGATGAAGCCCTTTAATCCGGAATACCTGCAAATGGTCATTCAGAATCTATTGAAGCAGAGGCAAAATGTGCTGGCTCGGTTCAATAAGGGCAAGCCTTTCGTGAGCGATTTGAAAATTACCAACAAAGACGAAGTATTCCTGAATAGCTTGGTAAACCTGATTACCCAAAATTGCCAGGATGTTGATTTTAACGTAGATGCCCTGGTGGGCAAAATCGCTTTAGGGCGTACGGTTTTTTACAACAAGGTGAAAACACTTACCGGAATGTCGCCGGTCGAGTTTTTGCGGAACACGAAATTGCAGATTGCTGCCCAATATTTGGAGGCGGGTGGGTATAACGTGTCGGAAGCAGCCTATCTTTGCGGTTTTAACGATTTGAAATATTTCAGCAAAAAATTTAAGGAACGATATGGAATGTCGCCCAGCCAATATGGAAAAGATCCGAATTAAGCTAATCACGGGTATTGCGGGATGGCTGATTGGCTTGTTTGTGTTTGTATCAACAGCTCACCGGGCACAAGCGGCAGGTGAGCGGAAATTCACGGCAGCCGAAGACCAATTTTTGAAAGAACTGACCCGGGAGCTCGATGGCAAAGTAAAACGGAATGAAAACGGCAAACGCGATATCTACGTGGGCAAATATCTGCCGCAATCCATTGTTCAGCTAAGCCTGACCGTGTTGGATGCCGAACACGAAGAGCTTGAGGTCGAAAAAGATTGGTTCCTGCTTGAAGAAGGCAAAAAAAGCCAAGCCATTATTCTGCGGGTTTCGGGAAACCGATTGGTACTGATGTACGATGACCGGCTAAAACTGATGATGTGCATGACGATGGACGAACAGTAAAGCTAAACGGGCGAAGGTTTAAACGCTGTTGGTATTAGACTTGTAAAAATTCATTTCCTCCAGATAAACCCATGTTTTGTAAGGCAAAAAATGGCGAATGTCTTTACCGGCTGCGATAGACGCGCGGATGAACGAAGCCGATATTTCCATAAGAGGTGCTTCAACCAGTTTAATATTTGGCCTTGTAAGCCACTCGCTCCCTTGAAATCCAGGCCGCGGATACACCAGAATGGAATAAAACTTAAGCAACAACTCGTAGTTCTTCCACTTGTGGAACGAGTCCAAGTTATCAGAACCAATGATGAGGCAAAACTCGTGTTGCGGGTATTTTTCCTGTAAATAGATCAGGGTATCAATGGTGTAGGACGGTTTTGGAAGATCAAATTCAATATTGCTGGACTGAAAGCGGTAGTCGTCCTCAATTGCTTCGTTCACCATCCGGAGCCGGTGGTGGTCGGGTAGAAGGTATTTTTTGTTTTTCAGCGGGTTGTGAGGACTAACCACAAACCATAGTTTTTCAATTTCGGTAAACTCGAGCATGTAGTTGGCAATAGCCATATGCCCGATATGGATGGGGTTGAACGAGCCGAAAAGAAGACCTACTTTCATGACTGTTGATTAACGATTGTTGATTAACGATTGCCGGGAGGTTCAGCTTGGCCTTTTCTGTTTATCCAATATCTGGATTCTGTTTTCAATATACTTCCCGCTTTAGCTGTTTATAAAATCCAAAACCAGTTTATCGGCATTGGCCAGGGTAACGCTGAGTTCTTCGCTTATCAGGATAGCATCGAAATTTGGGGCGAAGGTCAGTTCGTATTCCGCTTTGGCTACCCGTTTTTCAATCACTTCGGGCGAGTCGGTTGAGCGGGCAAGCAAACGGCGGCGCAGTTCTTCAACGGATGGGGGTTGCACAAAAACAGCCAGGGCTTCGTTGCCGTAGAAACGTTTAATCGAAATGCCGCCCACCACATCCACGTCAAACAAAACGTGCTTGCCTTTGTTTCGGATACGTTCCACTTCCGCTTTTAGGGTTCCATAACAGGTGCCGGGGTAAACTTCTTCCCACTCCAGAAACTCGCCCGCTTCAATTTTTTGCGTAAACTCTTTTGGGCTTAGAAAATAATAGTCAACACCGTTTGTTTCGGTGTGGCGAGAGGCCCGGCTGGTGGCCGAAATTGAAAACTCCAAACCAAAATCCTGTTTCAACAGGTGTTTTACGATGGTTGTTTTACCAGCTCCCGAGGGAGCCGAGAAGATGACGAGTTTACCTTTTTTCATAACTGAGGATATAAAGTCAGAAGTTATAATGGGCTTCAGGTTTCAAGCTTAACTTGATACAGATTACTGAACACTACAATAGAACACGTTATCTTACAGTACATTCAAGGTTTGTTCTTTAATCCGTTCCAGCGCATCTTTCATTTGAACCACCAGCCGCTGAATATTGCTTTCGTTGGCTTTGCTGCCAATGGTATTGATCTCGCGACCAATTTCCTGTGCAATAAAGCCCAACTTTTTCCCAACATCCTGCGTACTCTCCAGCGTTTCAAGGAAATAGTCGCAGTGGTTGGTCAAGCGTACTTTTTCTTCGTTAATATCCAGTTTTTCAAGGTAGTAAATGAGTTCCTGCTCAAAGCGGTTTTTGTCCAGATTTCCGTTTTGGACAAACTCTTTCAAACTGTCGTTAATCCGGATTTTTATGCCCTCAATTCGTTGGGTTTCAAAAACCTCGATCTGAAAGAGCAGCTGCTGTATGTCAGAGATGTTTGACCGGATATCGCGTTCCAGGGCCTGGCCTTCCTGCGTGCGGAAATCGTCCAAAAGCACAATCACGTTCTTAATATTTTCGAAAATGGCGTGCCACTCATTTTCGTCCAGTTCTTCGTAAACGGTTTTTACGGCATCGGGCAGGCGCATAATGTTTTGCATAATTTGCTCGGTAACCGGCAGCCCCAGTCGACCCTGTATCTCGCTCAACTGGTTAAAGTAGGCACGGACAATATTTTCGTTGATGGCTGAATTGCTCTCGATACCAAGGTTTTCAATAAACATGGAAAAATCAACTTTGCCGCGAATCAGTTTTTCCGAAATTTCCCTGCGAATAATCAAATCTTTCTCGCGGTACAACATCGGCAACCGTGTGTTCAGGTCGAGTTGTTTGCTGTTCAGCGATTTTAGTTCGATGGTAATTTTTTTGTTACCTGTTTCAAATTCGGCTTTTCCGTAGCCAGTCATCGATTTGATCATGTGCAATTATTTTAAAGTGCCCAAAGTTAAGCATTTTGAAAGCCAAAAGAGAAAAGTAAAAGATAAAGGTGAAAAGAGCTTGACCAGGTTTTATTGTATAACCCCCGAACCAATCAGCTCATTGCCCTCGTACCAGGCTGCAAACTGTCCGGCTGTAATACCGCGTTGCTCCTGATTGAAAAGCATGTATAAGCCTTCTTCTGTTCGGTAGAGGGTTGCTTTTTCCAACGGTTGCCGGTAACGGATGCGCACCAAATAGTCGCGTATTTCGCCAACGGCCATAGCCAAGTCGGTGCGAATCCAATGGATTTCTTCCGTCGGAATGAATAGCCCCGGGCGATATAATCCCGGGTGCTCCGAGCCTTCGCCTACGTAAATAATATTGCGCTGTACATCGGTTCCCAGCACAAAAAGCGGCTCGTTGTGCCCTCCAATGTTGAGGCCTTTGCGTTGGCCAACCGTATAAAAATGAGCCCCGCGATGTTCGCCAATTACTGTCCCGTTCCAAGGTTTATAAGGAAATGGAAAACACAATTTGCGAAAATTCTCGGGTGTCTTTTCAACTTGCTTTTTCTTTTCGATAAAGCTTGAAGGCACTTCAATGACATTGCCGGTTTTGGGCTCCAGTTGTTGTTGCAAAAAAGTTGGCAGATCAACCTTGCCTACAAAGCAAATGCCTTGCGAATCTTTGCGGGTAGCTGTGGGCAATTGCTGCTCGGCTGCAATGCGCCGAACTTCCGGTTTTTCGAGATGGCCAATGGGGAACAGGGCTTTGCTCAGCTGGTCTTGATTTAATTGGCACAGAAAATAGCTCTGATCCTTGTTGTTATCGGCTCCAGCCCGAAGCTCGTAAATTGTTTGCCCGTTTTTTTCAATCGCCGATTTTTGGCAGTAATGGCCAGTTGCCACATAGTCGGCGCCGTGTTTCAGGCACTCGTCCATGAAAATATCGAACTTGATTTCGCGGTTGCAAAGCACATCCGGGTTGGGTGTGCGGCCTTTGCTGTACTCGTCAAACATGTAATCGACCACCCGCTTTTTGTAGTGCTCGCTCAAATCCACAATATGAAAAGGCATATCGAGCTTTTTGGCCACCATTTCGGCAATCAGCGCATCGTCCTCCCAGGTACATTGTCCGGTCAGGGTTCCGGTACGGTCGTGCCAGTTAATCATAAACAGGGCAATCACCTCATAGCCCTGCTCCTTCAACAAATACGCCGCCACGCTCGAATCAACGCCACCCGACAAACCAATAACCACCCGCTTTCTCATAAAAACCTTTCAATGCAAAAATTTAACGTTAGGCTGAAGTCTGGGCTCCAAAAGTGCCCACTATTTTTCAGCTTGTTTTCAGTAATTTGAAGCGACAAAAGTAGAACGAAAATCGGAAAACGCCAATTTTTGGTAGGGTAGGCCATTTGTTGCTTGGATAAATGTAAAGGTTTGTGTTGCCAGTGCCAATGCAAACTGCCGGTAAAAGAACCAAAACAGGGGATAAAATTACCCGGTTGGTCGGTTTGATTTTTAATGTTGAAAACAAAAGCTTGTCTTTGCTCCAGTAAATTTGGATAGAACAAATACGAACAATAAACAGAATGATATGAGAACGTATGTTTTTACACTGGCGATACTCACTTTACCGGTATTGGGATTTTCGCAGTCGGTTTTTTTTGTGAACCTGAACGCGGGTATCGACAAAACCGCTAATACGTATTACAATTACAACAATTACGAAATTTTCGACAACGATGGCTCCGAACTGAGTTTTGGGGCAGACCTTGGCTATAAGTTTTCGGAGAAAGTCCGGTTTCGGCTCGCAAGCAGATTGGGAAGTTACAGCTATGGCCAATATTACACCGGTTCTGATTTGGAACAGACCCGCATGACGTTGCACTACGTCAACCTGAATCCGCATTTAGATTTCAGGGTACTGGCAAAAGGTAAATTTGAGTTATTCCTTTCGCCTGGCTGGCGTTTCGAGTTTATTACCGACTCGGAACAGGAAACGCTAAAATTGGACGGAACAACATCGGATGCCAGTTATGTGTCGGGTGCTTATTCCGAAAAAATGGGTGGTTTTGTAGCCGAAGGTATTCTGAAATACAATGTTAACAATCATTTTGGTGTTACGTTGTCGCCCGGTTATACGGTGTTTACGAAAGAGTTATATGCCAAGAACGATAATGCGTTGACTCGCTTTTCGGCACGATTTGGAATTGAATACAGCTTTTAATGATGTTGGTTTTGTGAACCCGGTTGACGGGGTGGGGAAGGTGCCGCAGGCTCGCGGTAAAATAGAAAGAGGTGCCCCGAAGGGCGCCTCTTTCACTTGCTTTTAGAAATATATTTACACGTATGTAAATCGGGACTAGGGAGCTGGAGTTACTACCGGAACTGCATCTAGCGCAAAGTCAACGGTGGCTATGTTGTATTTTTCAACCCCAGCTGCAAATACGGTATCGCTTACAAATTCGCTTTTCGACGCAATTACTTTGTAACTATCGGGTAACAGCCCAATTACGGCATAGTAGCCGGCTTCGTTGGTCAGGGCAGTCAGTGTGTCCTGCATGTCGGAACTAATGATTCTGATAGCTGCATTTGGCAGGGCAACTGTTTTGTCGGCATTGGTTACTGTACCTTCCATGCTTCCGCTAATGTCTTCGGCAACAGCCCGGATAACTGGTTTAAAGTTGAACCCGTTGATGACTCCGGTATGCGGGTTCCGGCCTTTCATCACAAAAGAACGGCTCACATCGAAATCGAGGATCAGCGTAGAGGGGTTTCCACTGCGCACTTCCAAGCCCCCGTCAATCTTAATTTTTAAGCCGCTGCTACTCCCGCTGGGTATTTTCAGGTCGAAAACACTTCCGTCAATCAATACAATTTCGGCAGAGACAATGTGCAACCGGATTTCGGTGTAAGTTCCCGGTCCAATGCTTTCGATGTTGGCTAAGGTTGCAACTGTTCCGTTTTGCAGGTCGAGCAGGTTGTAAGTGTTAGTTTCTTCGGATAGAACCAGGAACCCGGATTCGTCGGTTTCTTCGGTCGTCAAATCATCCGGTTGTTTAATCGACACCCTGTCAACAGTAACATTCACCGCACGAACTTCGTCAGCAGGGAACGGTGAATCGGTCAGCAGTACTTTCAGGCTACCTTTGTTATTGTCCCCTGTTTCATCTTTTGGGGTACACGATGCCAACATCGTCAGGGCAATTGCAGTCACGGTGAAAATGGACCAACTTGTTTTCATTTTCTTTTTCATACTCTTTTCATTTTTTCTGTTAATAAAACGACTTCGTTTTTACTGAAAGAGTAATGAAGGTTTAGCGAGCGGCAGATAATCATCAGAGCCGATTCGAGACTGGCTGTTTCCATGTTGCCGGTAAACGAAAAGGCTTTGTCCGATTTTAACTGAATGTCGGACTGAAAGAAATCTGCCAGTTGTTTTAGTACTTGCAGTAAGTTCTCGTTGGAGTAATTTGCTTTGAAAACAGCGGCTTGCGGATAGCTTTGTTTTAGCTGGCGGGTGGATAAAATTTGGTTTTCACCAAAAATTTTTTCGGTGCCAGCCGGAACAGTTGCATGTAGCCGCTTGCTTTTGTAAGCCACTTCACCTTCGAAACAACTCACATCAAGTACCTTGCTTTTTTGGAGTACCATAAAACGGGTTCCCAGAACGCTCACGCTACCTTCATTGGTTTTTACAGTAAACTTTTTCCCCTTTTTTACCTCGAAGTAAGCTTCGCCCTGCAATTTTAGTTTTCGGCTCCAAAAATAGTTGGGATAACTCACAGAACTGTTTGCACTTAAAACAACCCTCGAATTGTCGGGCAACCGAAATGATTTTGATTGATTGTCGGTTTGAATGCTTGTTTGTGCAAACAAAAAGAATTGAAGAAGGAAAATCAGGATAAGAGAAGCAACGGTTGAAATTGCGATTCGAGAAACAGGACTTAGTAATAGTGCTTCGTGCTTAATCCGTCGTTTTTTACCTTCTTCAATTTTTTTAAGTGTTTTATAATAAGCCTCGTGTTTGTTTAGCCGTACCGGAACTCGGAAAGTTGCTACAATGCGCTCTGTATTTTCGGTGGCATAAGGAAAGGCCAGCAGAGTGGTTGACAAACTTATTTCGTGGGCTTCAAACATGTTGGTTAATGTCTTCTGAAGCTTACTATCCATTGGTGGAGAAAAACCCTACCCCCAGTAACGTTTTTTTTAATCGAAGAGCAAACTCAGGAAAAATACGGGGGTAAACCGTACGGCCGTGATATCGGTTCGTACAGAATATGAACCAGTGCTGTCGGATACATTAAAGTAGTCGACTTCGAGTACATTTTGGCGGTTGGTCCAGTTCAAAAGAGAAACTCCGGCACTTAACTGCACAAACTTAAAATCGATTCGTTTTATAGCCGAAAAATCGGCTTGAAAAAAGCCGGGCAGGCGGTTAAATCCGGGGATGGCTCCGTCTTCGGTGGATGCCAGGTAAGGGCTGCCGCTGTGAAAATAGACAGACGAAGCAAAGCTCCAACCCTTCCACTTAGCCATTTCTGTCCAGCGAAGTTTTACCCGTTGGTCGTCGAACGAAGGATAGCTTTCCCCGTTATTGAATACCTCAAATTGTTCGTTGGAGCGTGAAACGGAACCCGATAAAATGTGCGTGAACTTATCGTGTTTATATTGAAGCATTAGATCGATACCATAATTAAGCGATTCGCCCTCGCGCTGAACGTATTCAATACTTTTCTCTGCGGTACCGGTTTGTTCAGCATATAAATTTATACGTCCATCGGTTTTTTTGTAATAGCCTTCGGCGTTCATTGCCCAGCCATTTTTCTGGTATTGAAGGCCAAGTAAATGTTGCTGGGCGTTTAAAACTCCGGTTCCGCTTTCGTTGGGCAGGAACCAAACCTGGTCGCTGTTGCCGTTAATGTCTATTTTTCGTATCCGGCTCAGGAACTGGTTGTACAGGCCGCCGCTGTACACAATTTCAACTTGGTCGGATAGCTGGTAACTTAACCCAATGCGTGGTTGAAAGTAGGTTTCCGAAGTTAAATCCAGGTAGTTGGCCCGCAATCCGATTCGGGCTTTCAGTTTTCCGAAACTCATTTTTTCCTGAAAATAGGCATGAAACAACACCGATTCGGAATCAAACGCAATGGAGTCGGCTAGTTTGTTGCCTGTTGTTCGCTGGGCAAAGTAGTTGTAACTAACCTGGTTTTGTGCCACCCCAATGCCGCCCTGGTGGGTGAACCGTCCGGTTTTCAGTTCGCCGGCCCATTGCAGGGTCAGTTCTTTCAGGTAATTGTTGTCCCGGTCCAGCTCGTCTTTGCCACCTTTTCCCTGGCTGTTCGGGTTCATACCCAAGTGTGCGTACGATGTTTTTGTAAAATCGGTGTAACCCACGGTAAGGCGTTGGTTAAAATTGTCGTTTGCCTGAAAAAACCAGTTGGCACTGAAACCGCGGTTTTCGGCATCGCCATCTTCGTATCGGTATAATCGCGAACCTTCTTTAAACTCGTAATCGCGTATCTGTAAATCATAACTGCTCATCAGGTTCACATTAACTTCGTGCCGCTCGGAAGGCCTGATGCCTAGTTTCAGGTTGAAGTCGTCAAATTGAATTTCGGGCGAAACGGAAGATTCGTCATCCGAGCTGCTTTGTTTCAATATTTGTTTGTACAGGTAGTTTTCCCATTGTTCGTTGTACGAACGGCGGTACGAGCCGCCCAGCGAAACCATGTTGCCCACGGCCAGGTTGCCGGTAGCACTCACATTGAGCAAGTTTGCCGAGAGATCGAGGCTAGATTTGTAATAATTGCTTTTTCCCTTCAGTTCAACAATTCCCGCTGCTTTTTCGCCCGAGGTTGCATCGAAGCCTCCGCGCGAAACAAAGGCTTGCGAGATGTATTTCGAGTTGAGAACTGACAAGTTTCCGAACAGGTGACTGGTTTCCAGAACTGGAATGCCGTCCAGGCTAATCAGGTTTTCGGAAGGGGAACTACCGCGAATGGCAATACCCTGTGTTTGCCCTCCCAGAAAGCTGATTCCCGGAATCAGGCTCAACGAACTTATCAGGTCGCTGTCGTCAATTTTGGGCAAGTTGGCCGATTGTTTCGGGTTGAAGGCAATGCGTTCGCCCTGGATCCCCATTTCAACAATATTTTTCTCTTGTTGAAATACTTGTATCACTTCAATATTGATATCAAATGGCGTCAGGCTGATGGTGTGAAATGTGGTAGGTTGCAAACTAATAATCGTGTCCAGGTGCTGATAACCAAGGTGGCTGATTTCAACCTTTAGTCGATCATGTTTGGGGAGATTGGCCGAAAATACCCCCATTTCGTTTGTAATTGTTCCTTTACCAGTGGTATTGGCAAAGCCAACGTGGCAAAACATCAGCGGTTCGCCGCTTGATGAATCCAGAACTACACCGGCAAATTTAATTCGCTCGGGCTCGGCCTTCGGTTTCGGAGCTTGGTTTTTATAAAGAACGATGGTATTGTCAATAACTTCGGATATCAAATCGTGTTTCTCGCAAATGAGTTTTACGAAATTGCTTACGCTGATTTGGTGAACATCGAGCGTGGTTCTGACATTTGAAAAGTAAGAAGCATCAAAAGCGAAGCGGATTGCTTGCTCCTCTGAAATCCGTTCGAGAACAGAACTTAATGTTTCGTTATTGGCACGGATGCTGATTGGTTTTTGTTGTGCCCAACCCGAGATATCGGTAAGCAAAAGCACAACCAATAAAATAATATAGGGGTTAATCTTTTGCAATAATTTCGAGTTTGGTTTTGTCCAGATTGAAATCCAGGTTCATCGCTCTTGTAAGAATCGTAAGCGCTTGCTGCTTGTCCGACAAATCGAGGGTGCCAGTAAAACGCATGGACAAAATGTGGTCGGGCGCGTGTAACTGAAGCCCTTCGCGCGCGCATATAATATCCAATACTTCGGTCAGCGGCCGGTTTGTCCAGGTGTACCGGTTGTCCAAATAGCGAAGTTGTTCATTTGTTGGCGAATCAAACGGTCCTTCAACTTGGTTTTGGTTAATGACGATTGTTTTTCCCGCCGTCAGAATATAGTCATGCCCATCAATTTCAACACGTACGGTACCTTCGTAGCAGTCAACCCGCCCCATTTTTGCAGAGTATGCCTGAATGGAGAATTCCGTTCCCAATACAAAAAGGTTTCCACCCGGAAAGTTGATTTTAAATTTTTTCCCCGAGCTGACATCAAAAAAAGCCTCCCCGTTTAACTCAACGGAGCGGTTCCCGTTAATGAGGACGTGACGAAAGCTCAAGCTTGAATTTTTTTTCAATTTTACCAAGGTCGAATTGGGCAGAACCAATTCCCTGTTTTCGGTTAACGAGGCTTCGTAGTTTACCGATGACTTATTTGCAATAATTGTGAAAACGACAAGAATAATTGCTGCCGCCGCTGCCGTCAGCAACCCGAGACGGATTTGCCTGTAGCTGGTTGGGCGTAATTTTGGTTGCGTTTTTTCAACTTTAAGTTGAAGCATTTCCCAAGCCTCTGCTTTACTTTGTTTTGCCGGAACATGTAATTTGGAGAGCAATTCGTCGATATTTGGTTGTTTTCTGGTTGTCATGGTTACAGTTTTCTACCGATTTTGGTTCTTAAAATACTGAGCGCTTTCGATACATGTTTCTCCACGGCCTTATTGCTGATCCCCAGGTTGGCGGCAATCTCAGTGTAACTCATCAGGTCAATCCGGCTCATTAAAAAAATGGCTCTTGTTTTTTCCGGCATAGCCGATAAAACACCTTGGATTTGTTGATTATATTCTTTTAGTTCCAGTTTAAATTCGGGCGTTTCCGTTTCGTTCTCACTAAAAAGTGAATTTATAAAGTTGAATTTTATTTTTTGATGACGGTAGTGTTTAAGGAATAAATTTCGCGCAATGGTAAATAGAAACTGGCGCTGGCTTTCCCGATTTACTGTTTGCCGGTTCTGCCAGAGCTGAGTAAACGTATCCTGACTCAAATCTTCAGACAGATCAATGTCCCCAGACAAATAATAAAGATAATTTCGAATGAAATTGTATTCTTTATCAAATACTTCACGAAACCAGTTTTTTTCCTCCTTTTGTAACAACATTCGATTGATTTACGGCGTGGGTGTGGAGCAAATATAGAAAATGTAGGTTTGCTTCTCCACAAAAATGAATATGAACTTTTTTCTTACAAAGAAAGCGTTGCTGTCAAAAATTTAGCAAATAGGTGTGGAAAATACCTATTGCGTTGAAGGGGATAAAAGTGCTTAATTTACTTAAATATTAACAAATGATTGTTAATAGCTATGTGATTTCAGGACTTAGGTTGATGTTGTAGGGGCATTTCTTATCTGCCCCGATAATTGTTGAATTGCGATTTTATCACAGAGTAACCGGTTGTTAGTTGATCCCGTACTCCGAAATTTTCGATTTCGGGAAGTACGTATCCTCTCTCTGTTTATCTGATGTGATTGATAAAATCTTAATGAATCCTGAAATGAAGAAATTCTACCTGTTTTTTTCAGAGTTAAAAATTAGCACGCCTATGATATGGGTGCTGCTGATGCTTTGTTGTGGGTTACTTTGTAGCCCGAAAGTGAATGCCCAAATCATTATTGATGGTAATACATCCGATTGGGATGCAATGCATGCCAATTCGGACGATTATCCTACCTACGGCCATGTACAGGATCCCTATGGCAATGGCGTGGTTGATAATCAGTTTGCCGAAGGGCAAAAAGACATTATTCCTGCCGAAAATTGGAAATGGAGTTTAAGCCAGACCAAAGGGAAAAACGACATTGCCAACGGCGCTGTTGTTATTATCGACGGAAAGGTATACTTTGCTGGTGACCGTAGCAAGGTTGTTGGAGCTGCCCAAATTGGTTTTTGGGTATTTCTTGACGGCACCAGTCCCCAACCTTTGGATGATAAAGGGAAGGGAACGTTTTCACCAGCACATAATGTCAGCCCGGGAGATATACTAATCCTAGCCGATTTTTCGGGTGGTGGCAGATACGCAACAATAACAGTTTATCAATGGGTTGGTAGTGGTGGAAATGCAGAAGATTCTCATTTCAATCTGTTGACCACGGATGCAAATGTCGCTCAAAATAACAGTGGTAGTGTTCCTGTTCCTGCTGGCTGGGGGTATGGTTCAGCTAGTTATGAAACAAATGCATTTTATGAAGGATATGTTGACCTAAGCACAATTATAGGAAATACAAATCTTAGTACCATTTGCGATTCCTATTTTTTATTGGAAACCCGCTCTTCTCCATCATTGACAGCATCTTTAGACGATTTTGTCGGGGGAACATTTATTACTACTCCTTCGCTACAGTCGACTACCCTTAGTATTTGTAATAATCAAGAAACTGTTGAGTTGTGTGTGGCAGACTTACCCGGAACAAAATACGAATGGTTTCTGGACTCACTGTTGCAACATAAACTAACTTTGGATACGACTGCTTGTGTGGAAATCAGTATCAGTGGACTTCCAGCAGTTAACACATTTTATGTAACAGCCAATAATGGTTATTGCACTAGTACCAAAACCAAGTCAATACTAAATATTCATACCGTAGTCTTGGTTTGTCCGCTTACAAAAGACGAAGTGTCCTGTCAAACCCAGGCCGAGATTAATGCGAAGTTTGACACATGGCTAGCTTCCGCAACCGTCGTTGGAACCAATTTGGAAATTCAAAACGATTGGGACGGAACGTATCCTTCGGCCTGTGGCGGTTCTATAACAGTAAATTTCTGGGTTGATGGAGATTGTCCTCAGAATTGCTCATCAACGTTTACGGTTGAGTCAGACACCGAAGCACCGGTAATCGCCGCTTTGGGCGACTACACCCTGGAAGGCTGCAACACCGACTGGCCAGCTACGCTGAGTACCAGCTGGAGTGACAACTGCGACGGGGAAAACCAGAGCATAACTTCCGATGGAGGAGTTGACGGCGCAAGCGAAGGCTGTCTACAATCACGGGTTTACACCTTTAACGTGATGGATGCCTGCGGTAACCCGGCCACGAGCCAGACCACGGTATGGCGCCAATACGACATGACCGCTCCTCAGATAGTAGGTGTAGACGATTACACCCTTTGTGACGAAGATGCTCCGATGATGATTATTGCACAGTGGACGGATAACTGTTCGGACGGAGGTGATGTAACAGCACATAGTCAAGTCTATAGTACTACTGCTTGTGACACTATCTATTCGTACACGTTCGATGTGATGGATGAATGCGGTAATTCGGCAAGTAAAACGATCTATGTTACCAAATCTACAACGAAATATGACAATTGTGAAACGGCAATTGCAAAATTGGACGGCGACTACGGATCGGATGCAAGGTGCTTCATTGAAGATGGCTTCAACCGTTGGGGATGGACTAACCTGATTAGGGAGGAAGGTACCTATACCTTGCCGCTTTATGCAGGGGCTGCACAATGTAATACTAACAAAGGAGCTCTGGTTGGTAATGTGATTGTAGACTACTCTGGAGGAATGGTTTCTGTTGAATACCAGATTTTCGAAGGATTTGTAATGAGTGAAGCCCATATTTATATTGGCTGCGAGCCTTATCCTACGATGAAGAATGGTAAACAGACAGTAGCTCCGGGACAATTTACATTCAACGGAGGTATGCTGGAACATGTAAACGGGCTGAGAGCCGAATTCAATAGTGTAAGTGGATCCTTTTATATTATAGCTCACGCTGTAACTTGCGGAGTTGTATGTAGTTGTGGTTCGGAAGTACCTATTGTTGCAGACGGTTACGAAACAATGTATCTAGGCATTGATTGTATGATGGATGAAGTTGTCACAATACCGGAAGAGAAAGCAACGGATTCTTCGATGCTGAAAACTGGTGTCAAAGCTTATCCGAATCCATTCTCAAAAATGGTTCAGTTTGAATTTACACCAACTGAAGACGGACTTGCAACCATTGAAATCTATGATATGCTTGGTTCATTGAAAGCAGTTGTTTACAAGAATCAAGTGAAAGCAGGAGCTCAATACAATGCAAAATTTGATGGATCAGATTATGCAGGAGGCATGTATACTTATCGGTTTATTTTGAATAATCAAATTATAAAAGGAGTTATTGTAAAAGGAAAGTAAACTAATTTAAATTTTTAGGAAAAGGGTGTCTTTTGGGCACCCTTTTTTGTGGTTTGTTTGTCACGTGGAAAATCCGTTCAAAATTAGGTTTTTCGTCAATTTTGGGGAACAGATACATCAAATTAAATTCAATATAAATATTTGAATATAAGTAAATTAATCTCAAATTTATTTCTTTGTTAAGTGCTATTTAATTGGATTGGAGACTAAAGCCCTTGTTGGTATTTCTCAAATACGAATCACAAAAGCTGAAGTTAAATAATCCACTATATTCAATTTTGCAACCTCAGTTGGAAAGCGGGCAAAATAAACTATGGAACAATCCCGATTGACATGCAACGTTTAAAACCAATAGATCTTTTGCCGACTCGTACTGGGGAAGATTTGAAGAAATAGCAAAGAGACCATCCTTATATTGAAATTGTTACAAAAGGCAGAGTCAGTTTCTACACTTTAGCTATCGACTCTGCTTGCCCTAAGGCAATGCAGGTTGCAGGCCGTTTCCACTTTTTAATGAACTTGTCGGATGACATGGACACTTAATTTGAAAGTGTCTCTCCCAAAATCAATGCATTGATTAAAAGGCAGAGCGAATAGATGCCGGAGACGATTCGTTCTCATCAATTATCAGTTAAAATAATTGGAATAAAGCCGCTTGTAAAAGGATTTGATTCCAGGCAACCGGCTTTTGAAAGGTTAAAGAACGATAAGCAAAAGGAATGACAAAAAAGAAAATAGCCAAAGCGCTTGGTTTTAGTCGCAATACCGTTCGAAAGTATTTTCTACAGGAAACCTTGGGCCCAAGTCTCATCCAATGCGGATCAATATTAAATTAGAGATACAGAGGAAAATAGCTACTTGCAGATTCTTCTGAAGAAGTTACCGACATTGAAGCAAATTCGCCAGTTGGCAAGAATATTTAAGACGATATTAAAACAGAAATGGGGGATACTGTAAAATGAATTTTGAAGGTAAAGAAGTCTTCTCGTAAACTCTCAGGCTTGTTAATGTTCGCTCGAGGACTGAAACGTGATATAGAAGTCCCCAAAAATGGCATTTGCTAGAAGTGGAGCAGTGGCCCAGTTGCAGATCACGTTAATCGAATCAAAAGTACAAAGCGGCAAATGTATGGCAGAGCAAGTTTTGAACTGATCCGAAAAAAGCTTTATCGTCTCAGTTCGACTAATTCTCCAAAATTAACGAAGAACCATCAATGAACTTAAATACGACTTTGGTTTTGATAGTTTCAAACTGCAATCATTCTTTGGACCCGAAACAGCATTAATTTTTGCAATGCTTGCCTATAACTTAGTGGCCTTTTTCCGGCAGTCCCTACTCAATTCGAAAGCGAAGCACATCTTATCAACACTGGGATATAAAGCTTTTGCTATTGGAGCATATTTCCAGAAAATCAATAACAAATACACGCTTAAATTGAGCCTATGAATCAAAGGCAATGGCTTGAAGGATTGTGGAACCATTCAAATCAGGTGAAATTCCTTTTTCCTTCTCTAATAGGCAACCAATCATAAAATATGGGGGTTTAACATTTTGGAATAAGCGATTGATCTTGGTTTTTTAGGGGGAGAGGGCAATAATTTTGACATGATACCAAAAAAGGGGCCTACCCCCTGGCAGGCCCCATGTTAGACTAAACGAAAGTGCTTATGCAGCAACTTTTTATTTTTCAGTTTTCTGGTCTTTTTTAGTGACCTTCGACTTGGTAATTTCAAATACGGTACGGCGGTTTTCCTGGTGTTTTTCTTCGGTGCACTCTACCCCGTCGGTACACTCGTTTACCAATTGGCTTTCGCCAAGTCCCACCGACGCTATCCGCGATTTATTAACCCCTTTCCCTATCAGG
>JBKEAN010000028.1:0-3563 GCA_047972415.1 Mangrovibacterium sp.
AAAAAACCATTGCTGATGCCATCATGGACCGACTGGTTCATCAATCACACCGAATTGAATTGACCGGTGAATCTATGCGAAGAAAAAAGAAGATGGTTAGTGACCAAAAAAGTTAATTTTACCTAATCAAAACAGCAGAAATGGTTCGTGTTTTTGACCCCGTAAAATACCTGCACACTTTAAATCGGCGAAGCTGCACAGTTTAAATCGGTTCGGGTGCACACTTTGGTCGGCATTTGCAGTCATGGAACGGTTTAAGGTGATGCGCCCCATAATGGCTGCTTTGTCCCCTTTGTTGGGGCTGCTCTTTTTGAGGTAGAGCAATACCTTGAATCTTTCAATTTTCATACGCTTATTTTTAGGAGTAAAATTACCCGTTATATAAGTGCTCTTTGCTGTGCAAAATATTGTGAATCAGCAAATACGGCTCCGGCTTGTATTTCTGTAGCCTGCCCCAAGTTACCAATCCGTAGTTTGGTAACTACCGGTTAACGCTTTGGTAATTGAAAAGCTGCAATATTCTGCCGAAATCTGTTCATCCACGAAATGCAAAAAGAAGAAAATCTACTCATTTTAAACTTGTTACATTCTATTTGCACTACTCTGTTTTGACTTGCTTTTGCTCTGTTTTTCTACCTGCACCCGCAATGCAACTTGCAACTTGTTAAAGCTTGGCTTTTTCTTTTATAACACCTCTTTTCGTTTTTTTGTCAAGTTCAAAATTAATTGGAATCGTATATGCGTGACAAACATTTTTACCTCTAGATTTAGCTGGTTCCCAATTAGGCATTGAGGAAATAACTCTTAATGCTTCATCATTTAAAACTTTATGTTTTCCTTTAACTATTTTGATATCTGTTAATTGTCCAGTCACTCGAACGCAAAAGCTTATGTAGACTCGGTCTTCTAGAAGGCTATCAATCGCTTGTTTTGGGTAAACTACATTTTCGATTAAATAATTCATTAATGCTTCTTGTCCACCTGGGAAATTTGCCTCTTTTTCCCAAGTAATAAATGCATCAATTGTATCAGTCAAGCAATTGCACGGGCTGGCATTGTCAACTTGAGCTTTTGTTTGAAGGGAAATTGCTAGTATGAGCGACAGTACTATGGTTCTCATTTCTTAGGCGTTGTGGTTAATGCATCGCTAACTTGTACGTAGAGCTACCGGAACAACCCGGACAAGAACAAAAGGGTATGCTGCCAAGCCCGGTTAGCCATTGTTTCGTTATACTCGGCTGATGCCGGATTGGTAAAGGTGTGCCCGCAGTGAGAGTAGGTAATAATTTGCCAGTCAGCATTTGCTTCGTTCATTTCGGTGATCAAGTTTTCGTAATCCGTTTTAGTTACACTTTTATCGTTAGCAGGGTGTTCAACCAGTATTTTCGTTTTAATTGGACCATTTGGCCGATCGGGGGCTTTTGCCAACCCGCCGTGTACCGACACAACACCGTTTACGTCAAACCCGGCGCGGGCAGTTTCCAAAGCACCTGTCCCGCCAAAGCAGTACCCGATTACTGCTAATTTACCGGGGTCGGCACCGGCCAGTTTTAGTTGTTCCAGTGCCAGTGCAATTCGTTTTTGGTACAATTGGTAATCTGTTTTGAATTTGCCGGCAATTTGTGCCGCTTCGGCATTTGACACGGGAATATTTCCCTTGCCATAGATGTCGGCAATAAACGCGATGTAACCTTCCTGTTCCAGATCCAGAGCAGTTTGCCGGGCTTCATCGTCAATTCCCTTCCAAGCCGGAAGAATAAGTACGCCGGGTAGTTCCTGTCCGGCATTTGATGTAACCAGCCCATTCAACTCCTGCCTGCCATCGTTGTAGGCTACCGGGTTCAACGATTGAGCACTAAGGACTACAGAAAGCGCCATAAGGATAAATGTTACAACTAAATTCTTCATGGATTCACGTTTAAGTTATCACTCATAAAAATAGAAGGCGCTTTTACGGACTACAACGCCAAAACACCTTCAATAGCATCAACCTTTTCGGTAATGTCAATAATCTCGTCAGCCGATTTCATCTGGGCAACGCAGGTTACGGAAACATGTTTTAAGTTCGACGTGTGTTTAAACGAAAACGTTCCGTTTTGAGGCAATAAAGCTTTAACGCGGTCAACTTTATCTTCGTTATTGGGCACAATAAATTTGAACATATAATCCAGCGGCCATGTTTCAACTTCCATCAGGCGGTACCGCAAATTCTTGAATTTGTCTGTTTTCATTCTGGGTTTCATTTTACAGTATAACGTAAATAAGCATTATTTGTTTGGGCTGAATGTGTTGCATCGGTTTTTCCAACAATACCGCCCGACAATGTAAATTTGGTATTTTTTTTTTGAGTATAAAACAGACGGTTGTTCAATAAGATATTTTAAGTTTGCATATTGCATTTTATTGTAATCGCTATAAATTGGTTGAGCATTGTGCTCAGCCGTTTTTTTTAATGAGTTTTTTTAAATTGAGAATGATTATGAAAACAAACAACTCTATTTTGGTTTTAGTCTTAGTTTTAATAGGATTTAGTGTCCGGGCCCAGGATAGTGACGAGGAGTTAGCGAACAAATTGGCCAACCCGATTGCCAATTTAATTAGTGTGCCGTTTCAAATGAATATTGATAACGGTATAGGTACATATAACGGTACACGAATGACTTTGAACGTTCAGCCAGTTATTCCGTTGAGTGTTTCAGATAATATGAACTTAATTTTACGGTGGGTTCAACCCGTTGTAATTCAATACGGTATTACCGGTGCCGGAGCACGGGAGTCGGGTTTATCGGATGCGGTGGTGAGTGGCTTTTTTGGCCCCAAAGAAGCTAAAAACGGTTTAACCTGGGGAGCAGGGCCGGTGTTACTAATTCCCGACGGGACTGATGACGCGCTGTCGTCGCGTAAATTAGGAGTTGGGCCAACGGCTGTTATCCTGAAACAAGGCGGAGGAATAACTTTTGGTGGTTTGGCCAATCAGATTTGGAGCGTTGCCGGCGACAGCAATCGCTCAGATGTGAGCCAGTTATTTTTTCAGCCCTTCTTTTCGTATGCATGGAAATCGGGGGCATCGCTTGGTGCCAACTTCGAATACACCCAAAACTGGGAAGCCGATAACTCCACCCTGTGGTTTAACCCTATTTTAGGGGGATTAACCAGCTTGGGCAAACAAAAAGTACAACTGGTTATCGGGCCGCGTTTTAACCTGGTTGCCCCCAAAGGTGCAAAATCCGATTTTGGGGTTCGCGCTGTAGTGGTTTTCTTGTTTCCAAAATAAATCAGTTTATTTAGTCAAACTTAAATCGATAAATGATGAAAAAACCAGTATTTATTATTGCTTCACTTTTTATTTTATCGTTTTTGGCAGTTGCTTGTTCGTCAATTTATTACACCGGCGTGTGGAAAGACGAACAAAAGCTGGGGACCAAATCCTATCAGTCGGTATTCGTTTCAGCCTTGGTTGATAATATTATTACCAAGCAAGCGGTTGAAAGTGATTTGGCAACCGTGCTGGAAGCAAAAGGTTTTAAGGTGATTAAAGCCAGCGACCATTTTAAACCCAATTA
>JBKEAN010000029.1:0-34669 GCA_047972415.1 Mangrovibacterium sp.
CGGCTCCGGGCTTTCGACAGTAGTTTTGGGTCGTAGTCGTTCTTGGTGTTCTTAATCAGCAAACCATCCAGTAAGCCGTACAGGGCTTTGTTGCGCTGTGCAAACTTGTTGTAAAAGGTTTCTTTAATGGCATTGATGTGCACAATAGCCTCATCGGTAAACTCGAAGCGCTCCTGGCGGTCGGCCACTACCTTCACAGTATCGTCGCCATTCTTCAGAGTGAACGACTTGGTCTCCTTCGGTTCCTGCCCGTTGAGTTGGTACAGGCGGGCATACAGGGCGTTGGCTTCGGTTATAATGTACTCTTTCAAGGCCGACAGTTCGCTGTGCATCTGCCGGAACTTGCTGGCCGATGTGTTGCAGAAATCGTTCTTATCCTTCTCGAAGGCACTGCGCAAGCGCTGCTCTTCTGTTTTTTTGCTTTTGCGCTTTTCGGTCAAAGCGGCCTGAAGCTGCTCTTCCGAAAGGGTGCTTAAATCCAGTTGTTCCATTTTATAAGTATTTAAAAGGTGTTTAAATGCGTATTAATTGTAGCAGCTTAGGTAGTCCAGCTCGTCGGCTGTCAGCCTTTCCACGGTGATCAAGTCCTTTTGCTTGTTGGAAAAGGCATTGTACAGCGAGCGGAGCCGGTCAAGCGGGATGTCGTTGAACGACTTCATTTCCGAAGCACGACAGGCAATGGCCTTTATCAGGCGGATGTCGCCATCGCGGTTCAAGGCTTTCAACCAGCCACCAACAGAAGCTATCAGGCGTTTGCGCCAGATGTCCAGTTCGCGGCTTTGCGTGTCCAGTTCACTTTCCAAAAGTTTAATCACTTCCATCAGCTGGTGCGTGTCCAGGTCGCGGCTGCTGTCCACCCCAAACGCCTCCAGGATGGCTTCTTTGCGTTGTTCCGAATTGCCCATGCAGCGGCTGAGCAGGGTGTGAAAAATGCGCAGTTGGCGCTTCTTTTCTTTCTCTAAAATTGTTGACATGCTGTTTTTATTGAGGGTTTATACCAGTTAATACCGTGCGTATCCGGCGTTCCATATACCGGTTTTGCGCCCGGTACTTTTCAATTGGCACCATGCCGGAGCGGTCGAGTACATAAACCAAGCGGTCCTGTCCAACGCGCAGTTCGGGGAGGTTAAGAAGTTCCAATTGGCTCCAGTTCAGCAGGAACTTCACCCGCTCGGGGATGTAGCCCCAGCGCCGTCCTAAAAAGCAGGCGCGCAGGTAAACCTTCTCGCCGCTGGTGAGTACCCCGTACAGGCTATCAATGCGAAATACGAGGAGTAGTTTTTTGTTTAATTCAATGTCTATCATTGTCAATTATTGTTAAATGTCCGTTGTTCGTAACCTTCCTGCCATACCGTGTAGGGCTTGTTCCCGCCAAAGCGGCTCTGTACGTTGGCCATAAAGTCGGCCACATGTACCTTCACGTCCGCATCGTACATAATTGCTTCGGCTACCGAACCTTTGGGTTGGTCGTTCTTGGCGTGCGATATGAAGATGAACAGGGTTTGGGGGAACCGCTCCCGTAGCTCAATGTACTGGGCCACGGTTAACCGGAGGTATTGCAGGCTGTCGATAAAGGCTACCCTGGGCGGGCGCTTGCCTTCGAGCCGTTTGACCAGCAAATCAAAATTCTCGCTGGTAAACTGAAAGGCATTACCAACCCCTTCCATGTCGTTATCCAGAAGCGCTTTTTGAAAGCTCAGCCGAACGCCTTCCTCCAGGGTGTTGTAATACACTTTGGTAAACCCGGCCAGGTAGCGGGCCAATTGCAGGGCAAAGCGGGTTTTTCCGTTGGCCGACAGCCCCCAGATAAGCCAACAACCATTGGTTTCGGGCTCACCAAAGCTTTCGGCAAACTTCCCGGCAAAGGGGAAGGTTTTAAACTTGCGCTTTTTAAGGTCGTTTATGTTGTAGAGTTTATTCATCAGGCGGCTTTACGGCTTTGCAAAAAGTACTTTTCAATACTCCGGCGCACCCGTCGCAGGTCGCCGTCGCAGTCGCCATAGGCATCCAGCGCAAAGCCTTCATCGCTTACCCCGTTGGCCTCGCAAATGGCTTCCACGTCTTTCAGGCTTACTTCTTCCAGGCTTATCCAGCGAGAACCAATGCGCGAGAACAGTTCGCGGTAGCCAATCTTATCGAGCTGGCAACCCCGGCGCACCCGCTTTTCCAAGGCCGGAACACCCGACAGGATAAAACCTGCGTGCCCGTCCAGGTCGTTGTAGAAGTCCACAAACAAGTCCATGCAGCTATCCTTCAGCTTATCCATCTGGTCAATAATAATGAGCGGGGCATGCAGGCCTTTTACATGGTCAACAAAGCGGTTGGCCAAATCCTCGGCTGTGCCGTTGCCACTGATGCCAGCGGCTGCCAGCAGGTGGTTCAGGTAGCTTTTAACGCCCCAAATCTTCTTGCATTCCACGTAAATCACGTCGCTGTGTGTGCGGGAGTACAATTTATAGGCGTGGCTTTTGCCGGCCCCGGCGCTGTGCGATATGCCCAGGCTTAGCCCGCCTTGCTGGGCGGTTGCCAAAAGGGTATTCAGCTGTTTCAGGTTCTCGGTCTGCGCGGTTTGCCAGCCCAGTTCAATGTGCAGGTTCAGTTTTACCTTGCTCCACATGTCGGGGGCAATCAAGTCCCAGTTGTTGTTGATGATTTGCGAGATGGTAGCCGAACTTACCCCGGCGCGAGTAGCCACTTTGCGCCCGCTTTCTCTTTCAACCAGCAACCGTACTTCGGCTGCAATCCGTTCTTTTACTTGTTTGTCCATTGTGTTTGGTGTTTGGTTTTTCGTATTTATAATTTGTTGATGGCCGAAGCTTCGGCTTCCAGTACCAGCCGTTCGGGTTTGCTCCGGCGCCCTTGCAGTTTTACTTCCAGTTCCTGGGCATCAATTTCTTGTTTCGGGCTGATTCCAGTGCGCTTTTGCAGCTCCTGTACCGCCTTCATGTCTCGCTCCAGTTCCAGGTCGCGCACCTTATAGTCTTTGTACCATTGCTCTTTGTCGCCTTCTTTCATCAGCGCCGGTATTACCTGGTGTTTTCGCTTTGGTTCGGCCAGGGCTATCTGTAACCATTCGGCTTTTTCGTCCATGATGCCTAACTGCACGTAGGTATCCATAAATTCGGGGTCGTAGCGTACCATGAACTTTTTGCCCACATACTTGCGGCGGAAATCCAGGTCAATGTTACCTGCGCTGTCGTACACCTCATACTGGTACTTCTTGCCGCTTGCCCAAATGTCCAGCCCGTGGCCCCGGTACTCAATCGGGCGCTTGCGCTCTTCAATCCACATGGTGCGCATGATGTCGTCCAATGTAATGGCTTCCACCATTGGCATCTCCAGGCTATTATAGGCTTCTTCGCGGCTCATGCCCAGGCTTGGGTGCTGCATGTTGTTCCACTTCTTCACCGCATAGGCAAAGGCTTTCTCCAGCTCGGCGGTGGTTTTCAGCAGGTGTTTATGCTCTTCAATAAAGTCGGGGTTCATCTTGTTGTCGTCCAGCCGCACCGTTACGCTTTGGCCATCGGTAAACCAAAAATTATTGAGCACCTGGTCCTGGAAGCGCTTGAACAGTTGTTCGGCGGGGCTGCTGTGGTCTTTGCTCCTGTGGCAGTAGTGTGTGCCCTTGTCGCGCGCCACTACCTGGTTGTAAATGGCCTGCATTTTCGAAGACTTATGCCCCGATTGCTGGTCGTAGGTTATCAGGGGAGGGAGGCACAGGGCTACTTTCAGGGCCATCTTAATGGCTGCAAAGTGGTCGGTAATGGTTTCGCTGAACGAATACGAGTAGCCCAGTATCTTTTCGGTAAACACATCAAACACCAGGTCAATGCGTAGCTTAGCGCCCATCTTATTACTGGAGCCTTCCCACAGGTGAACCCAATCCAGCTTGGAGCCGTCGATGGCCCAGTAGCAGTTGGGAAACCATTCGTCGCGGCCACGGGTTATGGTATGCTTGTACTTTTTTGCCCACACTTCCTTACCGTGCCTTGCCAGGCGGATAATGCGGTCGCGTTCGGGCTCTTCCAGCCAGGCGCGTAAGGTTCGTTCTGTAATCTCGGGCCAGGAGCGCTCCTCGCGCACCTGGTTGTAGAAGGCCAGCACCTCGGGCACGCTGTACTTAATAGGCAGGCAGTACTTGGCCAGGCAGTAATCGCCCGCTTCGCCTTTCAGCAGGTTGCGGTTTTCGTTGCCTTCGCCGCCGTGGATAAATACCGAGCGGCCAAGCTCGGTGTAGTCCTTACACTTTTGGCGAAGGCGGCGCCAGTTGCCCGGCAGGCTGTGCGGCAGTTCGCCCGCGTTTACCAGGTTTAGCCAGTCGGCACACTGTTGCCAGGCTTTGGCCGAGCGGTGGCTAAACATGGTGCGCCCGCCGCCATTGTGCTCAAACAGGGCTACCATCGCATTCAGCAGGCGGCAGTTGTTCACCTTCTCATCTTGTTTTGGGGTACTCAGGGGCTTGCCGTCGGGCTTGCGGTGCCGGGCAAAGAAAGCCGCTGCCGCTATGTCGGCCTGTAAAAAGTCGAGCAGGCGGTTGTGTTCCTGTTTGGCCGGGTCGCCCAGCTTTGTGGCGCATACGGTTTGTAACCAGCGGGGCAGGTCGAATACCGACACCCAGGCCTCGTTGCCTTGACCTTTCCCGTCGTTTGTGCGGATAAGCTTCTTACGCTTGCATTGCGCCTTGTAGTTAGCGTAGCTCATCACCCCCCATTCATCGTAGAGCAGGCGGGCAGGTATGGAGAGGGTGCCGTTTTTAAATTCGTACATTATTATTTACTTTAAGCCATCATCTAAAAAAAATTCTATGAACTATAATGGCGAATTGGAACAAACCTTGGGTATCTCTATTAAATCAGAGGACCATACAACTTGCAGGGAAATCACGGCCCACTTGAAAAAAGCTGTGGCTCCGTGGTTTTTTCAGCTCGAATTTGTATCGGAGAGTAAGTCGGCCCGTAAAGGGGATGTGCTTGTACGGGATTTACAGATAAAACAAATTGCTTACGCCCCCGACATCATTGTGTTTGCACAGATGCTGAAAACACTAATCTGGCACTACAACCTCATGTACAAGGTCGTAATTAAGGTTTACCTGCAAGAAGTCATTCCCCGAGATGGCCGCCGTAATCTGCTCGGTTAACGCCTCTATATCCTCAATGGCCAAATCCGAGATAAGCCAGTATTCACCCTTGTTTTCAATGGCCTCAATAGCTTGGTCGGCCTTGTCTTTTAGTTGCTTCAGCAATTCAACTGCCTTGCCAAAATCTTGCTTTCTCATAACGTGTGTTTTAATTGAATTTGAATTGATTAAATAGCCCCGCCGCGTGGCGGTTTGCCGGAGGCCTGGCTTAGTAGGCCTATCATTACCACGGCGCAAACTACGGCCAGCCCCAGTTGGTGCCAGGCGCCAAAGTACATGGCACCGCCCAGCGCCGCACCGCCCAAGGTGCCAAACACTACGGCAAAGGCCTCGTTGCCCCGTTTCTCGAACCGGTCGTTACTGTTCATTGTTGCGGGTATTATGTGCTTGGGTTGCACTCCGGCGTGCCTGCAATATCGCCTCGGTAAGCTTGCTTTTCAGTTGTTCCAAATCCGCCGTGGTGATTTTGCCGTCTGATAAAATAGTTACCTCTATCACAACCGGCTGTTGCTTCTTCGTTACCGGTTCCCCGTCAATAGTCCAGCCCTCAGCACCATCCAGGCCGCAGCGGCAGCGCTGTTTATAGGCCCGCTCCTCGCGTAAGCGGTTAAAGTAGCTGGCCGGTGCCAATACGCCCTGGTAGGCGTGAAGGGGTTGGTGTGGTTCTGGTGCGGAGCCGCTGGCTAGTTCGACAATTTTGATATAGTTGCCGTTTACTACCGGCAGACCAAAGCGGTTGGCTACCATGTTGCGTAGCGATTCGGCAATGCCGTCCAGGTAGTCGATGTAATGCTCGTTTTTGGGCTGTTCAAAGCCAAGGGCTTCATCAACCTCGGCTATACGGGTTGTTGTTTTGGCTAGGGCTCGCTCCAACTTCAGCAGGGCGCGGGCTTGTTCGGGTGTTGCTGTGTGTTTCATTGCTGTTCGTTCTTTTCGGTTTTTACTATCATCTCTTTGCCATCATACTGGCTTAGCGCCGTGTGGCGTATTTTCTTTGAAAGTTCGCTGTCGGTCACCCCGCACAGGGCACGGCTTACCGCGCCGGTGGTTACCCCGAATATCCGGGCCAGTTTAATGCCGGTACCACGGGGCGCTTTAATCAGTGTTGCTTTTTCCATTGTACTATTTGTTTTGTAGTTGGTCGAAAATGCTGGTTTGACATACCCGCGGTAGCGGGTTAATGTCCTTCACCGCCTCAATGGCTTTGTGGCCCTCGCGCACTTGCAGCAGCGCCTGCCCGTAAGCTTCGCTCATGTACCAGCTGCCATTGGCGTGGCGGTAAAAGTGGCCGGGGTTGTTGCGTATGCGCCGGTAGGCCGCGCCGCTGCGCACGCTGTAACCGTGTTGCAGTAGCCAGTGGTCGTAGCTTACGGCCCGTTGGCCGTACACATCCAAAGGGCGGGGTACCCGCAGCACCTGCTCCTGCAGTTTTTGCTCCAACTCCTGCCAGCGCATAATGAGCTTCAGGCGCACCTGGTCGCTGTACTTCGACATTACATACAGGCACTGGTCTTTGGTGAGCATATACACCGGGTCTTCCGTGGTGTATCCGTTGTGTAACTCCCTGTTTTCCAAAATCAGCTCAAATTTGAGCCCTAAGGATTGCACCCAGGTTTCTTCCATTGTTCGAATGTCGCGCAGCACGTTCTTGTGCTTCTTGCCGGCAAACGCCGCAATTTCGCGGCTACTGATTTTTACTTGTGGCCCGTTAAGGCCGGGTAATTGTTTTTCCATATCTTTAAACCGTGTTAATTATTGTTTCGGGACAAATATATGTTGAAATTTCAACACAAACCAAGATAAATGATGAAAAAATGACATCAATAAAAGATAGAATATTAGAAATATCTGATTTTAAAGAAGATAATAGAGAAACTTTTTTTGAGAAGATAGGCTCCTCATATAGTAATTATAGAGGTAGAAGCAAACTTTCAGCTCCAAGTGCAGATGTTCTTGTTGAAATTTCAACAAAGTATCCAGACATCAACCCAACTTGGCTCCTGACCGGCGAGGGGAGTATGTTAAAGGAAGTGGGGCCGGTAAGGCCCCAGCAGGTGTTTCCGCTAAAAACCGATAACCCGCTGGGCCAACAGCTCATACCCATTTATAACCTCGAGGCATCGGCAGGCCTGGTAAGCTTGTTCCAGCACTATGCCGATGTTACCCCCATCGACCACCTCAGCATACCCAACCTGCCCAAGTGCGATGGCGCCATTTTTATTACCGGCGATAGCATGTACCCACTGCTAAAAAGCGGCGATATTGTTGTTTACAAAGAAATTAACGACATACGCAACAACATCTTTTGGGGCGAAATGTACCTGGTAAGCATCGATGTGGAGGGTGAGGAGTACGTGGCTGTAAAGTACATCCAGCGCTCGGATAAGGGCGATGAGTACATTACCCTGGCCAGCCAAAACCAGCACCACGCACCCAAAGATGTGAGGCTGGCAAGTGTGCGGGCTATGGCTATTATTAAGGCATCGGTGCGCATCAATGCCATGCGCTAAAACCTACCAATTGTACCGTTTTCAGGCACTTATTTCCGCTTTTTCAGTTTTTTATTTGGTGTTTTTTCAGCGTTTTCGGGGCTTTTGGCTTATTTGTCAGTTAGTTAGCCTGTAAAAAACAGCGTTTGGCATGTCATAACACCCCACCCAAACGGGGTATTTTATGCCCCAAACGGGGTTCAACCTGTCATAACAGTCCTGTTTTGTGGCTGTTTTTTTATGGTGTTTTGTCCCCCTAAGTGTCCCCCTAAGTGTCCCCCTAACCATTTTTTACAAAAACGGGTGTTTTCACAACTACGGGGCAAAATGGGCTGTTTTTGGGCGGCAAAACCGGGGGCGTAAGGTGTTGCCCATGCAGGTTGGTTTGGGCATGTTTGCGCCCGCCTACCAGCCCCGCAAATGGCCGCCGCTGTTGGGCTTTCGCCTTGCCTGCAAACACAAAAAAAGCCCCCGTAGGAGCTGGCGCCGGTACTTATTGGCCCACTATGCGGGGCCGCCGGTAGTTATTGGTGTGTAAAAGGAAGTTTATACCCCGTTTTAGGGAAGATAAGCGGTAGTTTTTGGAAGTTTTGCACAATTCGTTTTGTAGCCGTTCTTGGTTCTCTTAGGCTTTCTTGTGCTTGTAACTCGCTGGTTTCGTTCTTGTTCTGTTCCTATTTTCTATGCGTTGTGTCCGGTTGTTGTTTTGTACACTTCGATGTGCCCCTTATACTGCCTAAAAAAAGCTGCCGAAGCAGCTTTTCGAGTTTTATTGTTTTTGAAGTGTAATTACTTCTTTAGCATCACCTCCCGAGATGGAGATTTTCAATTCGTCGCCGGTTTCTTTGGCAACACCTGTCCATTGGGTTTTATCGGGTTTTGTCCACTCAACCGTGTAAATTCCCGGAATATCAGATGATTGAAGTTTGGCAATAACCTGAAGCTTTTCGTAACCCAATTTGTCGCTATTCAAAATTACCAGATTTCGTTCGTTGTTCACACTCGTGTAGTCAACCAGGTATTTTTCATTGAAATAAATATTTCCGGGTTTGTACTCTATGGCATTTCCTTCCGAATCGGTAACGGCAGTAATGGTGGTAACCGGCGCTATTACCGAAACTTCGCTCACCGAAACAGCCGGGGCAGCCGGAGCCGTAGGTGCAGCAACCACTGGTGCAGTAGCTTGTAAGGTAGCAGTGTACTGAACCTCTGGCAGAGCCTCGAAATCTTTCAATGCATCGGCAATGGCTTCGGCATAGCCAGTCCTGAATTCCTTCGATAGACCAGTTCCCACCGTCGACCAAACCACCCGGTTTGTACAATCCCTAAATTCAATCGCAATTTTATTTTTCAACATCGAGCTTTCCTTCTCCATGTACACAATCAGCGCGTCGCAATAGTCGGCCGGGCGCTCCACTGTTTCAAAAACACTTTTTATCGACTTGTCATTCAATTTTTTTTGCAAGCTCGAACTAACGCCGTAAGGATCAATTCCTTTACCAATTCCCGGAACGTTTATCGGGATAATAACATATTTATAAGTTGACTGTGCCTGTACTACGACGATGGCAAGCAGGAAGGCAAATAAAAACGAAAGTCTTTTCATGTTGAATAATTAGTACTTTAATTAACGATAATAAACGGAAAACTGTCCGTTTGTCTGAAATTCCCGGCAAATGAGCGTTTACCCTACAAAAAAGCGACTAGCTGTCGGGATCGAACGTGCCAAGCTACTAATTTTTTCAGTTTAAAACGAAGAAACTGGTACTGAAATCATCTATTTTTAGCATTCAAAAATAGTCATCGACAGGCGTTCTGGTGAAATGGAACCGGATAAAAGCTGTATTATTGAACTGGCTAAAAACAAAGGCGAATTGAGGCCGCTACCGGGAAAAGCATTCTGTTTGTTTGAATGTTTCTGCTACGAGTGATAAACCGCCTAACGCAAAAACTTGTTTATGTGCTACGCCGGGTTATTTTCTGGCTATTGAAAAAGTTTATAAATACAATTCCATCGTACGTGACAAAGATTAAATGGAAATTAAATTTTTATACAAATGAAGAAAAGCGGAGTGCTGGTCGTAAACCTGGGAACGCCCAACACGTACGATAAAAAGGACGTGGCTGTGTACCTGCGCGAGTTCCTGATGGACGGACGTGTTATTGATATTGAGTACTGGAAACGCTGGATGCTTGTTAACCTGATTATAGTTCCCTTTCGCGCCCCAAAAGTGGCGGTTGAATATAAAAAGCTCTGGCTCGAAAAGGGTTCGCCACTCCTGGTTTACGGTCGCGAACTGGTTGAAAAGCTAAACCAGAGGTTTGGCGATAGCGTGGCGGTTGAGCTGGCCATGCGCTACCAAAACCCGTCAATCCGGGCGGGCCTGGAGAAATTACGCCAGGCATCGGTAGAGCGTATCCTTATTTTTCCGCTGTTTCCGCAATACGCCTCGGCCACAACAGGTTCGGTGGCCGAAAAGGTGATGGAACTGGTGTCGGGATGGAACGTCATTCCAAACATTCAGTTTATAAACAGTTACCACGACAATGTCCCCTATATTGGAAATTTTGCCGATAAAGTTGGCGCCGATATTGCCAAACACCAGCCCGACCACATCCTGTTCAGTTACCACGGTATTCCCGAGCGCCACCTCGACAATATGAACGAGTGCGGAGCCGTGTATTGCGACCGTTGCACGGATGGCTCGTGTAAACAAGGCAACAAACGGCCTTATTGCTACCGTTCAGCCTGTTTCGAAACATCGCGGCTGATTGCCGAAAAACTGCACCTGCCCGAGGCGAAGTACACTACTTCGTTCCAAAGTAGGCTGGGTAAAGACACCTGGATTATGCCTTACACCGATGTCACGATTGAAACCCTGGCCCAAAAAGGAATAAAAAACCTGCTGGTGGTTTCGCCGTCGTTTGTGGCCGACTGTCTGGAAACAACCCTCGAAATCGGGCATCAATACAAGGAACTTTTCCTCAAAAAGGGTGGTTCTAAATTCAACTTTACCGAAAGCCTGAACTCGGACGATGCCTGGGTGGATACCATTTATAATTTACTGCTCAACGAAATGAACAAGTGCAGCGAAGAAGGGTCGCCGGGTGGAACAACTACCCGGCTGACTGACTTCAATGCGTTGACCAGCACGAATTGAAGAACTGAGCAGTTTTTACAGTTTTTTATGGTGCAGCCCGGGGTTTTGCTTAAATTTGACATTCGAAACAAAGCCTTTAAATCACGTAAGTTAAAAATGAATCCAAAACAACTGGTTGGCGAAAAGGCCACCGAATATATCAAAAACGGGATGGTAGTCGGTTTGGGAACCGGCTCAACAGCCTATTTTGCCATTCAAAAAATAGGGAAAATGGTGAGCGATGGGTTGAAAATAAAGGGGGTCCCCACGTCGAAAGCCACCGAACAAATGGCCCGCGAACTAAACATTCCTTTGCTGAGAATGGACGAAGTGACTTCGATTGACCTGACCATTGATGGGGCTGACGAGTTTGACCGGAACAAGCAACTCATAAAAGGCGGCGGCGGCGCCCTGCTGCGCGAAAAAATTGTGGCCTCAATTACCAAATTCTACATCTGCATTGCCGATCACAACAAAAAATCGGATTACCTGGGAAGTTTTCCGCTACCGGTTGAAGTGACCCCTTTTGCCTGGGAAGTAACCCGTATGCAACTGGCACAACTGGGCTGCGAACCAAAGCTTCGGACAACGGGCGGTGCCATGTTTATTACCGATAACGGCAATTACATTATCGACTGCAAATTTGAACGGATTGATAATCCTGTGGAGCTGAACCTGAAATTGAACCAGCTTCCGGGTGTGGTGGAGAATGGCTTGTTTGTGAACATAGCCAATATAATTATTTGCAATACGCCGGAGGGCGAACTGAAAGTGATTGACTAAACTGTGCCGCCCACAAAAGCAAGTGCATCAATAGGAATCCTAAAAAATGTCCTCCAGGTTCTTTTCAGTATCAACCGGTATTTTATTGTTCACCGGTTTTTTTTACGAATTACAACTATTTACAAAAGCAAAAAAGACAAAGGAACCATCGTTGCTTTGTCTTTTTTGCTTTAATCTCAGTCTTCCGTTTTTACTTCACCGAAAACTTATAAATTGTTGTCGATCGCAAAGTTTCACCCGGTTTTACAATCGTAGTCGGGAAATTGGCATGGTTGGGCGAATCGGGGTAGTGCTGTGTTTCCAGGCACATGCCGGTGCGAAAATCAAAAGGTTTTCCGTATTTGCCAACAATTGTACCATCCTGGAAATTACCCGAATAAAACTGGATGGCCGGCTCCGTAGTGTACACTTCCATATAACGTCCCGATTCCGGTTCGTACACGCTGCAAGCAAAAGTCATTTCGCCGGCAGTTTGGTCTTTGTTTAAAATGAAGTTGTGGTCGTAGCCTTTGCCGTAAACCATAGGTTGGTAAGTCGATGCGATGCGTTCGCCAACGGTGTGCGGGGCTGTAAAGTCCATGTCGGTACCTTTAATCGAAGCAATTTCGCCGGTTGGGATCAGCAGCGAGTCGATTACCGAGGTCGAGTCGGAAGCAATTACCATCACATGTCCCAAAATATCGCCGTTGCCTTCGCCTTTCAGGTTAAAATAGGCATGATTGGTTAGGTTGAAGGGACAAGCCTTATCGGTTGTTGCTTCGTAATCAATTTTCATTTCATTATTGTCAGTCAGGGTGTAAATTACTTTTACCTCCTTGTTTCCGGGAAAGCCAAACTCGCCATCGGGGCTTTGGATTGTCATTGTCACAGCCTGCCCATCGTCGGTGGCTTGTTCGGTTGCGTCCCAAACCCGGTTTTTAAACCCGATGGGGCCGTTGTGCAAACAGTTGCCGTGGTCGTTTGCCGGAAGCTGGTAAGTGGCGCTGTCGATGGTAAAGGTGGCATGTCCGATTCGGTTGGCATAGGGACCGATAATGGCTCCGTACTCGTTTTTCAGGCTTAGATAATCCTGAATGGATTTGAACCCCAGGTTCACATCGGCCATTTCGCCGTTTTTACCGGGTGCAAAAATCGAAACAATTTTAGCGCCATAGTTGGTAATGGCTACCTGCATACCATTGGTATTTTCCAACACGTACAGGCTGGTTTGTTTGCCGTCCACGGTCGTTTCAAAATCGGCTTTGGTGTACGGCATCAATTCTTTTTTGGCCGGAGTACAGGCAAACGCCAACGCCAAAAACAGAAACGGTAATTTTTTCATGGGATTTGTTTTAATTTAAGTATGAATTATTTTCTTTTTGGTTCAGAACAGTAACTTGTCCGTGCAAATTTAAACATAACAAAGGTTGAAAATACTATTAATATCAACAAAGTTTAACTACGGTTATTGATGTCCTTTTTTAGTGTTTAAAAACAACAAAATAGGCAAATAAACCAATTTCATTCGCTTTGTTACCATTACAAGTTTAAGCTTGGTTTTGCTCACTATTCTACAGCTATTCCTTCTGTTTTAATGGTGTTGTTTTGTTAATAATCTCAAATTCAGGTTTGTTTTTTTCGGAAAGATGAACCTGTTTCTCTTTTAAATCGTTTATACTTGCAGCATCAAAACAATTATGATCCGGAAAATAAGCCATATTGCCATCGCACTTTTGTTTACTGTACTCACAGTAGGCTTTACGGTGTCGCGTCATTTTTGTGGCGATTCGCTGGTGGCTGTGTCGGTGTTTTCTGCATCCGGCACCACTTGTTCGGGTACCGATTCGGCCTGCGATATGGGCGATTGCTGCCACAACGAGGATAACGTAGTCCAGTTTCATCAGGACTATACCAATCCCTTGGTGTTGGAACACGTTTCGTTTATTCCGGTTTTGTTGCAAGTTTTTACCTTCGATTTGGCCTTTGTGACCGACGAGAAGTCCCAAATACATAACCCGATTGTACGGGCTAACGCGCCACCCCCCAGGGATGTAAGCAGTGTTCTTTCCATAATACAGGTTTACCGTTTATGATTTAGTTTGAAGTGGCTTCAGTTGCAATTCTGCGCTGAAGTGCCTTATTGTATCTGTTCGGTTCGCAGCCGGATGGATCGGAAGTGAAAGCAATCGGAAACGATTGAATGCAATGGAAGTTCTGACTATATGACTGTATTCAACTTCTTTCAACTTCTCTCAACATTCTCTGTTTAAACTATCATAAATGTATATCATGCTGAAAAAGATCATTAAATTCTTTTTAGAAAATAGGCTGATTACCCTTTTGCTATTTGCCGCATTCATCCTACTGGGTACAGTCTATGCGCCATTCAACTGGCACACGGGCTTGCTTCCGCACGACCCGGTTTCGGTTGACGCCATTCCCGACCTGGGCGACAATCAGCAAATTGTAGCCACCGAGTGGATGGGCCGGTCCCCACGCGACATTGAAGACCAAATTACCTATCCACTCAGTTCATCACTTCAGGGTATTTCAGGGGTGAAAACCATCCGGAGCACTTCGATGTTCGGAATGTCCTTCATCTACATCATTTTCGAGGATGGTGTGGACTTTTACTGGAGCCGTTCACGCATTCTCGAAAAACTAAACTCGCTACCTGCAGGAACCCTTCCGGTTGGTGTACAACCTGCACTGGGGCCCGATGCCACCGCACTGGGGCAAATCTATTGGTACACTTTGGAAGGCCGCGATCCAAAAACCGGCAAACCAACCGGTGGCTGGGATCCGCAGGAACTGCGTACCGTACAGGACTACTATGTGAAGTATGCCCTGTCGTCGGCAAAAGGGGTTTCAGAAGTGGCTTCTATCGGAGGCTTTGTCAAAGAATATCAGGTTGACATTGACCCGAACGCGATGAAAGCAGCCGGCGTGTCGGTCATGGATATTATGCAGGCCGTGCAAAAGAGTAATCTCGACATTGGCGCCGAAACCATTGAACTCAATAAAGTTGAATACGTGATTCGCGGTCTGGGCTACATAAAAAATCTCGACGACCTCCGCGAAGCGGTTGTTGCCGTACGCAACAATGTGCCCGTACGAATTGGCGATGTAGCCCGGGTAAGCTTTGGTCCTGCAACCCGCCGTGGCGGGCTCGACAAGGACGGGGTTGAAGCCGTTGGCGCATCGGTGGTCGCCCGTTACGGCTCCAATCCAATGGAGGTGATTAACAATATCAAAGATAAAATTGAAGAAATAGCACCGGGACTTCCGCAAAAGACACTGGCCGATGGCACTGTATCGAAAGTTACAGTCGTGCCTTTTTACGACCGCACCGGGCTGATCAAAGAAACCATTGGTACGCTGGAGCGCGCGCTCTCACACGAGATCCTGATTTCTATTATCGTTATCATTATCCTGGTACTCAACCTGCGAGCTTCCATCCTCATCTCGTCGCTGCTGCCTGTGGCTGTGCTGATGACCTTTATCGTGATGAAATATGCCGGGGTTGATGCCAACATCGTAGCGCTATCGGGTATTGCCATTGCCATCGGGGTGATGGTCGATGTCGGGATTGTGTTTGTCGAAAACATCATCCGGCACCTGGAACTGCCGGAAAACCGCGATGCCAAAGGCAAACACCTCACCCGGATCATTTACGAATCGACGGTTGAAGTATCCGGTGCCATAACCACTGCCCTGGCAACAACCGTGGTTAGCTTTTTGCCGGTGTTTGCCATGGAGGCTTCCGAAGGGAAGCTGTTCCGCCCGCTGGCCTTCACTAAAACATTTGCCCTGCTGGCTTCGTTCCTGCTTGGTATTGTGGTGTTGCCCACACTGGCCAATATCTTTTTTTCTATCCGGTTTGAGCGTAAACGGGTGAGCCGCATTTTCAACAGCATTCTTATTGCTGCCGGTATCCTCTTCGCCATCTACTGGGGGCAGGTACCGGCTTTAGCGCTGGTGCTCATCGGCCTCAACAACCTGTTCGAGAACCGCTGGCCCGAAGCTAAGCAACGCTATGTGAACTACATCAACGTGGCCATTACCTTGCTGGTAGCTGCGTGGTACCTTACCGTTGAGTGGCTGCCGCTGGGCGCCAATGTGAGCCACGTTGGTAATTACGTTTTCGTTGGAAGTATGATTGCGTTGGTGCTGGGCGCACTGCTTTCCGTTGTACACTTTTACGAACCCATTTTGCGTTGGGCTTTGCGCAACAAGTGGACATTTATGAGCCTGCCGCTGGTCACCATCTTATTCGGGCTTTTGGCTTGGCAAGGTGCAAACCGGTTGTTCAGCTTTCTTCCCGAAAAAGTAAAAGAAACTTCGGGCTGGCAATCCTTCGCAAAAACCTTCCCCGGAACCGGCAAGGAATTTATGCCTTCGCTTGATGAAGGGTCGTTTCTGCTGATGCCCACCAGTATGCCCCACAGCGGTATTGAAATGAACCGCGAATACGTGGCCATGCTCGATAAACGCCTGGCCGGCATTCCCGAAGTAGAACTGTCGGTCGGCAAATGGGGGCGCATCAACTCGGCGCTAGACCCGGCCCCGGTGCAAATGTTCGAAAATACCATCAACTACGTATCGGAATTTATGCTGAATGAAGACGGCCACCGAATGACTTTTAAGGTTGATGGCGACGATAATTTCGTTTTAAAAGACGGCAGCACTTACAACGCCGAACGCGATGGCTTCCGGAAAATAAGCGCCGATGAACTGGTTCCCGATAAAAATGGGGATTATTTCAGACAATGGCGCCCCGAAATTAAGTCGCCCAGCGATATTTGGGACGAAATCGTGAAAGTGACCGTTCTTCCGGGATTAACCTCAGCTCCCAAGCTTCAGCCCATACAGACGCGTCTGATTATGCTTTCGACCGGTATGCGGGCGCCGATGGGACTGAAAGTGTTTGGTCCCGACCTGGACCGGATTGAAGAAGCTGGTGTGCAGCTGGAAACGGCATTGAAAGAAGTGCCTTCTATTCAGGCTTCTTCGGTATTTTACGACCGGGCAGTAGGTGCTCCGTACCTGGAGATAAAGCTGAACCGCAAAGCCATTGCTCGCTACGGAATGAGTGTTGAAGAAGTTCAGGACGTGTTACAGGTGGCAGTGGGTGGCATGGCGCTTACCACCACGGTCGAAGGCCGCGAACGCTTCCCCGTGCGGGTACGATATGCCCGCGAGCTACGCAGCACCCCCGAAGAAATTAAGGCTATCCTTATCCCATCTATGAGCGGAGTGCAGGTACCACTTGGCGAGCTGGCCGACATTGGCTATACTCGTGGGCCGCAAATGATCCGCAGCGAGGATACCTTTCTGAACGGTTATGTGATATTTGATAAAGTTGCAGCTATGGCCGAAGTTGATGTGGTAAACGAGGCCAGCACCTTCCTGAAACAACAAATTGATTCGGGCGAATTGAAACTGCCCCCGGGCGTGAGCTATACTTTTGCCGGAAACTACGAGCAGGAAATCCGGGCGACCAAACGCCTAGCTATTGTGATACCCATTAGCCTGGCACTGGTGTTCCTGTTGCTGTATTTTCAGTTTAAAACCTTCACCGCTTCGTCCATTCACTTTTCGGGTGTTATAGTGGCCTTTGCCGGAGGTTTCATCATGTTGTGGCTCTACAGCCAGCCTTGGTTTCTTAACTTTTCCATTGCAGGGATGGACATGCGCCACCTGTTCCAGATACACACCATCAACCTGAGTGTGGCGGTTTGGGTTGGTTTTATTGCCCTGTTCGGCATTGCTACCGACGATGGCGTGATTATGGGAACCTACATTCACCAGGTTTTTGAAGAACAAAACCCAAAAACGGTTGCTGCCGTGCGCGAAGCCGTTGTTACTGCCGGCAAAATGCGTGTGCGTCCGGCCATGATGACCGCTGCAACAGCGATTATTGCTTTGCTTCCGGTTTTATCGTCCACCGGAAAAGGCTCTGACATTATGGTGCCTATGGCGATACCCACCTTTGGTGGCATGATCATTCAAATTATGACCATGTTTGTTGTGCCCATTCTGCAGTGCTTCTGGCGCGAAGGCGAAGTCCGCAAACTGGAAAAAGGTGTTCAACCCGTAATAGCTCAGAACGATGACAAACTTTAAGATAATCCTATTGATACTCCTGTTTGCCGCAACCAGACAGCCTGTTGCGGCACAAGAAGCCCTTCCGTTGGATAGCCTGCTGTCCGAAGCAGCACGCAATAACCCGGATATTAAAGCCAGCTGGCTCCAGTACGAAGCCTCGCTGCAAAAAGTACCACAAGTTGGCGGCCTGCCCGACCCCCAAGCCTCCTTTGGTTTCTATACCAAGCCGATGGCTATTTTGGGTGGCGAGCAGGTGGCCCAATTAAGCCTGATGCAAATGTTTCCCTGGTTTGGCACACTAAAGGCCGGTAAAGATGAAGCGTCGGCAATGGCCTTGGCCAAGTTTGAAGCCTTTAATGCCGTAAAAGCCGACTTGTTTTATCAGGTGCAAACCAGCTGGTACCAATTGGTTCAACTAAAAACGGAAATCAATCTGGTTCAGAGAAATATTGAACTGCTGGAGTCGCTCGAAGAGCTCGCGATGGTGAAGTTCCAGTCGCCCCCGGCAGAGGGAGGCAGTTCAGCACCCATGCCGCCTGCGCCAGCGGCCAATATGAATTCTTCAATCCAAAACTCGGGAATGAGTGGTGGGGGAATGGGCACTATGGGCGGACAAAGCACCAGGCCGGCAGCCAATCAAAGCATGGGTGGCTCGGGCATGGGCACCAGCATGGCCAAAAGCTCGCCGGGATTACAGGATGTTTTACGGGTAAAAATGGAAATACTGGAACAGCGTGACCGTGTAGCCTTGCTAAACGACCAGTTGGAGACAGCCAAAGTTGCCTTTAATGCCCTGCTGAACCGCGATCTGGATACCCCGCTGGTTTTACCCGACAGCATGGAACAAATCAGGCTTCGGGCTGAAGAACTGGCTTTGGCCGACAATATTTTGCAGCGAAACCCCATGCTGGCCATGCTGAACAGGGAAAAGAGCAGTTACGAGGCTATGGAAACCAAGGCTAAAAAAATGGCCTTGCCCATGTTTGGCGTTGGTGTAAACTACATGCTGAACCAAGAACGCGAGGGAGCCGACCCGATGATGAATGGCATGGACATGGTCATGCCAATGCTCTCTGTCAGTATTCCCATTTATGGCAAAAAGAACAGGGCCATGGGCGAAGAAGCTCAACTGATGAAGCAAGCCAATGTGCAACAAAATCAAAGCTTGCAAAACCAACTGCGGGTACAGAGCCAGTCGCTTCTAAAAGAGTTGGCCGATGCCAGCCGCCGAATGGTTCTTTATAAGGAACAGCAAGAACTTGCGCAAGCCAGCACCCAACTTTTGCTTGCCGCTTTTTCGGGTACCGGTGCCGACTTTGAGGAAGTCCTGCGTATGCAAAGCAAACAGCTCGACTACGGTTTTAAAAGGGTTCAGGCTTTAACCGATTACAACAACACGGTTGCCCTTGCAGAAAAACTGATGAATACAACCAGTTCTAAATTTAAAACAGAATACCATGAATACAACAAATAATACCACCAACGACAATGATGGCAAAGGGATGATTAAGCATGTCCTTCAAAATAAATACCTGAAAGGAAGCCTTTTGCTGACTGCCGGGCTGCTGCTGGGCTGGCTGCTGTTCCATCAGCCGGCAGGGAAACAAGGCGTACAGCTGCAAGAAGCGCATGACGAGCACGAGCATACCACTTGGACCTGCTCCATGCACCCACAAATCCGCATGGATGAACCGGGCCTTTGCCCCATTTGCGGAATGGATTTGATACCATTGCAAAATGACGGAAACGTAACAGACGACAGTGCGATTGCCATGAGCGAGTCGGCCATGAAGCTGGCCGAAGTACAAACAACCCTCGTGACCAAAGGAGGCTTGTCAAAAGAGTTGCAACTCTATGGGAAAGTTGTCCCGAACGAACGCTTGTTGCAGTCGCAAACGGCTCACGTTCCGGGGCGCATTGACGAACTGTATATCAACACCATCGGTGAGCAAATCAGCAAGGGGCAGCTATTGGCCAAAATTTACTCTCCCGAATTGATTACTGCTCAAAAAGAACTGCTGGAAGCTACAGCCTTAAAAGACAAATACCCGACGTTGGTTGAAGCAGCACGCGAAAAACTGCGCAACTGGAAATTAAACGATCAGCAGATTAGCCAGTTGGAAAAATCGGGACAAGCGCAAAGCGAGTTCCCGATTTACGCCAACACTTCGGGTATTGTTATTGCATTAAATGTAGCTGTTGGTGACTATGTTTCGCGCGGGGCAACGCTGTTTGGGGTAGCCGGTTTAAGTTCAGTTTGGGTTGAATTTGATGCGTACGAAAGCGATCTTCCGTGGGTTTCGAAAAACCAACTGGTCAGCTTTACCACACAAGCCCTACCGGACGAGAACTTCAGCGGAAAGGTTTCGTTTATTGACCCGGTAGTCAATGCAACAACGCGTGTGGCCCGTGTTCGGGTTGAAGTACCAAACCCTGCATTGAAACTGAAACCAGAGCTGTTTGTGAACGGTATTATTCAGGCGTCAACACAAAACCCAGGCAACGAGCTGATCATTCCGCAGTCGGCTGTTTTGTGGACAGGCGTTCGCTCGGTGGTTTATGTGAAAACGCTCGGAACCGACCAACCAAGTTTCAAGATGCGTGATGTGGAGCTTGGCTCTGCTATGAATAATGCCTGGGTGGTGAAAGATGGCTTACAGGAAGGCGAAGAGATTGTGACCAACGGTACCTTTGCAGTGGATGCGGCCGCCCAACTGGCAGGTAAACCCAGTATGATGAACCAACCGGCTAAAAACAGCCATGCCAATATGGACATGGGAACAAGCAACAGCACCAAACCGGTCGCGGAAACTCCGGGTAAAACCGCTACCGCAGACCATACCATGTTTAAGGTGGCAGGTAATTGCGAGATGTGCAAGGACAGGATTGAAACTGCCGCAAAAGGCGTTAATAGTGTTCTGTCGGCCAGCTGGGATGCTGATAAACAAATGGTGCACCTGCAACTGGACACCAAGAAAACATCGGCCGATGCGGTGCAAAAAGCCATTGCTGCTGCCGGTCACGACACCGAAAAATACAAAGCACCAGACGCTGTTTACAACGAATTGCCCGGGTGCTGCCAATACAGATAAGGCAAAGCGTATGAATCATGGGGCGTTGAGCTAAGACAATCCTTCTACCCCTTAACTTTGCAAACAAATTTTAAAACAATACAAAATGAAAACAAAAGTAATCACATTCGTTATCCTGTTCCTGATTGGAACAACCAGTGTTTTTGCAGCCAGCAAAACCGAAAAATTTAAAGTATATGGCAATTGCGGCATGTGCGAAAAAACCATCGAAAAAGCTGCGAAAACAGTTTCGGGGGTGAGTGCAGCCGATTGGAACAAAGAAACCAAGCAAATAGCTGTCACCTTTGACGATGCAAAAGCCAATATACACCAAGTGCACATGGCCATAGCCAAAGCCGGCTATGATACCGACATGCACCGAGCCGACGACAAAACCTATGATGCGTTACCCGGCTGCTGCCAGTACGAGCGTGTACCGAAGAAAGCCGAAATGAAGTAAACGTTCTGAACGCTTATTACCCGTAACCAAAAAATCACCCGGCCGGAATAAAACCTGCCGGGTGATTCTGTTTTAACCGATTTTTGCAGTATCCAAACTCGTTTTCGGATTAATTGTACCGTTGAAAAAAAGCGTTCATCCGGTCGGTAAGCCGTGCATAAATTGGCCGGGTAAATTCAATAAACATATCCTGCGGCCCCGGAGGCGGGATAGCCGTATTTTTAAGAATCAGTACTTCTTCTTTGGTCAACACTCGTTCGTCGCCAATGAAAATGCCGTATTGGTTGCGCCACAAAAACTCTCCCGGAACATTTTCATTCAGCAACAATTTGGCTGCCTGAAAATCGTTAATCTGTACATTCATCAAACCGCCCGAAGCAACTTCGTCGGTAAATATTTTCAGCTTACCGCGAACCGGTACCATTCGTTTTTCGGTGCGTACCGAGTCGCGCGATACTTTCACCTGAACCAGTTCTTCGAAGTCCCGTTGCAGGTTATTCTCCTGTTCATAATGGCGTGGACGTTCAATATAAAAATCCATAAACTCCAGTTTTACCACCATGTCGGGGTATTTCAACCGGGTTTGGGCAGCTTCGTCCGGGGTAAAAAAGTTCACAAAACTTTGTGCGGGATACAATTCATTCATGCGCTGCATTACTTGTGTGTAAAAGAAATCGGCGGTGAGCGCATAGTTACGCGAGGGGGCCGGGAGCGGCTCTACAATTACGCGCAGGGTTGCCAGGTTTTTTGCCTCCGCCATCTTTTGCAACACGTCTTTATAACCCGCGACCAGTCGGTCGCACTCGCGAAAGTTAAGAAAAGCTTGTTTGGCATCGTTACGGTTTTGCCGGCTAAGCAAGGCTGTTCCTGCCAGGTATTGTTCTTCGGCAGCGCGCTCGGTGGCGGTAGCCAGCTCCGAAGTATAAACTTTGGGATTGGGGATGAGCCGTCGGGCAGCCGGAATGCGGCGAATGGTTTCCGAAATTGTATTCACCTCGTTCATCACGGCTAGCGTTTGGTTCCATTTAAAGGGGGCGTTCCCCGATAAATTATTATCAATTTCTTCCTGGTAATAGGCCATTGCCATCGGGTAGCCATCGGCAACCACTTGCTGGGCTTTATGATTGTCAGGGCTCTGACTCAACCGGTTGACAGCTTTTAAAATAGCATCGCGAAAGTTGCCTTGGTCGAGCGCTTTCCGGCCCGATGAACAGGCAGTTAATAGCAGGGTAAAAATTAGAAGAGGATAAACAGGTTTCATTACAATTCAATTTATAGGGATTTTTAGTTATTGACAGTACAACTTGAAGGCTATTGCAGGTTCCGTTGGCCAAAGGGAGGGTTGCCGGCTTTGTTTGTGCAGCAGCGGCGATTTTTCGGTGATTTTTCCTTTTCCCATGACGATTTATTTTTAAGTTTAAAGCAGAATCAGGCTAACGGGCTGTTTCGGTAAAATAAGTTAGAAATAATCATTGATGAACTGAAATGAGGGTAAAAATTTATTCTTTCTTTAGTTTGGTGGCGCTGGCCATGCTGGTTGCCTGTCAGTCGCCCAAAAACAAACTGGCGTTATACATTGGCACTTATTCGGTTGAAGGCAGTGAAGGTATTTATCGTTATTCATTCGACCCCAAAAATGGTGAATTAACCCCCGAGTCGGTCACCGAAACGCAGGAAAACCCTTCGTATATCAGTATTTCGCCCAACAAAAAATACCTGTATGCCGTAAGCGAAGTGAATAATTACAACCATCAGGACAGTGGCTCGGTAACAGCGTATAAAATTGAACCCGATGGTAGTTTGACCCGCCTAAACCAGGTAGCAACCCTCGGAAACCACCCTTGTCATGTAACCGTTTCGCCCGATGGAAAAACCCTTGCCGCTTCGAACTATACCAGCGGGAGTATTAGTATTTTTAAGGTGAACGACGATGGTTCGCTGGCGGTTATGCCGCAGCTGGTTCAACATGTTGGCTTTGGCCCCGATACGGCACGCCAACAAGGCCCTCATGCCCATTCATCGTTGTTCACGGCCGATGGCAAGACCTTGGTTGCGGCCGATTTGGGAATCGATAAGTTGTTGCTGACAACCTGGTCGGCCGATTCGGGCAAATTTATTTCGGCACCGCAACCTTTTATCCCGGTAAGCCCCGGTGCAGGCCCGCGCCACTTCGGCTTTTCGCCCGACGGACGTTTTATGTATGCAATGATGGAAATGTCGTCCACGGTTTGTGTGGTCGAGAAAATGGATACGGCTTGGACAGTTATTCAGGAAACATCGAGTTTGCCCGATGGGTATAGTGGGGTGAAAGCCGGTGCCGATATTCACCTGGGCCCCGATGGCCGGTTTGTGTATTGCTCGAACCGGGGGCACAATTCAATTGCCGTATTTAGCCGCGATGCCGGGAGCGGTAAACTGGCACTCATTCAAAACCAACCGGTACAGGGCGACTGGCCACGTAACTTCGCGCTTTCGCCCGATGGTAAATTTCTGCTGGCAGCCAATCAGCGAAGCAACAACATCACGGTATTTTCGGTTGATGAAGAAAGTGGCAAGCTTGCTTTTACCGGTAAAAATTACCCGTTGCCCAGCCCGGCTTGTCTAAAGTTTTTGGAAAACTGATTTGCCAGAAACTGACAATCCGGCAGAAATAGGTCAAAACAAATTCAAGGTTTTGCCTCTTTTTGTTTGAAATGGCATGAAAATAGTCGTGGAACGGTGCTTGTTTTCATGTCGTCAACCACAGAAAATAAAACATGATACTTCGAACAACACTAATTGTAGTGGCCGTAATAGCCTTATTGGTTCTCATCATTTTTTTATTTATTAAGTTGAACCCTTCGTTTGGAGGGAAGCCGGAAGCTGAGCGTTTGGCGCGCATTCAACAGTCGCCTAACTATAAAAACGGCGTTTTTCAGAACCAAGTGCCAACCATCATGCAAACCGACGATATGCCTTTCTTTAAGGTTATGAAAGAGTTTTTGTTTGCAAAAGGCGACCGTGTACCGGATAAGCCTATCCCGGTCATTCCGCTGAACCCGTCGGTTTATGCCCAAAAGGCTGATTCGTCCCGGATTACCTGGTTGGGGCATTCAACCTTGATTATTGAAATTGACGGCGTACGCATTCTCACCGATCCGGTTTTCGGCAAGCGTGTTTCTCCTTTTTCGTTTTTAGGTACTAAAGCCTTCGACTATACGCATACGTACCGTTTGGACGAATTGCCCCCGATTGATTTGGTGCTGGTTTCGCACGATCATTACGATCACCTTGACCACAGTGTGATAAAGCAACTGCGCAATAAGCCGGTGCCTTTTGTAACCAGCCTGGGGGTTGGTGCCCATTTGGAGTATTGGGGTATTGAACCCGAACGGATTACCGAACTGGACTGGGGGCAAAGCTACCGGGTGAACGATAGCCTGGTGTTGACGGCTACGCCGGTACGTCATTTTTCGGGCCGTGGTTTAACCAACCGCAACACCACGTTGTGGTCGTCGTGGGTGATTGCAGGCAAAACACAAAAGCTTTTTTTTAGCGCCGACTCGGGTTATTTTCCCGGTTTCAAGCGCATTGGCGAACAATACGGCCCGTTCGATTTGGCCATGCTCGAGTGCGGGCAGTACAGCCAGTATTGGCCAAACATCCATATGGCACCAGAAGAAACCTGGCAAGCTTCGCTTGATTTGAGGACAAAGGCGGTAATGCCAATCCACTGGGGAAAATTTAAGCTGAGCATTCACCCCTGGAAAGAGCCGGTTGAGCGTATCCTGAAAGCGGCAGGGGCAGATTCGGTAACAATTGTAACTCCCCGGATTGGCGAAGCATTTCAACCCGGAGCAGTTTTGCCGCATAACCGTTGGTGGCGCGAGGTTTAAAAGGTAAAAGGAAGAAGTAGATAGGCAAAAGAATTGAGCGACGGTTTTTAATCGCCGTTTTTCGCTTCAATACAATGGCGAAAGAGGCTGTCCAAAAAAAAGTCGGGTTATGTTATTTTGAGTTGAGTATTTGAGGTCTTTCTCAGCTACCTACCCGAATACAAGAACCTTTTTGGACAGCCTCTCTTTTATTTTTTCTTATCCGGTTTAATAAAGGCCATCGGGTTATAGAAAATCCGGTCGCGCAATTCTGCCTGGCGGGTCAACCTCCAGCGTTCGATGTAAGTTAATATCCGGCGCAGTACATCGAAGTAGAGCGCGATAATCAATAGCGCAGTCAGCAGCCAGATAACCAGAATGTTGAAAACAACGGTTGAAATTTTCATCGGGCCAACAAATTTATATGCGGCATAAAACTGGGCACGCCCGTTGTGGTTTACCGGTAACCGGTAAACAGGCTCGTCGCCTTGCAGAATGCGGTTTTTCGAGATATAGCTTTTCTGGGTCGAATACTTATCGCGCAGCAACATCTCCAGCTTTTTGTTGGCGTGCTGGCCTTTAAATTCCTGCAATTCGGCCTGGTCGTTGTTGAAGCGGAGCAATAAGTTGGCGTAGCTCCGTTCGAGCCGGGCGGTAGCCTGGTGATAGCGTTCTTCGTATTGGGTGCGGGTTTGGCGCATCAGGTTTCTGATGGCCCCGTAGTGCACCGCTTCACCTTCTTCGTTTTGCAGCAACTCCATATCGCTCAAAATGGTATCGTTAGGCAAAGCGGTCGAGCTTAATTTTTTCAGCGAGTTGTAAAGCAGCATGTCCAGTAAAGCAGCTTCTTCGGGCTCGTTGTTTTTCGTGTGGTTTTCGTGGGCTATCACCACTTTTTCGAGTTCGGGGATAAAGTAATAGCAGTCAAAACCCCATGTGTTTTTGTCAAGCTCGTCGTTGAAGAAGTGTTTGCGGTACGAGTTGTTCGAGTACTGATCCACCGACAAGGCTTCGTACGACCAGCGCGAGACCATAACATCGCCAATCAGCGGGGTTTGGTTGTAGCTGCTCAGCGAGTAGTGCATTTTGTTGAAGTCGACAATGACCCCGCTTAAAAGAAGCTGTGGAACCAGCAACAAAGGGATCATCACATAAATGGCCACGGCCGAATCGAGTCCGGCCGAAAGGTTTAACCCCAGTAAGTTGGCAAAACAAGCCGTGGTAAACAAAATGAACCAGCTTTGAACCCCAAGGTCCCTTATTTCGAGCATGTAACTGCCAATAATTACAAACGTAAATACCTGTATGGCCGAAAGCAGGAAAAGCAAGGTGATTTTCGATGCAAAATAGGCACCCTTGCTAAGGTGCAGGAATTCTTCCCGCTTCCGGATTTTCCGGTCCTTGAAAATTTCTTCGGCGCTGACACTAAGCCCGATAAACAACGCCACAACGACACACATAAACAGGTAAGCTGGTATGTTGTCGTTTTCGGCAAAAATGTATTTCCCCTGAAACGAGTATTTGGTGAAAAAACCCAGGATGAGGGCCAGGATTGGTGCTTGCAGCAGTGCAATGGCCAGGTATTGCCGGTTGGACCGTTTCGACGCAAAATCGCGCTGGAAAAACAGTTTCAATTGCTGTTTCCACCTTGGTTTTTTAAACAACACATCCGGAAATTTTTCTTCAACCACCGGGTTCGACTTCATAAAATCAATCACCCGGGGCTCCACTTTTTCGCGGTAGCTTTGGTACCACTCGTAGGGCGAAACCTTGCGGCGGCGAATGCTTTTGCCAAAGGGATCAACCATGCGCGCTTCGATAATGCGCAGGGGTTGTTCGGTTTTTACATTTCCGCAAGTCAGGCACTCGCTTTCGTCGGGGTTAATGTAGTTGGCCTGATGCTTAAAATAGGTAATGGCTTCCATGGGGTTACCAAAGAAAACCACACGCCCGCCTTTGTCCATCACAATTACCCGGTCGAGCATTTTATAAATATCGCTTGATGGCTGGTGAATGTTGGCAAAAACCAGTTTGCCTTTCAAACATTGCCTTTTTAGTAGCGACATTACTTTTTCCGAGTCAGCCGAGCTGAGGCCGGAAGTTGGCTCATCGACAAATAAAATTGACGGCTCGCGCATGAGCTCCAGTGCAATGTTGAGGCGCTTGCGCTGCCCGCCGCTGAGTATTTTTTTTAGTGGGTTCCCTACAACCAGGTCGCGGGCTTCCACCAGATCAAAGTCGATCAGGGTTTGCTCAACAATGGGTTCAATTTCTTCTTTCGACTTATCGCCAAAACAAAAGCGGGCGTTGAACCGTAGGTTTTGGTAAACGGTAAGTTCCTCCAGTAAAAGATCGTCCTGCGGAACATAGCCAACTACGCCTTGCAGCCGTTTTTCGTTTTGCGGGTCGTGAATGTCGAACCCGTTAATCGTGATTTTTCCGCCATGAGGTTTTAACTTGCCGTTCAGAATATTCAACAGTGTGGTTTTGCCCACACCACTTCCGCCTAAAATGCCTACCAATTCGCCCGATCGCTCCTGAAAGCTGAACTCGTGTAAGCCGTACACCTTGCGGCTGAAGCGGTATTCCACGTTTTCAACATTTAGCACAATTACGGGTTTACCCTTTTCCTGGATAAAACGCGACATGATGGAGCTGTAATAAACCGGTATAATCCGCGAGGTTTTCAGCATTCCTCCCGGCGGGAAAATGTACAATCGTTGCGGGGACAGCTGGTGCCCATTCAGGTACAGGTTCCGCGGGCCGGTATATTTGAAAAACAGGGTGTTGATGCTTGGAATCCGGATGAATTCAATTTCGATGCGCTGGTTTATCCGGTACAGGTGCTTTACATCGGGCAGGGGATATTCTTTGTTGCCGTTTACCACAAACAGCCAGTCGCGTTCTTTTACTTTCTGAATGTTGAACAGGGCGAAGCGGTAGTAGTTGCTGTATTCCCGCGAGTCAATTTTCAGTCCCATAGCCACCACATGTACCATTTTCAAATCTTCCAGGTTCAACCCTTTCGCTTTGTTAATGAAGTTGAACAGTTGGGTGACAATCATAAACCGGGTGTTCAGGTCGAAGTTGTACACAATGTCGGCGCAAATGTGGTTGAGGTAGTTGCGGTTGATAAAGCGTTCGCCTTCGCCACCGTCTTCGTAAAAAAACTGGCGGTGATCGATGTGGTAGTAAGTAACAAAATCGCGGTACAGGGTCAGGTATTTATCCACCAGTTCGCGGTTGAAGTTCTCTTTCAGGTACGATTCAACCAACGCCATATTTTCCGACGACAGACGTTTTTTGTAGTCGGTAATAATGGCAAACAGCTTGATGAGGGTTTCGATAATACCTTCGTACATTGCAGGATGGGGTTTAGGAAACTGAAAAGGGATTTTGTACCCGGTACTGAACGGCTACAAAATCCCTTTCCGACAAATCAATAACTTAAATTACTGAACGTATGCCGCCCTGATTTTGGACACTGTTTCGGTTAATTTGGTAACCTGAGCTTCACTCATCGAGGTAGAACCTTCTTCCATCGCGTAAATGGCGTTAATTGCCTGAATGTCGGCATAAGCTTCTTTCAGCAGTTCCGATCCGGCGTATTTGCCCATCATGCTTTCCAGATCTTTTAATGTGTTTTTCTGGAACAGGATGGCTTCCAGTATTTTTGGATTTTGGAAGGTATTTTCCGAGATGTGTGTGGTCAGGTATAAACCTTCAACAACCGAACCGGTTAAAACCAGGTACGACAACTCGGTGCGGCCTTGTTTGTTCAGGTACGAATAGGCGTTTTGGAACATGTTGGTTACAATTTCAACCAGTTTTTCCTTGTTGTCCAGGTTCGCGTCAATCTGGTCGGGCAGGTTTTCGTCGAAAGCCGACGTGAAGTCCAGTTCGCGGACCAGTTTCTCGCACGAAGCGAAGTAAGCCTGAATTTCGGGCTTTTGGTTGTACGTAGTGGCATAAGCCAAATCGGAGGTGAAAATCCCTAGGTTTACGGCTTTGGCTTTTTCGGTAAAGTAACTGTCCACTTTGGTCGGTTCGTTGGCAATCCCCACAATGTAGCTGGCCTCAATGGCATTCAGCATATTGGTTACCTCAAAGGTTGAGGGCAGGGGGTAGGCATATTCTTCAATTTCTTTTTTGATGGTTTCTTCAGCAGCCTTTTCTTCTTTTTTTTGTTGCGAACCGGTGCACGAAATGAATGCCGGGCTGATGATTGCTGCCAAAAGGGCTAACGAAAGGAATTTGTATGTTTTTTTCATTCTCATTGGTGATAGTTAATATTTCAATTTTAAATGAATTCGATGCGCGATTGCTGGAAAAGCCGTCGAATTCGGAGTTAAAAATAATATAAAAATATTGGTTGCTCTAAAAATCGAAAGCGATTTTTAGAGAAAGTTACGGAAGTTTAAAACCGCGTTCCGATATTGGCTTAGGTGCGGTTGTATCGGGGTTTGTTGTGTTATTTGGAACTGATTAGCCGGATGAATTCTTCGCGGGTGGCCACCCGTTCAAAAGCCCCGGTAAAGTCGGAAGTGGTGGTTACCGAATGTTGCTTTTGCACGCCGCGCATTTGCATACACAGGTGTTGCGCTTCAATAACAACGGCCACGCCCAGCGGGTTTAGCGTGTTCTGGATGCAGTCTTTTATTTGGCTGGTTAACCGTTCCTGTACTTGCATGCGCCGGGCAAACGCATCGACCACACGGGCAATTTTACTAAGGCCGGTAATGTGCCCGTTGGGAATGTAACCTACGTGCGCTTTGCCGAAAAACGGCAACATATGGTGCTCGCACATCGAGTAAATCTCAATGTCTTTTACAATGACCATTTGCCGGTAATCTTCGCGGAACATGGCTGCCCGGAGCATGGCTTCCGGATCTTGCTCGTAGCCCTGCAACAGAAACTGCATGGCTTTGGCTACCCGTAGCGGGGTTTTTTCCAAACCTTCACGTCGGGTGTCTTCACCTAACAAGCGAATAATTTCGGTATAATGGCCGCTTATTTGTTCGGTCGTTTTTTCGTCAAAGCGGTCAATGCGGCGGTAACCGCTCCGGTCTTCATTATATGAATCTTCCATTTTCTTTTTTGTTTGCAGGTTCGGGCTATTGTTGTACGGGCGCTACATTGCGGTGGGGGTTGGTTATTTATCGCGGGTAAACAGCAAGTGATTGTTTGTGGATAAGCGTGGGTTGAAGTTGTAGCCATCGTTATCGAAAGCCTTCAAATCTTCGGCCTTGTCCAACCGGTTTTCAATAATGAAACGGCTCATCATACCGCGCGCTTTCTTGGCAAAGAACGAAACGATTTTGTATTCGCCGTTCTTGCCTTCTTTAAACTCAGGGGTAATAATTTCGCCCTTAAACTTTTTCTGATCAATGGCTTTGAAGTACTCGGCCGACGCCAGGTTAACCAATACACCGCCGTTGGCTTCAACCTCTTTATTTAAGTACCTGGTTATTTTGTCGTCCCAAAACTGGTACAAATCGGTTGTTTGGCCAATGCGCAATTTTGTGCCCATTTCCAGGCGGTAGGGCTGTATCAAATCGAGCGGGCGCAACACGCCGTACAAACCCGACAGGATTCGGAAGTGCTGTTGGGCGAAGGCGAAGTCGGCATCGGAAAATGTGGGCGCGCGAAGGCCTTCGTACACATCGCCGTTGAACGCAAGTACGGCTTGTTTTGCATTTTCGGGCGTAAACGGAAGTTCCCAGCGTTGGTTGCGTTCTACGTTCAAGGCCGCCAATTTTGCCGAAATCCCCATCAACTTAATCAAATCGTTTGTCCTCAGCGTTCTCAGTTTATTGCTTATTACAGTCGACTCGCTTAAAAACTCAGCTTGTGTGAATTGATTGGTTGCCGGTTTCGATTCGAAATCAAGCGATTTGGCTGGCGATAGTATTGTAATCATGTCGTTCGTTTCACTTAATTGTAATCTGGCTTTTAAACTGGTGCTAAAGTTATAAGTTCTGGCTTACCTGCGAACCAATTGCACCACATTTTCAACATGGTGGGTATGCGGGAACATATCTACCGGTTGTATTTTTGTTACGCGGTAATGTTCGTCCATCAGTGCCAGGTCGCGGGCTTGCGTGGCCGGGTTGCAACTTACATATACAATCCGTTGGGGAGCGGCGCTCAGGATTGTTTTCACCACATCGTCGTGCATACCGGCGCGGGGCGGGTCGGTAATAATCACATCAGGCTGGCCGTGTTGGCCGATGAAACTTTCGGTCAGTACATTCTTCATGTCGCCGGCGAAAAACAGGGTATTGCCAATGTTGTTGATGGCCGAGTTCACTTTTGCATCGTCAATGGCTTCGGGCACATATTCGATCCCGATAACCTGTTTCGCTTGGTTAGCCACAAAGTTGGCAATGGTGCCGGTGCCGGTGTACAAATCGTAAACCACTTCGTTGCCTTTTAGTTCGGCAAAGTTGCGGGCAACTTTGTACAGTTCGTAAGCCTGTTCCGAGTTGGTTTGGTAAAAGCTTTTCGGGCCTATTTTAAAGCGGAGCCCTTCCATTTCTTCGTAAATATGATCGGGCCCTTTGTGGGGAACAATATCCCGGTCGGCAATGGTATCGTTAGCTTTTCCGTTAATGACGTACATCACCGATGTTAGTTCGGGAAATTGGCTGCAAACCGCGTCGAGAAGGCCTTTGCGCAGGGTTTCGTCGTCGTAAAAGAAAACAACAATCAGCATGTTTTGGCCGGTTGACGAGCTGCGCACAATCATGTTCCGTAAAAAGCCTTGTTGCAAGCGGATGTCGAAAAAGCTCAGGCCGTTTTTCAGGGCATAACTGCGAATGAAATTGCGGACCGGGTTCGACGGATCGGGTTGAAGCCAGCAGCGTTCAATGTCAATAATCTTATCAAACAAACCGGGAATGTGAGAACCAAGGGCGTTCATTTCCAAATCGCCCAGGCTGGTATTCATTTCCTCGTGGCTGAGCCAGCGCTTGTTCGAGAAACTGAATTCGAGTTTGTTGCGGTAGAAGGTATTTTTTTGCGAACCCAAAATCGGGTTTATTTCCGGCAGCTCTACGCGGCCTAAACGGCGCAACTGGTCGGCTACTTGTTTTTGCTTGTAGTACAGTTGTTTTTCGTACGGAAGAAATTGCCATTTGCAGCCTCCGCAGGTACCAAAGTGCTGGCAAAAAGCGTCCTGGCGGTCGGCCGATTTGGTTCGGATGGCGGTAACGCGGGCTTCCAGGTAGTTTTTTCGTTTTTTGGTTACCTGCAAGTCAACCACGTCGCCCGGGACCACGTGTGTGGTAAATACAACCATGTCGTCAACACGGGCAATTGCTTTCCCCTCGGCACCAATATCGGTAATTTCAACGGCTTCGAGCAAAGGTTTGTTTTTTCGGCTTCGTCCCATTTTCAAACTAAATTTTTGCAAAAATAGTGAAATAGGCGGAACCCAAAAGGAGGGCACAGCTTATTTGGTTGGATTAATAAACGTTGAAGTGACGTTTTTTGAAGCTAAAAAGTTTGTTTTTTTTAACCAATGAAGCGCACGCTTCTGTACATTTGGCAAAAATTTCGATGTTATGAAACTGGTTAAAAAGCGCTACCTTATTCCGGCTATCGTTATGGTAATAATTGCTGTATTCTTGTTCTTTGCAAGTACAATTGTGCGCAACTATGTGGTAAAAAACAGTGTGGAACTAACGGGCCGCAAAGTGGCCATTGGCGATTTGCATTTCGATTACCTGCATGTGGCAGCCAAAGCGAGCGATGTGGTGATGTACGAAAAAAACGAGGTGGACAGCTTTGTGGCCTTCAAATCGCTCGACCTGGATTTTAGCCCCTGGAAGCTGTTGCGCCGCGAGTTTTCGTTTGCCAAAATACATATTGCCGACCCGCAAATCAGTATCGAACAATATGCCGAAGGGTACAACTTTAGCGACTTGATGCAGAACCAAGACAGCGCCCAGGTGGAGCAACCCGAAAAGCAAAGCCTTACCCGCTACAGCATTTACGACATTAAACTAAGCAACGGACAAATTCGCCTGTACGATAAGCCCGTGGATAACCGCATTGCCCTAACTAACCTCAATTTTGCCTTACCCCTGATTGCCTGGGACAATAAAAAATCGAACGTGGGCGCCCAGTTTAGTATTGGTAGCCAAGGGCTGGTACGGGTCGATGCCGAGATTGACAACGAACAGAACAACTATGTGGTTTTGCTCAATACCTCCGATATTCAGCTTAATCCCGTAAGCAATTACCTAACCGACTACATGGATGTGCAGTCGATAAACGGGTTGCTGACCTCGGACATAAAAATTGAAGGTTCGCTGGACGATTTGATGAACATTGCGGTAACCGGAGCCGGAAAAATTAACAACATCTCGGTCGTTGACGGGCAGGGCGAAACCCTGCTCAGCGTTCCCGAAGCGCGTACCCGCATTCGCGGATTGAACCTGAAAACCTTCGCCTTCAACTTCTCGTCCATCGAACTGGACCAACCCGACCTGATAATTACCCGAGGAAAGGACCAAACCAACATGGAACGCTTTTTTGCCCCGCTGTTTAATGCCGACACCGTGCAGGCTGTGCAAATTACACTTGAAAAAGGCCAAGAAGTTACCACCAGTTACGCCATTGATACGCTGATAATAAAACAAGGGCGAATGAATTATACCGACAACACCCTGAACCGCCCCTGCGTGGTAAACCTGACAGACCTGAACTTGAAGCTCGAAAACCTGTCGGACAAAAGTACCCACATGCCGGTGAGCTTTTCAACCCAAATAAATAACGGCGGCAAACTGGCTGGCACCGCAGTGGTAAATATGCAGGACTACTTCGACATTAGCCTGAACGCGAAGCTGAGCAAGCTGGATTTGGTGAGCTTTTCGCCTTTTTCCGAGTTTTATATTGCATCGCCCTTCACCCAAGGCTGGTTTAATTACGACATGGGACTGGAGATTAAAAACGGAAAGCTGAAGAATGAAAACGAAATTCACATTCAGGAACTGGAGTTTGGCAAGAAAACAACCGACCAGCCGGTAATGAAAGTGCCCATACGCTTGGCCTTGTATGTGATGAAGGACGCCAACGACAACATTGATATACACATGCCCGTGAGCGGCTCGACCGACGACCCTAAGTTTAGGGTAGGAAAACTAATTTGGAACGCCTTTCTGAACGTGATGACCAAAGCCGCCTTGTCGCCCTTTAAGGCACTGTCGGGTTTGGCCGGGACCGACCCCGAAAAAATGGAGTATGTGCGCGTGGACTACCTTCAGGATTCGCTGACTGTTGAACAACGCGAGCCGTTGGATGCCCTGACCCGTATTTTGCTTAAAAAACCCGATTTGGTGGTTGAAATGAGCCAACGCACCAACGAAAACATGGAGAAAGAAAGGCTGGCCACCCAACTAACCAAACAAAACTACCTGGCAGCAAGCCAAACCACCCTGTTGCCCGATAACGACGACAATGGCTACAAAAAATACCTGGCCAGCTTGTACCCGGCAGCCGATACCATGAGCGTGCAGGCCGCCAGTTTGCGCATTATACCGGCAAGCCAGCTCAACCAGGCTTTCGGCGATTTGCTGGCACGCCGCAACCAAATGATTGTGGACTACTTTGCCCAAAAAGGCATACCCGCCGATAATGTAC
>JBKEAN010000030.1:0-4345 GCA_047972415.1 Mangrovibacterium sp.
AATTCAGCTTCATTCTATATAAACCGTATTCCGACGCTGGTTTTTATCTATCGGTCTTACTAAAAAGATACCCGGTTGCTCAAATTTTGGTTTCAATATTGATTCGTTTGAACACAACCGTTCAGATATATATGACAGCCGTTTAGATGCTTATGACAACCGTTCAGATGCGTATGACAACCGTTCAGATGCGTATGACAGCCGTTCAGATGCTTATGACAGCCGTTCAGATGCTTATGACAGCCGTTCAGATGTTTATGACAACCGTTCAGATGTTTATGACAACCGTTGAGATGCTTATGACAGCCGTTGAGATGCTTATGACAGCCGTTCAGATGCTTATGACAGCCGTTCAGATGCTTATGACAACCGTTTAGATATTATTACAGCCATTTAGATGCTTATGACAGCCGTTCAGATGCGTATGACAACCGTTTAGATGTTTATGACAGCCGTTTAGAAGTATAGGTTGGGGCTAAAACGGTTTATGCCTGTAGTTTCGGTACAATAGCTTTATTTTTTGCGATACTTTTCCGTTTTCAATTTATGACATAACCGGTTGTGTGCTTCATATAAGACATAAGGTGGTAGTAAAAGCCCGTAGCCCCGCTACCGTGCTATTGCATCGCGTGGTTTACTGTTTTGTGTTTTTAATTTATCCGTTATCAGTTGTTGCACGGGCATAAACGGCCCCTGTTAAAAGGAATACGATTTAAAACCAATCAGTACATGCTAATTGGTCATTGATGATTCGAATTTGGCTCTTCGGTAGTGCCTAAAGGACAAAAGGGTGCTCTGAAGTACTTATTGGCTACACCGGACAGGTTTTTAAACCGGACTTGCAGTCCCGGCAAACAAAAAAGCCTTACCTATGGATTGACGGGCAAGGCTTTTCCGGTTTGTGTTTAGCCGAGGTTATTATCCGGGCAACAAACTGGTACCACCCTGTTGTAAACCCGGGATGTTGGTGATTCGAACTTTGGAAACACCGCGACCGATGGCATTAAAGCTATTGTCGAGTTTTGGGATCATACCGGCATGAATGGCTCCGCTTTGCTGCAATGCCTTAAACTGATGATGGTTCAGTGACACAATCACCGAGCTGTCATCATTAGAATCTTCGAGTACCCCCGGCTTTTCGAAGCAGAACACCAGCTCCACATCAAAATACCGGGCAAAGGCCACCGCGGCTTCGGCGGCTATGGTATCGGCATTTACATTCAGCATATTGCCTTGCCCGTCGTGCGAGAGCGGCGCCAGCACCGGAACCACATTTTTCTGCAACAGCAGGTTCAGTTCGTCCACGTTTACCGCTACAATATCGCCCACATAGCCGTAGTCGATGGTTTTTACCGGGCGTTTTACGGCCTGCATGTAGTTCAGATCGGCACCAGTAATGCCCAGGGCATTCATCCCCAATGCTTGCAAGCTGGCCACAATGTTTTTATTGACGAGTCCGCCGTACACCATCGTTACCACTTCGAGCATAGCTTGGTCGGTAATGCGGCGGCCTTCCACCATCTTGGTTTCAATGCCCAAACGCTCGCCCAGTGCCGTTGCCGAGCGGCCACCACCATGCACCAATACCTTTAAGCCATCCAGTTTGGAAAAACAGGCGAGCAAACCGGCCAGTGATTCCTTTTCTTCCACCACACCGCCACCCACTTTCACCAGGGTGAGTTTCTGTCTATTCATAAAATGTAGAATATCTAACTTTTAAAAGAAATGTAGAATATCGGCTATCCAATAAGAACTATCGAAGGATGAATCCCACTACTTGGATAGTCAACATTGACTGTTCAACCTTCGATAGTTGTTATTCTTTATTTCTTATTTACCACATCGTCGAGCAGCAATTTCAGTACTGCTTGTGCCGAATACAGGCGGTTTTCGGCTTCGGGTACCACAATCGAGTTCGGGCTGTCGATGACCGAGTCGGTGACAATCATGTTGCGGCGAACCGGCAGGCAGTGCATAAACTTGGCGTTGTTGGTTACGGCCATTTGGCGGTCGCCCACCGTCCAGTCCCTGTCCTTCGAGAGAATTTTCCCATAGTCGCCGTAGGCTGCCCAATTTTTGGCATAAATAAAATCGGCTCCTTCAAAGGCTTTCATCTGGTCGTATTCGGGTTTCAGGTCGCCCATAAATTCGGGAGCCAGTTCGTAGCCTTCGGGGTGGGTCACCACCAAGTCGTAATCTGCTTCGCGCATCCATTCTACGAAGGAGTTTGGAACCGCCTGCGGCAATGCGCGCGGGTGAGGCGCCCAGGTGAGTACGACCTTTGGCCGGGCTTTGGTTTTGTATTCTTCAATAGTCAGCTGGTCGGCAAACGACTGCAAAGGGTGACGTGTAGCCGCTTCGAGGCTCACTACCGGCACACCGCTGTAATCGACAAACTGTTGCAAGATTTTTTCCTGGTAATCGTCGGCCTTATTCTCGAATTTGGCAAAGGAGCGCACCCCAATAATATCGCAGTATTTGCCGATTACCGGAACCGCTTCGCGAATGTGTTCGGGCTTATCGCCATCCATAATCACGCCCAACTCGGTCTCCAATTTCCACCCACCTTCGTTGATATCGAACACGATAACATTCATTCCCAAGTTTAGACCAGCCTTTTGTGTGCTAAGACGGGTACGCAAACTCGAGTTAAAGAATACCAGCAACAGGGTTTTGTTCTTACCCACATCCTGATACTTGTAGGGGTCTTTTTTAAGTTCGAAAGCCAGTTTCAGGGCTTCATCCAAATTATCCAGATCGTGTACCGAGGTAAAGTGCTTCATATTTAATGTAAGTTGAATCGTTTATTTAATTGTTGAGTCGTAGAACAGTTGAAACGCTTTCGGGAGTTTCCCTTTTATTCATCAATAAAAATTAATCATTCATCAATTTCACATCCTCACCTGTCCGTCACCGTCAACCAGCCATTTGTAACTAGTGAGTTCTTCGAGCGCCATGGGGCCACGGGCGTGCAGTTTTTGGGTCGAAATCCCGATTTCGGCACCCAAGCCAAACTGGGCACCATCGGTAAACGCCGTTGAAGCGTTGCAATAGACTGCCGCAGCATCGACTAATTTACGAAATAAATCCCGACGCACGGCATCTTCCGTTATAATGGCCTCGCTGTGTTTTGAACTGTACGTTGAAATATGTTCCAGCGCCTCGTTGAACGATGCAACGGTTTTAACTGACATTTTATAGTCGAGAAATTCCGTTCCAAACGATTCGGCCGTTGCCTTTTCCAATAAGATTGAAGGGTATTTCCCCTCCAAGGCCGCGTACGATTGCCCGTCGGCATAAATTACCACATTACATTTAGGCAAATCGGAGCAGATAGTAGGCAAATCGGGCAAACGCGAGTGGTGAATGACCAAGCAATCGAGCGAATTACACACGCTTGGACGTCGGGTTTTGGCATTAAACACAATGTGCTTTGCCTTTTCGGTATCGCCCGTCTCATCAAAATAAGTGTGACAAATACCGGCACCAGTCTCAATAACCGGGATAGTCGCATGCTTACGTACAAACTCAATCAAGCCTTGCGAACCCCTGGGGATAATTAAATCCACATAGCCAACAGCATTCAGAATCTGAGCTGTTGCCTCGCGGTCGGCGGGTAACAATGCCAGAATATTTTTGTCGATACCATGCTTCTCGAGTACCGCTTGTATCACCGCAACAATGGCCGTATTCGAGTCAATCGCATCGCTTCCGCCTTTAAGTACGCAAGCATTCCCTGATTTCAGGCATAGCGAAAACACATCGAAAGTAACATTGGGCCGAGCCTCGTAAATAATGCCGATAACGCCAAAAGCTACCGATACCTTTTGAATGCGCAGACCATTGGGGCGAACGGTTTCGCTGAGCAAGCGACCAACCGGCGAAGGCAACGAGGCCACCTGGCGAATATCGGTAGCAATTGCAGCAATACGCTCCGCGGTCAGCTTCAACCGATCGTACTTCGGATCCGTCGGCTCCATGCGCGACAAGTCCTTTTCGTTCTCGGCCAAAATAGCCGTTGTGCCTTTTATAGCAGCATCGGCTACATCAAGCAAAACCGAATTAATCTGTTGCTCGTCCAGCAAGTTTAAGGTCCTGCTGGCCTTCAATGTTCGTTCCAATTGTTGTTTCACATTCATACCATATCTCCTAAAAATTAAAAGTCCCCTTCCCTGGGGGAGAAAGGGGACAACTCAGAATATTTTAAGACTTGTTGAAAACCAACAAAGGGGGTTATTAGAAAAGGGTATATGGAATTATTCTGAGCTTAATATCTTTCGTTTCCAAATTCCAAAAAACCTACTACAAACTTAATCAATGAACGCCGAATTATCACAATTAATCG
>JBKEAN010000031.1:0-16577 GCA_047972415.1 Mangrovibacterium sp.
AAGAGGTGGGCTGGTCGCTCACCATCAATTTTCAGCTTCAACTTGGAAAACCGGCTGCTGAATTGCTCGGCTATCAAACGCTGTACAGTGGCCACTATGCTTACGGCGATACGCTGAAACCGATCGAAGAGTCGCTTGGCCCGGTTGAGGTAAAGATGAATCCAAAAACCGATTTTGCCCGCTTGCGCATTCAGCACACCGGGCATGGCATGGATCGTCCACGGGCTTGCAGCGAATTTTGCAGTCGTTGGCGCGAAGTGTATTTAAACGGTGCCGTAATTGACCGCCGCAACATGTGGAAGGAATGTGCCGACAACGCCCTGTACCCGCAAGGTGGCACCTGGATTTTTGACCGTGCCTACTGGTGCCCCGGCGATTTGCAGGCGGCCGACTTGGTTGATTTTAAGGTGACAAAAAAAGAGGAAGTGCTTGATATAGAGATGGAACCCTATGTGGCTGAAGGAAAAGCATCGGCCAACGAAGCCATTAGCGCCATTTTGTTTCAATACAAAGCCCCTTTTCAAAAATACGACGTGGCTATCGACGAAATCCGGGTGCCCAATAACGACTACAGCTACAACCGGCTTAACCCTTCGTGCTTTGAACCGCGGATTGTTGTCCGCAACATGGGGAGCCAAGCGCTGCAAGCGCTCGAAATTGTTTATGGTACCGAGGGTTTCCCTTTTAAAAACTATACCTGGACAGGTAACCTGGAGTATTACCAAAGCGCCGAAATTGTACTGCCGGCTACCATTGATTTTGTACCGGGGAAAAACCGTTTTTCGGTTCAGCTAAACTTAGCCGGCAAACACGCCGATGCTTGGGAAGGCGACAACCTACTTCAATCCGAATTCAATTCACCCCAAAACCTGCCCGAAAAAATGCTGCTGGTTTATAAAGCAAATGCCGCTCCGGCCGATAATACCATCAGCCTGCTTAACCAAAAGGGCAATGTGGTTTACGAACGCACACCCGCTCAATGCACCGCCAATACCCTTTACACCGATACGCTCGACCTGCCGGAAGGGCGCTACCGCCTGGCTTTGGCCGACACGGCCAACAACGGCCTTGAGTTTTGGTTTATGCCCGAACAAGGCTATGGCTACCTGTATCTGGCCGACCTTGACGGGCGCAAGCTGTACCGCTTTCAGAGCGACTGCGGTGTGGGCGAAACAGTTGACTTTACCACATCAGCTGCCGCCTCCCCCAACAGCCTGCCCGAGCAGGATATGTTCATGCTGTTTCCTCGTATGTTTAGCGACAAGACGGAGTTGTTTGTTGATTTGCAGGAGCCGTCGGATGGCGAAATACACCTGTTGGCCGATGGCAGGCTGGTACGCAGCATTCCCTTCAGCCAGGTAACAAAAAAGACCTTTGAACTGGACTTTGCCGACCTGAGCGATGGCCGCTACGTGGTTGAATTGCTGGTGAACGGACACAGCAAACTAAAACTGCGCGTAAACAAAGCCAAGCGCTGAACGTTTGGTTGAACGTGTGCGAGTACATGCGAAACCGATGATGTACAAACCAAACGGAACAAAAAAATGAAGACGATTACAGTCGAAGTAAGCATAGCCGCAAGCCTTTCACGAGTTTGGGACTGCTGGACTGAGCCCGAACACATTAGCCGGTGGAACTTTGCCTCGCCCGAGTGGTGCTGCCCTGCAGCCAGCAACGATGTGCGCCCGGGCGGGAGTTTTGTGTGGCGCATGGAAGCCCGCGATGGCAGCATGGGCTTCGACTTTGGCGGTACCTACGAGCAGGTGGAAGCCCAGAAATTGTTGACCTACCGCATCGCCGATGGTCGCCGGGTAAGCATCCATTTTGAAGCGCTTGGTACGCAAACCCGCGTCAGCGAATCGTTCGAAACAGAAAGTACCCACACCGACAAGCAACAACGGGCTGGTTGGCAAGCCATCCTTGATAACTTTAAAGGTTACACCGAGGGATTGGGCAAACAGTGAGTTTGTTTCATTTGTTAGAAACTCAACAAAAGAGGCTGTTCAAATACAAAATTGAACAGCCTCCAATAATTTGCGAATAATTTGGGAGTGAGGTTGAATGCCCTCAATGTGTATAATGTTACTCAACAATCGAGCTGTAAATGCTCAAAAAGGCCTGATGTACACGTTGTTGTGTTGGTAGATGACCATTTTTTAAGGTTCTCGAAGCAGCCAGATAGCCTTCGTACGACGCTTTTAAGCGTTGGGTAGGCGTACCGTGGTGGCCAGGGCTGGTAAAGCCACAATCGCCAATGTTATAAAAATTAATCAGCACTTCTTCAATCCTTTTCCAGTTGAAGGCTCCGCCCCGCTTATGGGTGAGGTAATAACCGGTAAAAAAGTCGGCTTCGAGTTCGGTCATCCGGGTCGATTCGGGGGTGTCGTCAAATGCAGGTACGGGATAATCGGTCCACAGCTCGTAGTTGAGAAACTGGATTTGGTGGGCCCACTCGTGTACCAATACTGCCGACCAAACCAACTCGGGTTGCAGGCCAACTTCAGCCATCATTTGGATAATGCCGTCGCCAATAACAATAATACCCGATGAGCTTGAAAAACCATCGGAGGCATAGAACGGATTTTCGGGAACCTGATCCGAAACCTCGTTAAAGTAGGTGGCCATAGCAACATACATGTCAATTTCTTCGGCGGTAAAGTCCGAATAGTTTTCATAGACATAGCGAATGTAATCCAGGTCTTCCAGGGTAGCAGTGTGTTGTCCCCGAACGCTGATTAAACCGGGCATTTCCCAGAATTTTTCCAAACTTCGGGTCTGGCTTCTAAGGTAAGCCGTGTATTGCCCGTTTTCGCCAAAATAATCGGCATTAACTCCTTCGAGGGCTGCAATTTGGTTAATGATGAAGTAATCGTCAAACAAGAGTCCTATTTCTTCTTCTTTAGTCAGGTAGGGCAGTACGGAGTAAACCAGCAGGTTGTTGTATTTATTGGTTACCACGTTAAATGGGGTCGAACTGCAAGTGCTGGAATCAACAGCCGATAATTCGAAATCGAAATCATACTGTCCGGCCTGTTGAGGCAATTGCAATGGGGAGCTTTGTGTTTTGGCTTGTTCCAGTAATTTGGCAAATTCAGCCGGGTTCAGAACACCTTTTGTGCTTAACACAACACTGCTTTGAGTTTCCGTCGAGTTTGTTTTGTTGCTTTGGTTTTCGGTTGCCAGTTCGTCCTGGCACGAAAAATTTAGCCCAAACAGGCATAGGGTAACCATAGCTAGAAGTAATTTTTTGTTCATAAAATAGCGTTTTTGATGGTTTTAACTTGATAGATCAATTAGAAATTTTGTTTATCGGAACGGGTTAAATGTAGTTGTACGAGTACATCATGGAATTTGTTTAAGATAAACGTGTATTTCTTTATCGGCAAAGAATCAGTTTTTGAGGTTTGTCCTTCTGGCGGGCAAAAATAAAGGCTGCCCCGTTTTCGGGACAACCTTTATTTTGTTTTTACGAAGCCGTTTTATTCAGGCCGAAGCGTAAGGTTTATTTCCAGCCGCCACCCAATGCTTTGTATAGCGAAAGGGCTGCGGTTAATTGTTGTACATGATCGTTTACCTCACTTAGCTGGGCAGCCAGCAGGCTTTGTTGAGCATTGAGCACTTCGGTGTAGGTGGCCGAGCCGTACAGCAACAGTTCCTTGGTATATTCAACCGATTTGTCCAACGCATCCAGTTGTAGTTTGCGCAGGGCCATTTTGTCGCTTACGTTTTTATACGATGCCAGCGCATTGCTCACCTCAGCACCGCTGTTCAGCAAAGCACTTCGCAAGCCCAGCAGCGCTTCTTCTTGCTGCGCCTGAGCTACTTTCAGGCGGGTTGAATTCGATTTTTTGGCAAAGATGGGGGCAGTGAGGCCGCCAAGCACGTTTGCGGCAAAGGAACCCGGATCGAGCAGGTCTTTTAAATCAACGGCTTCAAAACCACCGCTTGCGCTAATGGTAAGTGCCGGATAAAAGTAAGCCCGGGCACTATTGGTCGTTTCAAAAGCGCTGATTACCGCAAACTCGGCCTGCATCACATCGGGGCGGTTGTCGAGCAATTGCGCCGGAACACCGGTGTGCATCACACCGGGTACGGTTTGCTCATTCAAGCCGCTGCGAACGACCGTTCCCGGCGTACGGCCCAGCAAAAGACAAATGGTGTTTTCGGTTTCCACAATTTGCTGCTCCAGATCCGGAATGGTCACTTCAGCCGCATAGCGGGAAGCTTCGCTCTGCACCACAGCAGCACCGGTTACCCGTCCGCTGGCCTGTAAGGCTTTCATGGTTTCCACCAGATCAATGTTGTTTTTTACCGTCTCTTTGGTAATGCGTTCCTGCTCGTCGAGTGCAACCAGGTTGTAATATGCAGTAGCCAGGTTGGCGACCAAGGCAGTTTGCACTGCTTTGTAACCGGCATCGCTTTGCAACAAGTTGGCGTAAGCCGCACGTTTGGCACTGCGCAGCTTGCCCCAGATATCAATTTCCCAGCTGGAACTGCCCATAAGTTGGTAGCCGTTTGCTTCGCGTGGCCCATTGGGGTAAACCGATTCGGAGTTACGAACATAAGTGGCTTGGCCGGCTACGCTAAGACTTGGCAACAGGGCTGCCTTGCTTTGCGAAAAATAGGCTTCGGCTTGTTCAATCCGTTTCACCGCAACTTGTAAGTCGAGGTTATTGGTCAGTGCTTCGTCAATGAGGATTTTCAATTGCGGGTCGCCGAAGAAATCCTGCCAGGCCAGATCGGCCGAGTTCAGCGTATCGGCTGCGGCCGAGCCGTAAATGTCTTCCATGTCGAGCGAGTCCCTATCGAAGTGGCGGCTGCTGTTGCAGGAAAACAGCGCAAAGCTGATTCCGGCCAGCAGAATTATTCTTAGTAATGAATGTCGTTTCATAATCTGTTATTATCGCTTTTATCCAAGGCTGTTCATTTCTGAAATATCTTCAATTACCGGTTTTTTCACCCGTTCCTGCAGCGTTTGGAATACCACAAACATGGCCGGAATAACCAGGATACCGATGAGCGTACCAATGAGCATACCCCCAACAGCACCGGTACCAATAGAGCGGTTACCGTTGGCACCAACTCCTCCGCCGACGACCAGCGGAATCAATCCCACGATGAAGGCAAACGAGGTCATCAGGATGGGGCGTAAACGGGCTGTAGCCCCTTCAACGGCCGACTGGAAAATACTCATTCCTGCATGGCGTCGCTGTAGAGCAAATTCAACAATCAAAATGGCATTCTTGGCCAACAAGCCAATCAACATGATGAGTGAGATTTGCAGGTAAATGTTGTTTTCAACCCCAAGCAGGCGGGCAAAAATGAAGGCACCGGCAATACCAATTGGCAAAGGTACAATAATGGAAAGCGGCAAAATGTAGCTCTCGTATTGGGCAGCCAGGAAGAAGTAAACGAAGATTAAACTTAAAGCGAAGATTAAAATCGTTTGGTTTCCGGCGCTAATCTCTTCGCGGGTAAGCCCGGAGAACTCATAAGCATAGCCAGCCGGTAGTTGTTCGTCAGCAACTTCGCGGATGGCCGTAATGGCATCGCCTGAGCTAAAGCCGGGTTTTGGCGAACCGGTTACCGATATAGACGTGTACATGTTGAACCTCGTAATGTTTTCGGGTCCGTAGGCCTTGGTGAGGGTCATAAATTCGGTAATTGGAGCCATCTCCCCGTTGCCCGTACGTATTTTTACCTGGTTCAGGTCATCTGGGTTACCGCGGTAATCGGCTTCCGCCTGAACCATCACACGATATTGTTTACCAAAGCGGTTAAAGTCCGAGGCATAATATCCTCCAATGTACCCTTGCATAGCGGCCAATACCGAGCTTACTTCTATTCCCGAACGCATACAGCGTGCCGCATCCACATCAATCACATACTGAGGGAAGGCTGTATTGAAGGCTGTTCGGGCATATAAAATTTCGGGTCGCTGGTTAAGTGCCGCCAGAAACTGGTTTGATACGTTCTCGAAGTTATGAATGTCGCCGCCGGTTTTATCTTCCAACTTAAACTCGAAACCGCCGGTCACACTAAATCCGGGAACCATCGGGGGCGAGAAGATAATGATTCGGGCATCTTTGATCTGCGAGGTCATCATGTAGAGCTTCCCAATAATCGACTCCTGATCCTGTCCTTTTTCCTTGCGTTCGTTAAAGGGCTTCAGTGCAGCAATAACCAGCCCGTAGGAGCTTCCGCTACCGCCGATAAATGAAAATCCCGATATGGTTGAACGTACCGTAATTTCAGGTATCTGGGTCAGAATGGCATCAACCTGTTTGGCCACTTCAATGGTTCGTTCCGACGAAGTAGCCGGGGGCAAGGCAATATCAATAAACAAACGGCCGGTGTCTTCAGCCGGTACAAACCCGGTTGGGGTTGTTTTCATCAGGAACACCAACAGGGCCACAAAAACGGCAATCAATCCGCCCGATAGCCATTTCCGTCTGATGAAAAATCCGGTGGTTTGCTTGTATTTTTCCGTAGCTTTATCAAAAGCCAGGTTGAAGTTGTCGTAAAAGCGGTTCATAAAACCCTTTTTATGGTGCGCTTCTTTATCATGAGCTTTCAGAAAGAGGGCACATAGCGCCGGGCTAAGCGTTAAGGCGTTAATGGCCGACAGGATGATCGAGACCGTGAGGGTAATACCAAACTGGCGGTAAAATACCCCGGTGGTACCGGTAATAAAAGTAACCGGAACAAACACTGCACCCATAACCAAGGTGATGGAAATAATAGCGGTTGAGATTTCGCTCATGGCCGATATGGCCGCTTCACGGGCATTTTTTGCCCCCTGATCAAGCTTGGTATGGACGGCTTCCACCACCACAATGGCATCGTCAACCACAATCCCGATGGCGAGTACCAGCGCAAACAAGGTGAGCAGGTTAATGGTAAAGCCAAAGATATTGAGGAAGAAGAAAGTACCAATAATAGCCACCGGAACGGCAATGGCCGGGATTAGGGTAGCGCGGAAGTTCTGAAGGAAGATAAATACGACAAGGAATACCAGGATGAAGGCCTCAATCAACGTGTGAATTACTTTTTCAATCGAGCTATCGAGGAACTCATTGGTATTCATCAACTCCGAATACTTGACTCCCGGAGGGAAGGTTTTTGATACCTCTTCAAGCACCTTTTGGATTTCGATAATGGTATTCCGGGCGTTCGAGCCAGCCGATTGGAAAATGGCCATGGAAACTCCCGGATTTCCCTGAGTGGCGGTAATCACGTCATAGCTAAGCGCACCCATTTCAACCCGGGCCACGTCGCCCAGCCGAAGCACATTCCCGTCTGCATCCGATTTGATAACAATATTTTCGAATTCTTCGGGTTGAGTGAATTTTCCTTTGTAACGGATCACATACTCAAAACTTTGGTCGTTTTGCTTTCCAAAACGGCCGGGAGCAGCTTCCAGGTTTTGGGCGTTCAGCGCGGCGACCACATCAGCCGGAATCAGCTTGTAGGAGGCCATTATTTCCGGTTTCAGCCAAACACGCATTGAATAGTCCTTACCGGAGAACACCATCGCTTCGCCCACCCCATTAACCCGCTGTACCTGAGGTAAAAGGTTAATTTTGGCGTAGTTTTGCAAGAAGGTTTCGTCGTAGCGCCCGTCTTCGCTGTACACCGAAAATACCATCAACATGTTGTTTTGGCGCTTGGCGGTAATCACACCGGCGCGGGTCACATCCGCGGGCAGGAGCGAGTTGGCCCGGGCTACCCGGTTCTGAACGTTCACAGCGGCCATGTCGGGGTTGGTACCCTGTTTAAAATAGACCTGAATGGTAGCAGAACCGTTGTTGCTGGCAGTCGAGTTCATGTAAATCATGTCTTCCACCCCGTTTATTTGCTCTTCGAGGGGGATCACAACACTATTCAATACCGTTTGGGCGTCGGCCCCTGTATAGGTTGCCGTAACCTGAATGGTTGGTGGCGCAATGTCGGGGTATTGCTCAATGGGGAGCGAGGTAATCCCCAGTACCCCGAGGATGACCAATATGATGGAAATAACCGTGGATAGTACCGGTCGTTCAATAAATTGTCTAAACATAATAGATGAGCGAATTAATGGTTAGTGGTTTCCTGCCCTTGAGGTTTAGCTTCGGGGGCTGCACCGGCAAGCTTGGGTTTAATTTCGGTACCGTCGCGCAATGAGCTAATTCCTTCAACAACAATTTTGTCGCCAATATTCAAACCGGAAGTGACCACATAGGTGTCTTTCAGGTTTCCGGCGTGGGCTTCAATGGGTGTATTCACTACCTTGTTTTCGGCATTGACAACATACACAAAGTGTTTACCCTGAATATCGTAAGTAGCTTTTTGAGGTACCAATAAAGCCCCGGTATAGTTTTCGGGCAGGCGAACTTTTCCGCTTCCGCCCGAGCGCAGCAAACCTTCCGGATTCGGAAAGGAGGCCCGGATGTTGACAGCACCCGTTGTGGGGTCAACAATCCCGCTGGCGGTTTCAATCTTTCCGGGTGTCGAATAAACGGTATTATCGGCCATGACCAGTGAAACCGGAGGCAGACTTTCCAATTTTTCTTTGGTTGTTTTTCCAGGAAGGTTTTTGATGAGTGCCAAAAAATCTTTCTCGTTAATGGAGAAATAAGCTTGCATGCTTCCTGTGTTTGAGACTGTTGTCAGGGGCTCGGTAATTGCGCTGCTGACCAGGCTGCCAACGCGGTAGGGAAAGGTACCGATAATGCCGTTTGTCGGGCTGGTAATCACGGTGAAGGCCAAATTGGCTTTGGCATTGGCCAGATTCGCGTTGGCCTGGGCCAACTGTGCCTGGGCCGATTTCAAGGCGGTGTTCACCGATTCCAACTGGTACTCGCTGATGATGTTCTTTTCAACTAAGGGTTGGGTGGTTTTCAGGTTGATTTCGGCAGTGTTCACGGTCGATTCAGCCACTTTTACCTGGGCCTCGGCCGAACGAACCTGTGCTTGCAGATCATTGGCGTTTAAACGGAACAGAACCTGTCCTTTGGTGACAAAGTCGCCTTCGTCAACCAAAATAGATTCGATATAACCGGCAACACGGGGACGGATATCAACGGTTTGTTCCCCCTGAAGGCTTGTTGGATAGTCCTTCGACAGGACAATATCAGACGACGCAATTTCAAGAACAGCATATTCTCTTACTTGTCCTGCCATACCGGCTGGTGCTCCCTGTGGTTTGGAGCAGGAGTAAGCCGTAACCAGTACGGCAGCAATACTCAGATTTTTTAGGTGTGTGAGCGTTTTCATATTGTTTTTTAGTGAATAATTCATTTTAATCGTTGCAAAAATCAACATTTCGAATTTGGATCATAAAAACCAGTGTTTAACTGAATTTTATTAATCACGTTTTCGAAGGTCAAGATTTCTTCGGGACTCACCCCGGTTAATAATTCGGTTGATACATCGTGCGCAATCTTTTTGATAAAGACCAGCATATCGTATCCCTTTTTTGTCAGCATCAGGTTCTTTTTTCGTTTGTCTTCCCTATCCTGCAACCGGACAACATAACGCAACTCAATTAAACTGTTAATAAGACGCAGGATGATTGACTTATCGCGTTGAAAGTGGTTTGCCAAATCTTGTTGGGTTAAATCATCGTGCAGATCAATTTGGTTCAGGATAATAAAATGCTCCAAGCTCAAGTCAACGTCGTTCTCTTTAAACCGCGACATTATTTTCAATTTTACCAAGTGCATGGTTTGCCCAAGCAGGTAAGTCAATGGTTTTTCTGTGTCCATAGATTCTAAAATCAGCGTGAGGCCAAAGGTAAAGCGAATTAGTTGACAAAAGCAACTAATTTGAGATTAGTTAAGAATTATTTCATATGCAGGCATTTCTGAATTTAACTGTGAAGCCAAGGTGTGGTTAGTTTGAGTGTTATTAATTGAAACAAAAAGATTGCCTGCTGCCCATAAATACGGAAAATGTATTTATTACAATTTTGTAAGACCTGTTTTACAGCATATCTTCTCGAACGCCCGAAAAAACAAGCTTTTTGTGGAGAGCAACAAAAAAGGATGGTTCCGGCGCATTTCCTACCAGAATGTAGGAGAAATGAATTCGTGCCAAACGATGCTGAAATTTTTCGTGTTTTTCAACTAGTTAATTATCAATTTGTTAATTCTTAATTCTTTATTTTTTAAATTTTGGTTTTTTCTGCTTGGCACCGTTCTGGCTTTTGAGGAGGCAAACGAAAAATATTGAATCCTCAAAATTCGAAAAACAATGAGAAAGATAGCTATTTATGGAAAAGGTGGGATCGGAAAATCGACCACAACACAGAATACAGTTGCCGGATTGGCCGAAATGGGAAAAAATGTACTGGTAGTGGGTTGTGATCCGAAAGCAGACTCAACCCGTTTGCTATTAGGTGGTTTGGCGCAAAAAACCGTGTTGGATACCTTGCGCGAGGAAGGCGAAGATGTGGAATTGGACGACATCATTAAAGAAGGTTTTAAAGGAACGCGTTGCGTGGAGTCGGGAGGTCCGGAGCCGGGTGTAGGTTGCGCCGGACGAGGTATTATTACCTCCATAAACTTGCTGGAACAATTGGGTGCCTGGGATCCAAAGTATAAAACCGACTATACGTTTTACGACGTACTGGGCGATGTGGTTTGTGGTGGCTTTGCCATGCCAATCCGCGATGGGAAAGCAGAAGAAATTTACATCGTGGTATCGGGCGAAATGATGGCCATGTACACAGCCAACAACATTTGCAAAGGGATTAAAAAGTATGCACAAGCCGGAACTGTGCGTTTGGGAGGATTAATTTGCAACTCGCGCAAAGTGGACAACGAGCGCCAGATGATTGAAGAGTTGGCCAAACAAATCGGGACACAGATGATTCACTTTGTTCCGCGCGACAACATGGTGCAACATGCCGAAATTAACCGCAAAACGGTTATTGACCACGCTCCGGCGCATCCGCAGGCTGACGAATACCGCACACTGGCTCGCGCTATCGATAAAAACGAAATGTTCATCATTCCCAGTCCGCTGGAAATTGACCAACTGGAGAAATTGCTGATCGATTTTGGTATTGCCAACTAATCGTTTTAGCCCCCAAAGCACAAAAAAAATCAACTCACTAATTCGTAAGGAGAACCAAAGTATGTTAATGATAAGAGCCGTCATCCGCCCCGAAAAATCAAGCAAAGTTCTTACAGCCCTTTTTGAAGCTGGCTTCCCTGCCGTAACAAAAATCCCCGTGGTAGGCCGTGGGAAACAACGCGGTATCAAAATTGGCGATGTGACTTACGACGAGCTTCCCAAGGAGATGCTTATCCTGGTAGTGAAAGACGAAGACAAAGACTACGTCATCAAAACGATTATGGATACCGCTGTTACCCAGCCTAAAGGGGCTTTTGGCGACGGGAAAATTTTTGTTAGCCCGGTAGAAGAAGCCTATACCATTAGTCGCGGCACCAAAGAGTTATAAACTAAAATCTTCACGACCATGAAAATGATAATGGCCATCATCCGGATTGACAAGATGAACGAAACCAAGCAGGCCCTGACCGAGGCGGGAATCACCTCGATGACTGCAACCGGAAAAGTTTTCGGGCGGGGCAAAGGCCTTTGGGATGCCAAAGTAATGGAAGGGGCAAAACAAAACATGCCCGAAGCCCTCACTCATTTGGGTGAAGAACCGAGAATAAGACCTCAACGTGTTTTAAGTATCGCGGTTTCTGACGAAAACGTTCAATTAACCATTGATACCCTCATTGAAGTAAACCAAACACCAGCTCCCGGCGACGGAAAAATATTCGTCATGCCCTTAATGGACGCTGTTCGGGTACGCACGGGTGAGACGGGAACAACAATTCTTTAAAAAACAAACAGTCATGGTAAAGAAAAAAGATTATACAAACGGTTTGCCGGATCCCTCGCAGCTAAAAGAAGAGATTTTGGCAAAATACCCGCGCAAGGTGGCTAAAAAACGCGACAAGGCACTGATTGTGAATGACCCTCATCTCGATCAGGAAATTCAGGCCAATGTGCGCACCATTCCAGGAATTATTACCCAACGCGGTTGTACCTACGCCGGATGCAAAGGGGTGGTTTTGGGCCCCACCCGCGACATCATTAACCTGGTACACGGCCCCATTGGCTGTAGCTTTTACGCCTGGCTGACCCGTCGAAACCAAACTCGCCCTGCCGAAGGAGAGGATAACTACATTCCGTATTGCTTCTCTACCGATATGCAGGATGAAAACATCGTGTTTGGCGGCGAAATTAAATTGAAGGAAGCGATTCGCGAAGCCTTCGACCTGTTTCATCCCAAAGCAATCGGTATCTTTTCGACCTGCCCTGTAGGCTTGATTGGCGACGATGTTCACTCCGTAGCTCGCGACATGAAAGCGGAATTGGGAATTAACATCTTTGGTTTTAGCTGTGAAGGTTATCGCGGAGTGTCACAGTCTGCGGGTCACCACATTGCCAACAACCAGGTATTCGCGCACGTGGTGGGTCGCAATAACAAAGAGCGCATGGGCAAATACCAGGTCAACTTACTGGGTGAGTACAACATTGGTGGCGACGCTTTCGAAATTGAGCGCTTGTTTGAAGAGGCCGGCATTACCCTGATTTCAACTTTCTCGGGCAACTCGACGATTCAGAGCATGGAATATGCCCACACGGCCGACTTGAACATGGTGATGTGCCATCGCTCCATCAACTACATTGCCGAGATGATGGAAGAAAAATACGGGATACCCTGGATTAAAGTCAACTTTGTTGGAGCCAAATCGGCCGCTAAATCGCTGAAAAAGATAGCAGAATACTTCGGCGACGCGGAACTGATTGCCAGGGTAAACACAATTGTCGAGCGCGAAATGGCGAAGGTTGAAGCCGTTCGGGTTATCATTCAGCCCAAAGTCGAGGGTAAAGTTGCGATGATGTTCGTTGGCGGATCGCGCGCCCATCACTACCAGGATTTATTTGGCGAGCTGGGTATCAATGTGGTATCGGCAGGATACGAGTTCGCCCATCGCGATGACTATGAAGGCCGTAAAGTAATTCCCGATATTAAAATTGATGCGGACACCCGCAACATCGAAGAGTTGACCGTTGAAAAAGACAATGCCCGCTTCCGCGAAGACTTGGTCAGCAAAAAAGCCGGCTTAATGAATGCCGGGTTCGAGTTCAGCGATTACAAAGGCATGATGCCCGAAATGAAGAAGAACTCGTTGGTAATTGATGATGTCAACCATTGGGAAACCGAGAAGCTTATTGAGTTTTACCATCCCGACGTATTTTGTGCCGGAATCAAAGAAAAATATGTGGTACAAAAATACGGTGTTCCCCTGAAACAGTTGCATAACTACGATGCCGGCGGCCCTTACACTTGTTTCCAGGGAGCCATAAACTTCTACACCGAGATGCAACGTATGCTGGATACTAAAATATGGAAATTGATTGATACGCCCTGGAAAAACGAACCGGAAATAGTGGGCAGTATGACCATTGAAGCTTAATAAGGAGGATTTATCATGTTACTACGACATACCACAGACAAAGTAAAAGAGCGCACCGCGCTGACCATTAACCCGGCAAAAACCTGCCAACCGGTGGGTGCCATGTACGCAGCCTTGGGTGTTCACGGATGTTTGCCGCACAGCCATGGTTCGCAGGGCTGTTGCTCGTATCACCGCAGCGCCCTTACCCGCCATTACAAAGAGCCGGTCATGGCATCAACCTCCTCATTTACCGAAGGTGCTTCGGTATTTGGCGGACAAGCAAACTTGCTCACTGCACTCGAAACCATTTTCGATGTTTACGATCCCAAAATCGTGGCTGTTCATTCAACCTGCTTGTCCGAAACCATTGGAGACGACCTGGGACAGATTGTGAAAAAAGCGATCGACGAGGGAAAAGTTCCCATGGGTAAACACGTGGTACAGGCACCAACCCCAAGTTATGTGGGTTCGCACGTTACCGGTTATGCCAATATGCTGGAGTCGTTTTGCAAATACTTCCCCGAAAAAACCGATGAACGAAAACGCCAGGTTAACCTGCTTTCGGGCTGGGTTGAACCCTCGGACATGCGCGAGTTGAAACGTTTGGCATCGATGATGAAAATCAAATCGGTTTTGTTGCCCGATACGTCCGAAGTGCTAGATGCGCCGATGACCGGTAGCTACACCATGTATCCGAAAGGTGGGACGACTATTGGAGAAATGGTAAGCATGGGCGATAGCCTGAAAACCGTTGCAATGGGCGAATGGGCCACAAAAAAAGCAGCTGTTGCCCTGGATAACAAATGCAAAGTTCCTTTCGAGCTGATTGACATTCCTGTTGGCTTGCGCGCTACCGACCGCTTTATCCAAGCTCTGGCAAAGGCTGGTCGGGTATCGGTTCCGGACGAGATTACGGCCGAGCGCGGGCGCTTGGTTGACCTGATTACCGATATGCACCAATACCTTTACGGCAAGCGCGTAGCCCTGTTTGGCGACCCGGATAATATTCTGCCATTGATTGAGTTCTTGATTGACATTGACATGAAACCCGTTTACATCGTGTCGGGTACCCCTGGGAAGGCATTCGAAACCAAGGCGACAGCGCTGTTGGCCGAGCGCGTACCGGAAGCCAAATACAAAAACGGGCCGCAAGCTGATATGTTCCTCATGCACCAGTGGATTAAAGAACAAGGCGTTGACCTGATTATTGGCAATACCTACGGCAAATACATTGCTCGTGACGAAGATACTCCCTTCGTGCGCATGGGCTTCCCCATACTCGACCGCGCCGGTCACAGCTATTTCCCAACAGTCGGTTACATGGGTGCTATCCGTATTCTGGAAAAAATTCTGGGAGCCATCATGGATAAAATTGATGCCACTTGTCCGGAAGAAAAACTGGAATTGCAGATGTAATGCCAAAGGGGATTGTAAAGCTGTCATTTAATAGTTATTAATTGGTCATTAGGTGGTCATTAAGTAGTCATTCTTTGTACAACAAATGACAACAAATGACAACAAATGACAATGATTGACAGCATAGCGTCCTTCTTCAAAATACATCCTTCCTTCAGCCAATCGAAGGATTTGAACGGGGAGACATCCCTTTAGAATATGTGGTCTTCATAATGTCAAAATGAGAGGGGAGGCAACCCGCAGCCTCCCTTTCTTTTTAAAATGAAACGCAATGAATGCATTTATTAACGACCGGAAAAATGCCATACTAACCAAAGGGAGAGGAGAAGAAGATGCAACAATTGCCTGCGGGAAAGCCAGTGTGGCCGGTTCAGTCAGTCAACGGGCCTGTGTGTTTTGCGGTTCGCAGGTGGTGCTTTATCCCATTGCGGATGCGCTCCACCTCGTTCACGGGCCGGTAGGCTGTGCCGCTTACACCTGGGATATTCGGGGTTCGCTGTCATCGGGACCGCAAATTCACCGCTTGAGTTTTACAACAGATTTAAAGGAAAAAGAAGTGGTCTTTGGGGGCGAAGAACGGCTGTACAAAGCCCTCATCAGTTTAATTGATACGTACAAGCCGAAAGGCGCTTTTGTTTATGCGACCTGTATTGTAGGGGTGATTGGTGACGATGTGGAAGCCGTGTGCCGGCGGGTGACGCGCGAAAAAGGCATCGATGTCATCCCGGTCATGTCAGAAGGTTTTAACGGAACAAAGAAAGACGGCTACAAAATCGCCTGTGGCGCGCTGGCCAAATTAATCGGTACCGACACCACATTTATAGCCCCTGAGCACAGCATTAATATTCTGGGTGATTTCAACCTGGCCGGCGAACTCTGGATTCTGGCCGAATACTATAAAAAGATGGGCGTAAACCTGGTGGCAGCCATGACCGGCGATGGCCGGGTTGACGATATCCGCAAAGCGCACACCGCCCAACTCAACATTGTTCAGTGTTCGGGATCCATGATTGGCCTAGCCAAAGAAATGAAAGAAAAATATGGCATTCCGTTTATGAAGGTCTCTTATTTCGGCATCGAGGACATGAGCGACGCCCTCTACGAGGTAGCCAAATTCTTCCAGTCGGACGAAATGATGAACAAAGCCCGGATACTCGTCAAAGAAGAGTTGACCAAGCTTTTACCCGAGCTGGCACAGTACCGTACAAAACTGGAAGGCAAAAAGGCGGCCATATACGTTGGTGGTGCTTTCAAAGCCATTTCGCTAGTCAAAGCGCTTCGCTTGATTGGGATGAAAACCGTGGTCGTGGGTTCGCAAACCGGAAACGTTGATGACTACAAGCTACTGAAAGAGATGTGTGACGACGGAACCATTATTGTTGATGATTCCAATCCGAACGAACTTTCCGAATTTGTCAAACAAACCGGGGCAGACCTGTTCATTGGCGGCGTGAAAGAAAGGCCAATTGCCTACAAGCTCGGGCTTGGTTTCTGCGACCACAATCACGAACGCAACGAAGCCCTTGCGGGATACGAGGGTATGCTCAACTTCGCCAAAGAGGTCTATGCGTCGGTTTGTAGTCCGGTATGGCAGTTTATGAAGTAGATGCCCCTCCTGGCCTCCCCGGCGGGGAGGAAAAAGAAGAAAAAGCCCCATCTCCAACCTTTCCCCGGGAGGGAAGGGAGATTGGACAG
>JBKEAN010000032.1:0-13948 GCA_047972415.1 Mangrovibacterium sp.
AAACTGTGCGAAAGCTACAACCTGCAATACGGGACCAACTTCATTTCGGTAATGCCAACCAACCTGTATGGGCCGAATGATAATTTCAACCTCGAAACATCGCACGTATTACCGGCTATGGTCCGCAAAATTTACCTGGCCAAATGCCTCGAAGATGCCAACTGGCAGGCTATTCGCAACGATTTAAACCGCCGCCCGGTTGAAGGAGTTAACGGTATGGCAAGCCAAACCGACATTCTGGCCAAACTAAATAAGTACGGTATCATTCCCCCAACGGGTGAAACGAAAGGGGCTCTGCATCTTTGGGGATCGGGCAAACCCCTACGCGAGTTTTTGTGGAGCGAAGATATGGCCGATGCCTGCGTATTCCTACTCGAAAACCGCAACTTTACCGATGTATTGGAGCAAAGCAGCAAAACATCCGGCCCCGGAGAAGTCCGTAATACACACATCAATATCGGTACAGGTAAAGAAATTTCCATTCGCAAGCTGGCAGAAACCATTAAGGCAGAAATTGGCTTTCGGGGTACATTAGCTTTCGATCCCGCCAAGCCCGATGGCACCATGCGCAAACTAACCGACCCGTCAAAATTGCATGGCCTGGGGTGGAAGCACAAAATTGAACTGAGCGAAGGCATTCGGCTGATGGTGGAATACTACTTGGGCGATATGTAGAAGGAGCGTCGCCATAATATTGTTCCTTCGTTTAACAGCTAATAATGATCAGCATTATTCCTGTCAACATTATCGTACCTTAGCATCTTTCTTGAAAATTTTAACAAAATGAAGAAAATATTAATCACTGGCGGGGCTGGTTTTATTGGTTCGCACGTAGTCCGCTTATTTGTAAACAAATATCCCGACCTTCAAATCGTCAACCTCGATAAACTAACCTATGCCGGAAACCTAGCGAACCTGAAGGACGTGGAGGGCAAACCCAACTACAGCTTTGTAAAAGCAGATATTGTTGACAGTGCGGCCATGCTGAATTTGTTCCGCGAACATCAATTTGATGGTATTATTCACCTGGCAGCCGAAAGCCATGTTGACCGTTCCATCTCCAACCCTACCGAGTTCGTTTTCACCAACGTTATCGGAACAGTAAACCTGCTGAACGCTGCCCGCGAAATCTGGAAAAACAAGAGCGAAGGCAAACTCTTTTACCACGTTTCAACCGACGAGGTTTACGGCTCGCTGGGCAACGAGGGTATGTTTACCGAAACTACTAAATACGATCCGCACAGCCCATATTCGGCATCAAAAGCCAGCTCCGACCACTTTGTTCGTGCCTATTGCGACACCTTTGGCTTACCTGCACTCGTATCAAACTGCTCGAACAACTACGGTTCGTTCCAGTTTCCAGAAAAATTGATACCGCTATTTATTCACAACATATGCAACAACAAGGCATTACCGGTGTATGGCAAAGGCGAAAATATCCGCGACTGGTTGTGGGTTGAAGATCATGCCCGTGCCATCGATGTCATTTTTCATACCGGCAAAGTGGGCGAAACCTACAATATTGGCGGCCACAACGAGTGGAAAAACATTGATCTGATTCAACTCATGTGCAAAATCATGGATCGCAAACTGGGGCGCCAAGCCGGTACTTCGGAACAATTAATTAGCTACGTAAAAGACCGTGCAGGGCACGATCTGCGATACGCCATCGATTCAACTAAATTACAGCGCGAATTGGGTTGGGTACCCAGCCTTCAATTTGAAGAAGGCCTGGAAAAAACCATTGATTGGTACCTTCAAAACGAAGCCTGGCTGCAAAACGTTACCAGTGGCGACTATCAGAAGTATTACGAACAACAATATGAGAAACGTTGAAACGATGAATTGTTGATTCGATTTGATATTAGCAACAGAGTTATGCTTCATTTCGAATGAAGAAAGCGAACCCTTCCGGCTTCAAATCAACGAATTAGCAAACAAAATCAACACATTACACAAAAGCCGATTTCAATAAACGACTCAACATCTTTCAACAATTCAACAAACAAACCATATGAAAGGAATCATTTTAGCCGGGGGTTCCGGCACACGCCTCTACCCCATTACAAAAGGAATATCGAAACAATTGTTGCCCATTTACGACAAACCGATGATTTATTATCCCTTGTCGGTGTTGATGCTGGCTGGCATTCGCGAAATACTGATTATTTCTACTCCTGAGGATTTGCCGAACTTCGAAAAATTACTGGGAAGTGGCGAAGAGCTGGGATTGAAATTCAGTTACAAAGTACAACCCAGCCCCGACGGTTTGGCACAAGCATTTACGCTGGGAGCCGAATTTATTGGCACCGACGATGTTTGCATGGTTTTGGGCGACAATATTTTCTATGGGCATGGCTTCACCCAATTGCTGGCCGATGCGCGGCGAAATGTTGAAATTGATAAAAAGCCAACCGTTTTTGGCTACTACGTGAATGACCCGGAACGATACGGTGTTGCCACTTTCGACAGTGAAGGCAATGTAACGTCGATTGAAGAAAAACCGGCAAAACCAGCTTCAAACTATGCTGTTGTGGGTTTGTATTTTTACACCAACGATGTGGTAAAAGTGGCCACGAAAATAAAACCCTCGGCCCGCGGCGAGTACGAAATTACAACCGTTAACCAGCAATATCTGGCAGAAGGCCGGCTAAAGGTTGAGTTGATGGGCCGTGGCTATGCCTGGCTCGATACAGGTACGCACAAATCGTTCCTGGACGCCAGTACATTTATTGAAACGGTTGAAACACGCCAGGGGCTTAAAATTGCTTGTATCGAAGAAATTGCTTATATGAAAGGTTACATCGGCAAGGAACAACTGCAAAAATTAGCTGAACCGCTAAAGAAAAACGAATACGGACAATATTTGCTGAAACTGATAAAATAGCATGAACATCATTCCAACCAATATTCCCGAAGTGCTTATTTTCGAGCCAAAAATTTTTGGAGATGCCCGCGGCTACTTCTTCGAATCCTTCCGTCAGGATGTTTTTGAAAAAGCTGTTGGTAAAATTCACTTTGTGCAGGATAATCAATCCCGTTCGTCATACGGTGTTTTGCGTGGACTGCATTTTCAGCGCTTTCCTTTTACGCAATCAAAATTGGTTCGGTGTATCGAGGGTGAAGTATTGGATGTTGCTGTCGATATTCGCATGGGTTCGCCAACCTACGGACAACATGCCTCAGTTCGCCTGTCGTCCGAAAACCAGCGTCAACTGTGGGTTCCGCAAGGCTTTGCCCACGGCTTTGTCGTTTTGAGTGATACTGCAATTTTTTCTTATAAATGTGACAATTACTATGCTCCCGAATACGATGGTGGCTTGTTATGGAATGATCCGTTGATTGGTATCGACTGGCTGCTACCGAAAGCTGACATTCAACTTTCGGAGAAAGATAAAGTTCAACCGCTTATGGCAGAGGTCAATTATTTTAGCTACGAGCAATTTGCAAAAGAGCGCATTTATCCGAAGCTGTAGCTGGGTGAAAATCCAATACGCCATCAGTACAAAAAAGCTATCAATAAACTAAAAAGTTAGGGGTTACAAGCTGTTGCTTATTATATATCAACGGCGTTTTACCATCTAATCCGGTAATTCTTTTCCCTGCTGCATTTGCAATGGCATGTCCCGCAGCCGTGTTCCATTCCATGCTTGGCTCCAGGCAGGGGTAAAAATCGGCCTGTCCTTCGGCAACGCGGCAAATTTTAAGCGAAGTTCCCACGTTTACAACGTCCACTTTGCATTCTTTCCTGCTATCGGCTATCTGCTGTGGTAAAAACTGATGAGCATCGGGAGCTTTTAACGAGCGGCTACCAATCACATGCCAGTAGCTTTTCGGCCCACATGCTATTGGTAATTGAACCCCGTTTTTGAAGATTTCTTCGACACTGCCGAATGCCTCGTTGAAAGTATACTTGTAGGCACCAACGTTTTCGGCCCCCCAGTATAGCTTTTTACTTATGGGTGCATAAATAACACCGAGCACCGGCCTGCAATGATCGATAAGTGCAGTGTTCACATAAAACTCACCACTTCGGCGTAAAAACCCAGCCGTTCCATCCAACGGATCGACGAGCCAAAAGCGTTCCCAATTTCGCCGGATTTCGTAGGCAACATCCTCTCCTTCTTCGCTCAATATTGGTAGTTCTGTCTTTTCCAACATTGCTATAATTGCCAGGTGACTATTGATATCGGCATTGGTTTGCGGCGAAAGGTTAGCTCTCATTTCAACTTTCAAACGCATGTGCCTGCTATTATAAACGGCCAAAATCTCTCGTCCCCCAGCCAACGCAGCCTCAATTGCCGTGCGAATTAAGTTTTCCATTATTGCAGGTGTTTATTTGGTTTTATTTCTCTGATAAATCCAAATAACCGGCACAATACCCTACCTGAAATACGGAATTATTTCAAATCCAATTAAAATAAACTAAACAAACCATCATTTGCTAAAAACAACCGGAATCGGCAAATCCGGACAACGTAAAAAATTATCCAAAACATAAAATCAAAATCAACCTGTTGTCTTTTAATTATACCTTTCCACTTAAGACCGGCTAAGCTGCAACCCTGTTTGCGACAAACTAATGTCGACAAAACGAGCTCGACGGTTGGGTGGGTTCGAATTCAGTATCTGTTTTATCCTGGCGGCCGCTTCCGGGTTTTTGGCCATCATAAACATGTAGCCGCCACCACCAGCACCGGGCAACTTGTAAGCCACACATAAATCGGCTATCATTTGTATAATTTGCTGAATAGCCGCCGGATTTGTTCCCGGGTCGAGAGCTTGCTTTTGTTGCCAGGTAATAGCCACCTGCCCGGCAAAGCTTTCGTAACTTCCGGTTTGAAGTGCTTCGAAAGTGGCCCGTGCGTGGGTTTTAATATCGTTCAAAATAGCTAGGTGGCGGGTTGAATTGAGGAACATGCCCCGAACAATCTCAGATAAGATATTTTTAGCAGTCCGGGTAATGCCTGTGTAATACAGCAATAAACAGTCGCGGTATTCGGGGCGGGTAAACAGAAACTCGGGAGCCCAACTCACTTTCGGCGATTGGTACAGTCCAGCTTCGGTTTCGAGTAGTTTCACACCTGCAAATACACCGCCATACTGGTCCTGCCAGCCACCGCCGGTAGTTAGCAACTGTTCCAGCACCAAGGTGCGGTTGCAGATTTCGGTTTTGTCCCAATTTAAACCGCAAAAATCGGACAGTGCCCCCAATACGGTTGATGCTAAAATTGAACTGGTACCCAGTCCCGAACCTTTCGGAATGGCAGCCAGCAACGAAATTTCCAGTCCGCAACCAAACTCTTTCAGCTGCTCTTTCAATGTATTTTTTGTGCATTTCGAAAACTCGGGGCTAAAACCGGCCAGGCACAATGCCGCCTTTGGAATTGAAAATGCGGAACCAACTTTCTGGTAATCTGCAAGTTCTTCGTAACTGGTCACATCTTCTCTCGCCCCCAAATCAATGGAACGCAAAATAATTTTATGCTCGTCGCAGGGTTTCACGTACACCTGCAAAGGCGGTTGCCCGTTTAGTTCGATGGCCATATTCAACACCGAACCTCCAGCCATAAGGCAATACGGCGGGGTATCGCTCCAGCCACCGGCCAAATCAATGCGTACCGGGCTGCGCCCCCACACAATCTGGTCGGGGAACACATTCAGTTGCGGCAATACCCGGTCGCCTTTCAACGAGCAGATTAAGCTATCGCGCAGTAGTGCAAAAGCTTTCTGTTCCTCGGGCTGCGGGTCCAGCCCGGCGTATTGCGCAACCCTACTGCGAAACATATAATCGTGCAGGCGTGTTATTGCCGGTTCGGTTTCGGGCAGCGTTGGCGGAAGCAGCAACTGATGATCTGCAAAATCGCGGGCTGCCTCGTCCAAATTGATTTGATAGAATACACTGCGTTGGTAATTTTTAGCCAGTACCGGCCAGTTTTGCAAGCGGAAATTCTGTCGTTGTTCGTATAACCGGTGCAAATTGGCCTGGGCCGAAATGCCTGCGGCCGACAAACGCGTACTGCCGAGCCAAAGCGCCTTCAGCCGGGCATTATCCGAGGGGTGAATCATCCAGTTGAGCATCTCGCTCATTGTTTCCTGGTTTTGTACAAGCGGGAAAATAGCAGCTTCCTGAATATCGGTCCCTTCGCCAATCCCTGTTTCGGCAAGCGCAATGCCTCGTTGCTGCAACCATTCCATAAAAGAAATATCCATCCACAAGGTTGACCTATCGCCCACCCGGCCCGAAAATTTATCGTTGAAGCCGTAAGGACGAAGGGCAAAATCGTTCTGTCCAACCGGGCTCACATCCAAACAAACGGTGGAAGGAACATGTAGCGCCCAATTGTTCTCCGGGATGCCGGTGAAGATATGCTTTTGCCCAATTACCCAATTTTTAGCGATGTGGGTATTTTCGACCCACAACTCGGAATAATCCGAAGTTAATGAAATGTCAATCTGCGCATTCTGGACAAACATGGCCGGGTGAGGCTTTACATTTTTAGTCCAAATACTCCGCTGATCCTTCACCCTGTTTTGGATGGCGAGGGTTGACGAAATTAACTCGCGGCTGGTGCCATAATGGTAAAACTCGCCGCCGGGAAGTGGCAAAATAGCAACCGACAAGGCATTGAGTTCCGGGTCGGCATTCCGTGCCTGCAAACCCAAATTCAATCCAAACTGGCCATACAAATCGTAGCAAGTTGGTTTCCAATCGGCCGGAACCGAGTTGGCATTGAAACCCGATTTTTTCATCAACAATTCAATGGCACGATCGCTGAGCAGCCAAATGCCAATATCCATTAAAAATAGCTTATTTACAGCCAACGAACGAATGGTAGCGGCATCGGGCTTTTGCAGCATGTATTGCAGTTGGTGCGGGTATTCGCGGTCGCACACATAAACACCGTGGTTCATGGCCAACTCCGGTTCGACCCATAAACCATAGCAAACAACATCGGCCTCGGGCAATTTTTCAATTTTCCCGCTGGCACGGATAAAGGTATCGCCACTGGCAATTAGAGTATGGGTTGAAGCGGGAGCCTGCGCCATAATTTTCTCGTACAGCGGCAACTGCAAATCAAGTAAATGCTGGTTGAGGCTTTGCCCACGTTCGTAGCGGAACACGGGGATGGGCGATAAAATTTTGCCGCAGCTGGCATACGACGGTAAACGCCGGCTTTGCCCCCCGGCATGAATGATGATGCGTTTATCCTGGGCGAGCCATTGGCCAAATGGTTTTTCGGGGCAAGTGCTCAACCAATTCTGATACAGCAGCCACGAAGTTCCGCCACCAGAGCCAACTTTGGTCCCGGCCGGATCGCTGCTGCAAAAATAATCGTGTTCGGAAACTTGTTCGAGTTGGTGAAACTGGCCAACCAGGTTTTCGGGAAGTGAGAGTAATTTTTTCATTATCCGGGTTTGTTGCAGGCCAAAAATAGCGAATAATTGCAAAAGAGGCGAAAATACGCCCAAAAGCGAAGCGTATTTGAGGCCGGGCCATTTACATTTTTCCCTTAAAGAACTAAACAGCCGTAATTTCAATCTACTTTACCCCGCCGTTGGCGTTATTTACTCCATTGCTTGACGTATTTAATCCATTGTTTAGGTTGTTAACCCCTTGCTTGGCGTTGCATAAACCCTCGGTTGAGGTTATTAACCCCCAGGTTGGGGTTGATGTACCTATCGGGAGGGGGTTTCTGCCCCAACAATGGGGGTGGTTAACGTCTCCGGAGGGGTTCCCAACGTATCAATTGGGGTTGTACAACGTATCCTGAAGGGTTAAATCGGGTTAAAAGTGATTTTCATTCCCAAAAAACGGAACCTTTTAAGCCGATCTGGAGTATTCTGTTTAAACGCAGCCTGAAAATCATTTTCGCCCAAACACTAAACAGAGCCTTTTTTCGTTTTTGTTTGAGATGAAAAAGATGGCCTGTGCGGAATTCAGGGCGAATTATCGGCCCTTCAAACCAATATGTGTACTATGAAACTAATTTTTTCAAGCGTTGTGCTTGCCCCTATTTTGCTTTTATTGACAGCGGCACCTGCATTGGCCCAAAACCGGATTATCCGTAACCAGGGCGCCTACTATACCCTGGAAGGTTATGCAGGGTACGGGCTACCGTTAAAAACCGATTATTATAACCCGCTTGATTATTCGCCCTTTACGCTGGGGGCAAAAGCCAGTTTCAACCTATTTCTGAATTATTACTTTTCGGTGGGTGCCGGGTTGGGCTTTACCAGGTACGCCAGCCCCGACATGCAAACCATACCGGTAACGGTAAACCTGAAATATTTTGCAGGAAAACCTGCACGCACACCGTTTTTGTATGCCGAGGGCGGCTATGCCATGCGCACCGATGCCGACAGGCAACACCGCGGGCCGGTGTACGAAGCGGGAATTGGGTACCGGCACCAGTTGCAAAACCGGCACAACTTTCTGCTATTCAAACTTGGCTACAACGGTTTTAAGGCCAAACATTGGCTTTGGGCCCCGAAAGAAGGAACCACCTGGGACGACAGGCAACCGGAATGGTTTTACCTTGACCGGCCGGCGATTAATTTCACCATCGCATTTTATCATTCCACCCGTTACTAACAAATGCCAGAAAAAGAGGTAAAAAAGAAGGAAGGCAGGGAATAAAAGCGTTCCGGTTAAAACTCGATGGTTAGCTGCACAGGCCCCCGTTCTTCGTGCGGGAAATTTGAAACCGTGAGCCCCAGCAAACGGATACCTTTTGGAAAAGGTGCTTCGTTTTGCAGCAATTCAACCCCAATGGAATGAATAATTTCCTGTGTATTGAATAATTCGAAACGTGTGCGGCTACGGGTTATCTGTTCAAAATCGGCAAACTTAATTTTCAGGGTGAGGGTGCGCCCGTAAATTTTCGTTTTTTCGATGCGCCTCCACACTTCATTTTCAACCCGTTGTAATTGTTCCAGCAGGTCGTCCATTTCGGTATAATCGGTAAAAAAAGTATTTTCGGCGCCTAACGACTTGCGCTCGCGCGATGCTTCAACCGGCCGGTTATCAATACCACGCACAATCTGGTAATAATACGCACCCGATTTGCCAAATTGCCTCACCAGTTCCGGTTGGTTCATTCTTTTTAAGTCGGCACCGGTGTAAATGCCTTGTTTGTTCAGCTTTTCGGCAGTTACGCGCCCAATGCCAAAAAATTTACCAACCTCAAGTTTTTCAAGAAAAGCTTCGGCCATATCGGGCGTAATCACAAACAGGCCATCAGGCTTGTTTACATCCGACGCCACTTTGGCCAAAAATTTACAATACGACACGCCTGCCGACGCCGTAAGCCCGGTTACATCCTTGATACGCTGTTTTATTTCGCGGGCAATGAGGGTTGCCGAGGGCTTTCCTTTTTTGGCTTGGGTTACATCCAGAAAAGCCTCGTCGAGCGAAAGCGGTTCAACCAGGTCGGTGTACTCGTTGAAAATTTCGCGAATCTGCCGGCTCACCGTTTTATACTTTTCAAAGTTTGGCTTTACAAACACCAGTGTCGGGCATTTGCGCTTGGCTAGGGCCGACGACATGGCCGAACGCACCCCGAATTTCCGCGCTTCGTAACTTGCTGCGGCAATTACCCCGCGTTGGCGTTCGCCCCCTACCACCACGGGCTTACCGCGCAAGGCAGGGTTATCGCGTTGCTCCACCGACGCATAAAAGGCATCCATGTCAACATGTATAATTTTGCGGAAATCGGTTTGCATGGGGCCAAAATACGCAATTCGGTGCGAATTTCGATTGACAACCCAAAGGTGCAAAATCCAGTATTTTTTTTAACTTTTTCATCAGAATTACGTAAACCGGGTATTTGGCCTGAAAGACTATCAGTTATTTAGATTGGCAATAAACTATATACGATAGTGAAAATGTATTTAAAACTATTGTAAATTAACAAGGCTAAAAAGGCAAAAATAGGTTGACGGATAAGAAACGATTCAGCCCATTGTTTTTGCAAGGTCTATTCTGTTCGAATAGCCTAACCCGGCCTTGGCAATAATATACCGCAGGGAAAGCCGAAAACCTAAAGAGTAGGCACTAACAAAATCCTATAAATATGAAACGTAATTTTATTAAAACAATCGAAAGTTCAATTAAACACTGGTATGTGCCGCTTATTGTAGGCGCACTGTTTGTTATAATTGGTATTTATACGCTTGTGTCCCCACTGGAGTCGTATGTTGCATTGGCTATTGTTTTCAGTATTTCGTTCCTGGTGTCGGGCTTGAGTGAAATTATTTTTTCCATTTCCAACCGCCACGAAATAGACAATTGGGGATGGAACTTAACATTTGGCATTTTTACATTTCTCATTGGTCTTTTACTTGTTGCCAATCCTGAAATTTCGATAACAACTTTGCCATTTTATGTTGGTTTTCTTGTTTTGTTCCGGTCAATCATGGGAATTAGCTTTGCAATTGAGTTAAAAAATTATGGTATTTTGGATTGGGGAAACCTAATGGCGATAAGTGTGCTTGGGGTTTTGTTCTCGTTTTTGCTGCTCTGGAACCCATTGTTTGCAGGTATGACAATTGTTTTTTGGACGGGGTTGGCCCTAATTACCATTGGTATTTTCAGTGTATTGCTTTCATTTAAGCTTAAAAAGCTGAATACAATGCCTGATAAAATTTCTCAAAAGCTGAAAAATAAGTACAATGATTTAAGGCAGGAAATACAGGATGAGTTGAACAAAAAATAATACCATTACCTGTACCCACTCCCAACCTACCCCGAAGTTCCCTGCATAATTTCGGGGTAGGTTTTATTGCAAACCACACAATTGACATTGCAGGTATAAAAGAATTGATTTATGGTATTGAGTTACATCAACTGGGGCCCGGATCCGGAAATTATCAACATTTTAGGGCTTTCAATTCGTTATTACCCGTTGTTGTTTGCAACCGGGCTTTTTCTATGCCTTTACATACTGGGCTGGATTTTCAAACAAGAAAAGCTTCCGAAAGAAAACTTGCAACTACTTTCAACTTACGGATTTATCGGTATTTTGGCAGGCGCCAGATTAGGACATTGCCTTTTTTATGAGCCAGCGTATTATTTGTCGCACCCGGTTGAAATGCTTCTCCCGATTAAATTTGCAGACGACGGCGGAATAAAATTCACCGGTTATCACGGGCTTGCCAGTCACGGAGGCACTTTGGGGCTCATCATTGCAATCGTTTTGTATTCGCGAAAAACAAAACACCCAGTAGTTGACACCCTCGATTTAATTGCTATTGTTGCCGGGCTCGGAGCCGGTTTTATACGGCTGGCAAACCTGATGAATTCGGAAATTATTGGTAAGGCGACGTCGAAACCCTGGGGATTTGTATTTGAAAGGGTTGACAATATCCCAAGGCATCCGGCCCAACTGTATGAAGCACTGGCTTATTTCATCATTTTTGGAATTACATTTACATTATACAAAACCAAACGGAAATACCTGCACTCCGGCTTCTTCTTTGGTTTGGCCCTGGTACTTATTTTTACCGCCAGGTTTTTTATCGAATTTATTAAAGAACGACAAGTTGATTTTGAAGAAAGTATGAAACTGGATATGGGCCAACTATTAAGCATTCCCTACATCGTTCTCGGAATTGGGTTTATGATTTACGGAATACAAAAATCCGGAAAATTGAAACCTTCGGCATAGCATAATCTAAATTTCGGAAAATTGTTTTTACCTTTTTTAGGAAATAACCATAGCTTACTCAAAATAAAACAACGAATTACCAAACAACACAAAACAAATCTGACGAAGATGCTCAACGATGAACTTGCCAGGCAAATTGCCTTTATCAAAGAAATTGACAAGGTAAAATACATCAGGCGACGAACAAAACTGTTTAACAGCAACCGCAACGAAAATGATGCCGAACACAGCTGGCACTTAGCCCTTATGGCCCTTGTTTTAAGCGATTATGCAAATACCAAAATCGATTTGCTGAAAGTGTTGAAAATGGTATTGATACACGACCTGGTTGAAATTGATGCCGGCGACACCTTTTTGTACGACCAAACAAAACCTCACGATAATACCGAAGCGGAACAGCAAGCAGCCCAACGGATTTTTGGGCTGTTGCCAGAAAGGCAAGCCGAGGATTTTCTCCGTACTTGGGTTGAATTTGAAGAGGGCCTGTCGGACGAAGCAAAATTCGCCCGCTCGATGGACCGGCTGGAACCCTTGTTGCAAAACACCTCCAACAATGGAGGAACCTGGAAAGAATTTGGCGTAAAGTACCAAACGGTACACGAAAAGAAAAAAGTAATTCGTGAAGGTTCTTCCGCCTTATGGGATTATGCCGAAAAACTGATTGGAGAAAGTGTACAAAAGGGCATTTTGGATAAATAGTAATGGTTCCGCCAACTTGTCGGACACAAAACAAAACGCCAATTTTGTGGCATCCATCATCTACACGTTTAGCGGTTCACTCCTAAAAACAGTACTGATGGACACAAAAATAATCCATGCCGAAATGCCATTGATAAAGAATAACTCGGCAATACCATTCAACCCATTGGCAACTAACAAATAACCCATTACTAAAACAACAAAACACAAGATACACAATCCGGCAATACCAATAAAGCGCAATTGGTTTATGATGGATAACTGAAAAGTTGCGATGAGCACAGGTACCGATACAAAAACTAAAACGGCCAGTAAATTGTGCATCAACCGCTGTAACGACATGCCCCAACTTTGCCAACTGTACGGTTGCATGTTGTGCGGAACAAATGCTAAAAGTGCCAGCAATGCACATGTTAGAGTTATTCTGCGCATCAGCTTTTCGTGTTTGCCAAGCTCGTAGTATTTGGTGAGCAACAAAAAAAACGCATATAACAGAATGGCCATTGTAAAAAGCAGCACAATATAACCCCGCTCAAATTCTTTACCATACAACTGTTCGTTGCTTAAAAAACTAAGCGTTTGTTCTTCCATGTTTATCTGAACATGCTGCAACGATTTTTTTACCGCATTTGGCAGCAGGCCAACTGCAATGTACCCAATCAATACAATACCGAATTTTACCCAGTTCATAGTTCATCAGATTTTCTTTTGAAATTAGCATCTTCGCCCGAATTATCAAAGAAGATTGGTTTTCTCGCTTCATCGGTAGGGTAACAGCCGGAATTCTGCCTTTTTACGATAGTTTTATGCGTTCAAATACCTAGTTTTAGTCGCCTTTTTGATTTGTTTTATTTTGAATGAAGTTTATGCACCTCAACATCCGACGACTACCTGACCAGCTCGTCATCCTGAAATACGTGCTGAAATGGTTTCTGCTCACCATACCGGTTGCCCTTATTTCTGGCAGTCTGGTTGCCTTGTTCTTATACCTGCTCAACCTGGCAACAGCCGTACGCTGGGACAATCCGTGGCTGTTGTTCTTGCTCCCGCTGGCAGGCGTGGCCATTGTGAGCCTATACCGCTTTAAAGGCAAAAATGCCGAAGCTGGCAACAACCTGGTCATGGACGAGATACACAAACCAGGCGGCGGTATTCCCGCACGCATGGCCCCGTTTGTACTGCTTACCACCGTTGTTACCCATCTGTTTGGCGGCTCTGCCGGACGCGAGGGCACTGCGGTGCAGATTGGCGGTAGCATGGCGGCATGGGTAGGCAAAAAGTTGAAGTTAGAGAATGAAGATCGTCGTATCCTGCTTATTTCGGGGGTGGCTGCCGGTTTTGGTGCAGTATTCGGAACCCCGATTGCCGGTGCTGTTTTTGCATTGGAAGTGCTCGTCTTCGGAAAAATAAAATACGATGCGCTGTTTCCGGCGTTGGCTGCATCGCTTATGGCCGATATGGTTTGCTCCGCCTGGGGAACCACCCATACGCATTACCATGTCGATTTTCACGACCACGCGCAATCGGCCTTTTCCTTTCTTCATTTCGATGTGAAGCTGATTCTGTACATTGTGCTGGCT
>JBKEAN010000033.1:0-9049 GCA_047972415.1 Mangrovibacterium sp.
CAATCCCAGTACGATGCCTGCGGATACACATGCACCCCGTTGGCACCCTGCGCCGTGTGCATGGCCTCCACACTTTTCCGGATAAAATCGGGTGAGCCATAACGGAAGGGTTCCAGGTTGGCCAAAATATGCACATTGGAAATGTGTACCGAGCCCAGTTTGCTCAAGGCTGCCGGAATGGATGACCACGAATCGCGCGGCTTATAGGTCGTGAGCGACTCTCCGTTGTATTTAAACATGGTGTACAGGTTTTTATAGATGGGCAAAGCCGCGTGCATCACCTGCTCCGCATCCGTATCGTGACCACGCAACACAATCGGCGGTTCATGTTCTGAGTCCAAGGCTTTCAAGCCATCCTGCACACCGGGTATAATGGTTTGGGTGAACCAGTCCACATCGTCGTCGATGGTGTTCATGGCCTCTCCCAGGGTAACCAGCAAGCCCACGTTCGGGTAGTTTTCGATGAAAGCGGCGATGCTTTTACGTGTGTAGTCTGAAATTACCGGGACTATCGGACGGCTACGCTCCTGAGTTTTTAGTTTGTTGTGCTCGGCAAATGGCTTGGACACAATGATATTGTAAAACATTTGAATGACCCAGATGCCGCGCTTGTCGGCTTCTGAGGTCAAAAACGAAAACATTTCCTTGTTTTTCTCAAAGGTCGCGTCGTCCACCTCAACGGCATAAGGATAATCGTGGAGCTTTACCAGCGAAGCAAAAGGGTGTCCGTTCCACAAATACAGCGAGTTGTATCGGTTTTCCACCATCATATCCAGGTACTTTATCCATAGTTCTTTGTCGTAAAACCAAGGAAAGGTTTCGGGTGTATATGGATACTCATAGACATCACGCCCAGGCAAATAAGTCGTTTTTTGCAAGCCCACACAAGTTCCGCGCATCACCATTTCGGGTTGGTCGGTCAGGTGCAGGTTCTCCGGTAGTTTACCGGTTTCTTTCACGTGGTCGGCCAAGTACAAGCAGCCATACAAGATGCCCGACGTTCCGGTTGCCGTCAACAGAATGTCCTGGCCTTTACTTTCCAGCGCATAGCCTTCCCCGGGCAAAGCTGACGGCGTATTTTTTGACAATTGCGTGGTATCCCGCTCAACCAGTTGCAGGATGATTTGTGCATTTTTTGAATCGCTCGCGTCGGCTGCCATTTCTACCTGATAGCCGTTGGCTATCAGCTGGTTCGAAAGACGCTCGACCGCAAATTGTTCACGCGGCGTTTTCTGCTCTGCCACCAAAACAACCCTTCCTTTTCCGGTACATGACCAAAATAGAACCGAAGCCAGAAGAATTAAAAGTGAGAAAAGCCCCCTCCAGGTCCCCCAGTGAAAAGAAGCCCCCTCCGACTCCCCCGTGGAAAGAGTGTAAGAACCCCTTCTGTTATTTCTGTTATAGTCATTTCTTTTTTTCATGGCATTTTCAATATTTAATTCGTTCACGCTATTATCTTCATCTTCGTGTCCTCGCGTCTTCGAGTTTAAGATTCTCCCTTGTCAACGCTCTCCAAGAACACCCAGGTTTCGCCAGGGGCTGTACCTTCAATTCCTTCCTGATACCGGCTCATCCGCTTGTTCCATTCCACCATTCGCGGGTTGTCTTCCACTGTTTTTGGATTGAGTTCGTCCAAGGTTTTGTCGCCCGGGATGGAAATGACCAGCATCAACTGCCGCCCTTCGCAGAATACAATGAGCTGCTGAAAGCCGGCGTGGCAAAAGCCTTGTGCCACCTCGGGGTACTCGTCAAACTGAACTGCGTGGTCATGCACATATTCATTCTGCTTTGCCGTATCGGCCACCAGGTTTGCTGTGAGCAAATAATTCCGCCAAGGCTTGGCTGCGAGCGAATCGCCGCAATGCAGCCCCCGGTCGAACACATAGATTGGCCGGTCATATTTTTTTATTTTTAGTTTGAAGTCGCTTTGCCGAAGCTTCCCGGCAATTCCTGTCGAATCGGTTGTTGCTCCGAATAAAACCAAATGATTTTTCCATCGATAAAGTTCGAACGGCGTTTCCCTCAGTTTATTTGCCAGCGAATCTGTTTGTCCGGGATCATCTAAAATAAGCTCCAGTGCAAAACGGTCAACCGGCACCGAGGCCTTCGTATCTACTGATTGCTTTGACCCTTTTGGTTGGCAAGCCGCCAGCAGAACCAGCAGCAGGACGATTTTATAGTTGACTCTCTGTGTCATTCAATTTTTTCGTTTTCCTATCCACAACACGGTTCAATGAAATACATCTCTTTCCTTAAAGCCTTCGGGATGAATGCTGATTTTTTCCGGTTCGTTTGCCGGGACGATATCTTGGTATTCCGGCTCAATTCCGGCAAAACCGATAATCTTTTTCGCCTCGTCCGACCAGTCGTCTTCGCGGAACGAACGGGTTCCGCTGATTCTATTGTTGGTTCCGTTGTCCATCAGCAGGTTATTCTTCACGTAGTTATCGCGAGCTACAATATCGTGACAGCGTTTGGTCCACAGGTGCAGCCACATCCACTTGTAGCTGTCGTTTCCCACCACGTTGCCGGTAATGGTCAGGTAAGCCGAACCATCGTCGGGGTAAATGCATCGCGGCCCATTGAAAACGTAATTTCCTTCGATTAGCGTTCCCGGCTGCTCGCCCAACAGATAAATAATACCGCCGTCGTCCAACACTTGATGGGTATCGCCGGCTTTGTTAAAACTTACGCTGTTGTTTTTAGGCAAATTCGACGCCGGAAGCTCCGAATTTCCCCACCACCAACCACAGGTGATAGCGCCATATGGAGTTCCCTGAATATCATTGTGTTCAATACTGGTGTTGGCCGTAAAAAAAGCGGTAATGCCTTCAATTTGTCGAAAATCGAGACACACATTGCGCAGGTAATTATTGGCTACCCGGATATTTTCGCAAAGCCCTTCTCTGCCCTCTCCATAGAGCGCGCCATCGCCAATTTTATAGTGTTGTGGGTGACCGATGTTGATGGCATTTCCCAACAAATCTTCGAAATGGTTAGCTTCAATCCGGCTGTTTTGAACATCGTTGACCAAGTTAATGGCAATGCCCGAGCTGAGGCCTATAAAGTGGTTACGGACAAATGAAATCTCCCCGGCATTTTCGATCTGGATGGTACCCTGCGGAACGTCCGTGCTGTTGTACTCTGTTTTGTGCCAATTGCCTCCGGGGATGTACTTGACAGCCAAGCCCAAGCTTTGGATACCGGCAAATCCGTGCGAACCGTCCACCTCCATCAGGGACCAATGGTCGTAGGAAAAGGTGATTCCTTCAAACTGAATATGGGAAACCCGCTTAGAGGGCGATTCACCTTTAATTTGGATCAAGCCTTCAGCAGTTGGCGCAAAAACCCTGGCCGAAATCATATCCTCACCATTGCTGTAATAATATAAGGTATGCGTTTTTCTGTCGAAGTAGAATTCGCCCGGCGTATCCAGCAATTCGTAGGCGTTGCGAACAACAAAGCTTTTTTTGTAGTTGATTTTTCCGGCCCAGTCCATGGTGGTGGCGATCGCTCCATAGGGCTGTTGCAATTTTACGACCGTTGTATCGCCAAACTGTTCGATAGCACGGGCGCAAAGTATCTTCTCAGTCCAGATATTAAACTGGACGAGCTCAATATCCTCGGGGTTCCGGAAAGCTTGAATGTCACTGGAAGCGAATTTGATGCCGTCGATAGCCGAACCGGCGCCGAAGGCCCAGTCCTCTGTCCCGTCGATTTCGAAATTACCCCAGTCGCCCAAACCGTTTACCGAAACATCGGTTTGCGCCATGCGGCAACGTTTGCCGTTCACAAAGAGGCTGCGCAGTTTGGTATCGCGGTTCAAGTCTGCTTTATAAATATTTTTATCAACTTGTTGCCAACCACCAACTTCCACACCCCCGCAAAGACTTACCTTCGCACCATCCGCGGCGCAGAACACCGTCGGCGAATCCTTTGTTCCGGAGTCCTGCATACCGAGCTGCAAAGGTTCTGTTAACAGATAGGTCCCTTCTTTCAAAACAATTCGGATTCCGCCTTTGATTGCGGTGGAACTCTTTGCTCGCAACCGGCTGGCTTTAAGCACCGCCGCCTGCAATGTGGCCAATGGTTTGCTTTCGGTTCCGGCATTCGAATCCTTCCCTGCGGGCGAAACCCAAATATCGGTAGCCGTGGCCGACCAGATCGGGGAAAGTAGCAAAACCAGTATCAGCGTTTTAAAGAACAGGGAGTGTTTCATTGGTTTTTGTTTGTATTGGTTTGAAGAAAATTGAAGCTATTGACCGGATTGAAAATTGAAATACAGTGTCATTTGTTTGCTTCGGGTTCGCCAGTTATCGTAGGGTCCATAGTCGAAATACATATTTTTTTTGCCGCTTGGCCCCATGTTCCAGGGGTCGTTTGATTTGGTTCCGATTGGGGGGATGGCCTGCATAAACGAAATGTCGCCAGCAGGGAAAGCCGGAGCTGTACGCTCAAATACTTTTTCGGGCTGGGCTGGGGTATAAAGTCGCAAAAATACATCTTCGGAAGAAGTAGCTATTGTAAAATTTTGCTCCTTCGATTCAATTTTAGCCCAGTACAAATTGGCATGATAACCTTTAAATTCGGGATAAACGAAGGGATCAACACCCGTAATGGTATTGTTGTACGCTTTTTCGTGGATGCCCAGTTCGACACCTTGCATGCGGTTTTTCCAGACGCGGTAAGGTCCGCGACCCAGCCATTCAACTCCGGTTACCAGCTTCTCGGGATACGCAAAGTTGACACCCATGTAATCAAAATCCTTGTCGTAGAAAGGCGGCACGTAGTACAGGTGCAATTTCGCCCAACCATTCGGGTAGAAAGTCCAGGTAAACTCTTTAATGCGCGACGAATCGGCATTTTCTGTCTCGAACGAGCAAAGCAACTGTAAGCTATCTGTAAAATTCTTCAATTCAATCGACTTGAAGGCGCTGGAACCGGCGCTCAAGTCAGGCCCGTTTCGGAAAGAAATCTCACCATGTTCATTCACCACCTTCTTTAATTTACCATCTGATTTGCCGATTGAATACGCAATATCCCCCACCTTAATACGGTACAGATCAAGTTCATCCACAAATGACAACCCACTACTTGTAATCGACTTTGCCAAAAACTGTGCAATCACTTCAGCCGGAAGTTTGATGGCTCTGCTCCAGGTGTAGATTTCTTTTCCGAAGTGGTCGGTAGCGGTGAAATACAGCAGGTCGTAGCTGGCCCAATCGTCCGGAAGCGGCAATTGCAGCGAGCCTTTCTGACCGGGAGCAATATCGGGAGCAGGTGCCGAACCCCTTAGGCTCTTTTCCTTTTCAGCCGAACCAGGCAACGGAAATTTAACCAGTTTCCAACTGAAGCTGCATTGATTCAGGTTCGTGTAGAAGTAGCGGTTTTCGAGCTTGATTTTGCCATCGAATTGCGCTGGAATAGCGCTGTCGTCTGGACGAACAGGCGACCAAATTTCTTTAATTGCATAATAACTACCCTCTTTCTCGTGGTGCGGCCCTACAATGCCATCGGGTGCATGGCTGCCATCGGTGTCAATTTCGTTGTTGCGGTCGGTGCGCATCAGTCCCTCGTCAGCCAAATCCCACAGGAAGCCGCCTGCCGCACGTGATTTATTCCACATCAGTTCCCAGTAATCCCACAAACCGGCTCCATGCCCGCCATCGTACATGCCGTGCAAAAACTCGGTTGGCAGGGTAATTAAGTGGCCGTGCCAGAAAGTTCCGGCACCATAATCGTAGGCCCGGTAATGCTGGGTGGCAAAGCCGTTGAACTCGTTCCAGGGGTGCAGTACCCGGCGATTTTGACTATCGTATTGCCCGAAAAGCGAATCCAAATCGAAGTTATGCCCGCCTTCGTTTCCATTGTCCCACAACACAATCGACGGATGGTTCACATCGCGGATGACCATTTCTTTGACCAACTGGCTGCCCACTTTGGTATCGTAAGCGTCGTGCCAACCGGTCAGCTCATCGAGTACAAACAAGCCCAGCGAGTCGCAGGCCTCCAAAAAATGCGTATCGGGCGGGTAGTGCGACATGCGCACCGCATTCATATTCATTGATTTGATGAGTTCAACATCTTCAACACTCATCGCTTTGCAAGAAGCCCGTCCGGTTTCGGGGCGAAAAGTGTGGCGGTTCACGCCCTTAAACTTCACGTTCACCCCATTCACATAAACCCCGTCGCGGTCGCGAACTTCGACGGTTCTGAAACCAAAGCGGGTTTCGGTTTGGTGCAATACGTTGCCTTTTGCCAGCAAGTTCAACTGAACAATGTACAAATTCGGCTCTTCCGGATTCCATGTTTTAACATTTTCTAGGTGGCTTGAAAGGCTCGCTTCGGAGCTAGCTTTCGTAATTTTTACAACAAAGGGTTCACCCACTCTTTCGCGTTTCAGGTTGAAAATTTGCGCCTGTATTTCATCGGCCGACGAGATACCATTGAGAAAGACAGCGACTCTAAAAGCACCATCAGCTTTGGCATCAATGGCCAGCCTTTGAATATTCTGCTGCGGTTTGGCTTCGAGAAAAACCGGACGAAAAATCCCGCCAAAGATCCAGTAGTCGGCGTAGCGCTCGGCTTTGTTGACCGACTCGTTGGCCGAGTGTTTGGCAACCGTGACCTCAAGCAGGTTGTTTTGTCCGTATTTCAGCAACTGACTGATGTCATACCGAAATTCGTAAAAGGCACCCTGATGGATCGGACCAGCCAGTTTGCCGTTGATCTTCACCTCGGTATCCGTCATTGAGCCCTGAAAAACAATGTTCACTTGCTTTTTACTCCAATCAGCCGGAACAGAAAAGCGGTATTTGTACAAACCTTTCTCTTTGCCACGCTCCCCGTCCTTGGCATGGCCGTAATTATACGTGCCAAAGCTCTGTTGTTCCCAGCACGAGGGAACAGGAATACTGGTCCATTTTCCTGAATTTTGACCACTTGTGCAGAAAAACGCCCAGTTGACCGGCTTGTCAACCCCGGTGCCGGAGAGGTATTGGATTTGGGTTGATTGGGCTCTCAGTAAACTGACAACAAGTGCAAAAACGATTGCAAGCGATAGTCTTTTTACGATTTGCTTCATAACAATATTTTCAATTTTACAAATTGTCAGCGGAACATCTTTTCCAGTTTGTCAAAATCCTTCAATGCGTTGACCGGTAGTCTTTCACCGTTGTCCCCAAACATTTTTAGCTCATTCGGTTCCTCAACACTTAGGGCAGACTCGTTCAGATTCCCTTCTTTGTCAAAGACTTTCGACTCATCCAATTTTAAGTATTTGGCCATAAAATGGTACATGGCTGTCCGTTTCGAAGGACCGTAGTCGTGTTTTTCATGCTCAAAATGGGCGTTTTCAAGTTTATCCTGCGCTCCGTAAAACCCGTAAACCCGTTGTAAATGCGGAAATTCCAAAACCGGCACATTCGCCGTCCAGTCGCCGCCATCTGAAATAATCAGTTGCGGTTTTGGCGCAAACAGGGCTGCGATTTCCACATTGTTGGTACCACCACTACACAGGTGAATGGGGTTGCCGCTTTCGCAGGGGCAGCCGCCATAATGGGTTGCCGACAGCATTACGGTCGGGGCGCTCACATCAATCCGGTCGTCCAAAGCCGACAGGAGCATCGTATGACTTCCACCTCCGGAGCCGCCCGTAATTCCAACGCGATCGGCATCGGCGTAATCAAACGTGAGCAAATAGTCGAGTAAGCGCATGGTATTCAAGGCCTGCATGGTATTGGCCAAGGCTTTTTGGTGATATTTTGATTCGAACTGAAGCGTGGACTCACCCCAGGCAAACAAATCGTAACTGACACTTATTGCCCCCATGCGGGCCAGTCCGGCACAACGTTTTTGAACATCCGGATTGTAGCGCCCATCACTAAAATGGCCGTTCGGACAAAGTACCACCGGAATTTTGTCCTTGATTTTTAAAGGCCGGTAAATGGATCCGCAAACATAAACCCCCGGCACCACTTCCAAGGCCATATTTTGCACGCTGTAAGCATCCATTTTTCTGATTTTGCTCAATAGGGGTAAGGTAGCGGGCTTTGCCGGCGCTTTATCCAATCGAGTCGCCCTTATTAGGCAAGCCTTCAAGTCTTCACGACGCGCTTCCCAATCTTCTTTGCTTGAATACAATCCATCAAGGTAATCCAGAAAGCTGCGAGCTTCGTCAACGCTGCGCAAATGGTACCGATAGCCTTCAATTTTAAATTTACCGGGCGCACCATCGGGTAGGGCCACCAGATCGAAGGGAGCCAAAACATTGTGCAGGGTTTCTACCACATCGGGGCGGAACCGCCAATTGGCATAGTTCAATATTTTCCCGTCAAGCGGCTCACCCGAAACGCGCAGCTTCACCTGATACTGTTGCTCAATGTCTTTCAGCACTTCTGTCAGCGGCTGTTGAAATTTATTATCGGAATTCACCAGCTGGGCCTGTCCTGCAAAGGCAAATAAAAGCAAGCTGAAAAGAAGGAGTTGAGTTAGTTTCATTTTGTTGTTACTGGTTACTAGTTACTGGTTACTGGTTACTGGTTGCCCGTGGTTATTTGACTTGAAACGTACAGCTTTCTTCGTGTCTTCGTGTTTTCGCGTTTTGAATTCTAAGTTCTAAATCTGATCCTTCGCTTTCGCAGGTCATTAAGTCCTCATTCTATTGCGACCGATCATTGCGACGGTGACGGATCACCAAAACACTACTCTGGCCATTGCTCGTACAAAATCTTTTTTGTTTTCAGCTTTTTCGGATCAACAACCACATGCTTAATTCGTTCGCGGCGCCAGGTATAAACAAAATGAACCAAACCATCGGAGGTCTGAATGACTGCCGGATACGAATATTGGCTGATTTCCGAGTCTTCCAAAACCAGAGCCGCTTCCCAATGCTTACCATCTTCAGAAACAGCTACATTGAGGGGAGTACGGTGACCCTTTGACGCATTCATTGGTGTTTTTACGTGATTGTAAACCACTACATGGCGGCCATCTTGCAGGGTAACGGCGTCAATTCCCGAGTTGTTATTGGGCAGGCCAGATGGCTGCA
>JBKEAN010000034.1:0-16247 GCA_047972415.1 Mangrovibacterium sp.
CTGGCTTTACCGAATCGCCTACAACAGTTGCATTAGTTTGATGCGGAAGCGAAAAATCGAAATTCGTTCGCTGGATGAGCAAAACCTGAGCGAGAACGACGAAATGTGGCTGAACGATCGTTTGGGAGAGATGGATAAGGTGGCTGTAGAGCACGCGCTGCACGAGGCTCTGAATAAATTGCCGGAATTGGAACAAGTGTTAATACAATTGATTTATTTTGAAGAACAAAAGGTTGAAGAAATAAGCCGAATAACGGGTTTGGGCGAGAGCAATGTGTAGGTAAAGATTCACCGGGCCCGGAAGAAAATGTACGAATTGCTGCAAGGCAATTTGCAGGAAGAAGTGTTTAACCTGGGTTAAAAATGAGGTCGATGAACAAGCAGGAACAAGATTTTAGGAAGCTGATGAAAAATTACCGGGGCGATCGGGCTCCGAAAGATTTTTCGAAACGGGTAATGGGCGAAATTTACGGGCTTGAAAAACCGGTACTCCGGCAGCCGGTCTTTAGCAAGTGGTTTTTGACAGTCATGGGCTTGGTGTTCGTTTTTATTGTTTTGACTGCGGTGTCGGTTAGTCCCAGACCGGTGGGCGGTGGGACATCTGCTCAACTCGATAGTCTTCTGGAGGTGGCCACCAGCTGGAACTCTTCGTTCTTTAAGTCCGCCAGTCAGTTAATTGCAGGTTTTTCTAATACTATTTCGCCACTTTTGTTAGTTGTTCTGTTCGCCTTCCTGATGCTTCTTATTCTCGACAGCTTTTTGCAAAGCCGGAAAAACATGGTGAAAAAATAAAGAGAAAAAGCGAATTCATCGGATTTTGCTCTTTCTCTTTAGTCCAAATTGCTTTTGCCTAATCTGTTGCCGTTATTTAAAACGGAAGATCGTCGCTTTCCGTCGGTTCTGGTGGAACGTCGCCTGCCGAATATTCGGGGGCTTTGGGTGCCTGTGGCGTTTGGGCTGCATCAATTTTCCAGGCATTGATGTTGTGGTACCAGCGCCCGCTAAACTCGCGCGATTCCACGTCGAACGAAACGTTTACTTCGGTACCGGGCTGAAGACCATTCAACATGGCTATTTTATCGCCAAACAAGGTAAAGCAAACGGTTTTGCTGAATTGCTCGTCGGTTTGAACAACGAACTCCTGTTTTTTCCATTCGTTGCCAGCTTTGCTAACGCCCGATGAAACAGGTAAAATCTGGTTGATTCTTCCTTTTATTTCCATAATCTTTATTCAAAATTCTCTATTGAACCTCAAAAGTACGGATAAAAAAATACCCCCGAAAGTTCTTTTCGGGGGTTTTATTAAGGATTGCAAAAAATTATCAGTCCTAATTATTTTGCAGCTGCGCTTGGGTCAACAATTTCGAGTAGTTCAACTTCGAATGTCAAGGTTTCGTTCGGGCCAATGTCGCCGCCGGCACCACGTTCGCCGTAAGCCAATGCAGCCGGAATGTACAGTTTCCATTTCGATCCAACCGGCATCAGTTGAAGGGCTTCAGTCCATCCGGGAATAACGCCGCTAACGGGGAATGTAGCTGGCTCGTTGCGTTCTACCGAACTGTCGAACACTTTGCCGTCGAGTAATGTACCTGTGTAGTGGCATTTTACCGTTTGGTCGGCAGTTGGTTTAGCACCTGTGCCTTCGGTAATTACTTCGTATTGTAGTCCGCTTTCGGTCGTAACTACACCAGCTTTGGCTTTGTTGGTAGCCAAGAAGTCTTCGCCTTTTTTCAGGTTTTCGTCAGCTACTTTCTTTTCCATGGACTGGAAATAAGTTTGAACCATTTTGCGCGCATCTTCTGAAGTCATCGCTGTTTCTTCGCCTTTTACCTGCTGTTCGAATGCCGCAATCAGGATGTCCATGTTCAATTCTTTGGCACCGGGCGTGTTGTCGATGTTTTGTTTTTGGTTTTCGCCAATCAGCACACCAATAGCATAGCTGGTTGAGTCAACCTGGTTGGCCAATTTGCCAACAGTACGGCCTTTCGGCTGGCACGATGCCAAAACTGCAACAGCAGCGGCACCCATCATAATAACTTTAAAATTCATTTGTTAGATTTATGTGTATTAAACAATTTCGAGTAATTCAACATCAAAAATAAGGGTGGTGTTTGGGCCAATAGAGCCGCCTGCACCGCGCTTGCCATAAGCCAACTCTGAAGGGATAAATAAACGCCATTTGGAGCCAACGGGCATTAGTTGAAGCGCTTCGATCCAGCCCTGGATAACGCCGTTTACCGGAAAAACAGCGGGTGTTCCGCGTTGTACCGAGCTGTCGAAAACAGTTCCGTCAATTAGCGTTCCGTGGTAGTGGCAACGCACCTGGTCGGTAGCCGATGGGGTTTTGCCATTGCCTTCGGTCAGTATTTTATATTGAAGGCCACTGGTGGTTTCAACCACTTTCGGGTCGTTCAGGTTTTCCGAAAGGAATTTTAACCCGGCTTCCAGGTTAGCATCGGCTTCGCCGCTTTGTTGCGATTCCATAAATTCCTGAAGGATGGCGTTGGCTTCCTGCGCGTTAAATTTTGGTTTTTGTCCGGTAAAAGCGTCTTCGATGGCGCCCAAAAAATTAGCCGGATCAATGGTTTTAATACCCGACTGGATGAGGTTGCTGGCAATGCTCAGTCCCAACGCATAGCTGAACTTTTCCAAACGAACATCCTGGTTTTGCTCTGACATACTTATCGTTTTGAGGTCTGCGACCTGTTTGTTTAAACTCAATTTTCTGATTTTTACCTGGTTGTAAGTTTCAAACCGGCAGATTTTAAAAGGTACGAAGATAGGCTAATTTTTGAAACGCAAAGAGCTTATTTTATTTTCTGCCCGAATAACATTTCTTTTTTTCCGGGTGGGCCGGGAATCCGTTTCATATCAAAGCCAGTTCGTATCAGTCGTCGCCTTACTTCGCCTTTGGCACAGTACGTTACAAATACTCCTCCGGGTTTTGTTTGTGCCGAAAGCTTTTCAAAAATGGCTTCGTCCCACATTTCTGGTTGCTTTTCGGGGCCGAAAGCATCAAAATAAATTAGGTCGAAGGGCGGATAACCATGCGGTTCAAATTCAATCAAATCGTTCTTTATTTTATAAAGCTTGAAATCTTCTTCAATCTCAACAAGTTGATTCCACGGAGCCCGGTGCATGGCGCTGAATGCAGCTTCCCACCGGGGCGAAATTTGTTTTGCAAAATTGAGGGCCAAAAATTCCTGTTCGTTCAGCGGAAACTGTTCAATACTGTAATATGTAACTTTCCGGTTGCCCCTGTAAATCAGGCTGAGCAGGGCATTCAACCCGGTGCCAAAGCCAACTTCGAACACAACAACCGGATTCAGGTCGCAACGCCGGAGCCCGTTGTTTATATAGACGTGCACCGATTCCTGAATAGCCCCGTGAACCGAGTGAAAATGCTCGTTCAAGCTTGGGACAAACAGGGTATGCGAGCCGTCGGCGGTGGTAATGATTGATCGTTCCATGTACAAAAAACAAGGCACGAATTTCGGCAATTTATTTGTGTCCCGGCGAATTTAAAGTACTTTTAAGTTTTAAAAAACCTTAAATTATGTTGGTCAAGCTATACGAAGAAAATCCGAACTCCCGGGAAATTCAGAAAGTGGTCGAAATTTTGCGGAATGGGGGAGTCATCGTGTATCCAACCGATACAATTTACGGTGTTGGCTGCGATATTACACAGGCTAAGGCCGTTGAGCGGGTTGCCCGCATTAAAGGTGTTGATGTGGCCAAATCTAATTTTTCGTTTATTTGCAGCGATTTGGGTCAGTTGTCAACCTATGCCAAACCTATTCCCAACCCTGTTTTTAAACTGATAAAGCGGTGCTTACCCGGCCCTTTTACGTTTATTCTTGAAGCCAACAACAATGTTCCGAAGTACTTCAAGGGCAAAAAGAAAACCGTAGGTATCCGCGTTCCCGATAACGCCATTGTTCGTGAAATTGTTCGCGAACTGGGCAATCCTATTTTATCATCCTCGGTTAAAGATGACGATGAAATTGTAGAATATACCACCGATCCGGAGCTGATTTACGAGAAATTCGGCGATTTGGTTGATTTGGTTATCGACGGGGGCTATGGTGGCAATATTCCATCAACTGTAATCGATTGTACCAACGACTTCCCCGAAATTATCAGGCAGGGAAAAGGCGAAGTGGAGTTGTAGAAAACACAGGCAGGAGCCTAAAGTGGGTTCAAAACAAAAAAAATCGATAAAAACGGGCGATAAATAGGTTGTAGTTTTGTAATTTGATGAGCCGAACAATTTTTAATGTTTGTGAAACGAAAATTCGGGCTTGTAACCCGGAAAAAATAGGATATTTATGAAATCGATTAGTTTTCTGGCAATTTTGTTGCTTTTAGTTTCTGCAAACGCCAAGGGTGGCGATATCATTCTTTGGGTAAACTCCTTTCAGGTGAACTGTGTTGGTGTTGGCCCCATGAAATGTTTATTGGTTCAAAAAGGCGATACGCTTGTGCCGCAGCAATGGCAAAATTTTTACTCAAAGATTGAAGGTTTTAACTATGAGCCCGGGTATATTTATAAGCTCCGGGTGAGGGAAGAAAACCTGGTTGACGTGCCGGCCGATGCCTCATCAATTAAATATACCTTGGTCGAAATGTTATCGAAAGAAGCTGATTTTACCCAGAGCGTTGCCGGAACATGGCAAGCCATAATGCTGGAGGGAACGGCTATTGTCATTCCCGAGGGGCGAGGTGCCATTCACCCTCCAACCATTAGCATCAGCCTAGTCGATCGCAGCATTAGTGGCACCGACGGGTGTAACCGGATGCGAGGGCAAATTAAAAACATCAGCGACACTGAAATTGAATTTGGGGCAATTGCCGGGACCCGAATGATGTGCCCCGATATGAGTATCCCCCAACAGGTTAATAAACTGCTGAATGAAGTCAAGGGCTACAGGTTGGATAATCGGGGGCTTAAGTTTTTGGACGAACGGGGGACTGAACTCATTTCGTTTGTGCGGATAATCGATCCCGAAACAATTATCAGCGGCACGTGGGAACTTCAGAAATTGAACGACCAGTTGGTTAAACTAAAAGGGGAATGCCCTCAAATGGAAATAGATAAGGAACAGATGTCGTATTCCGGAACGGATGGTTGTAATCATTTCAGAGGTCAAATCCGCAACCTGAACAACGAAGAAGTAGAGTTCTCGCCAGCTGCCGGAACCCGCAGAATGTGCAAGAAGATGAAAATTGCCGGCGCTTTTAACCGAGCAATCGGCCAGGTAAAATATTATGAGCTTACCGGCGAGAAACTGGAGCTTAAAGATGCAAACAGAATTACCTTGCTGACAATGAAACGTGTTCGCTAAATAAAACGTAAATCCTGAAAATTGATACAAATGAAAAAAGTATTTCTTGCTGGGTTGTTACTGTGTTTTGTGCTGAGTTTAACCACACATGCGCAACCGGAAAAAGACGGGTGGGTGAAACTGGCCACCAAAACGGCTGGTTATAAGTCGGATAAAGACGAAGTTCAGTTGATGGGGAAAGACCACCGGGTTGATAAAATAAAACTTACCTGCACCCAGGGTACCGTTAAGTTGAAAAACATACATATAAAAATGTCGGATGGTGCCGAAAAGGACTTCGACCCCAAAATTGGAGTGCTAAATAGTGGAATGAGTACAATGAATTTTGATTTGCCCGGAAAGGACAGTAAGCTGAAGGAAATGTACCTCGAGTACGACGCTGTTGGAAACGTGCTGATGACCAAAAAAGGAAAAATTGAAGTTTGGGGCAAAAAACTCAAGGAAGGTAAGGATTAGTGCTCTCTCTTTGTTGCTAAAAAAAGATGCCCCACGTGTTTTAGGGTTTAACTGGTAAGAACCGTTGCAAAAGCAACGGTTCTTTTTTTATTGGGGTAAAAAGGATCGAGCGGTTGGTGCAACATCCGCGCGAAATAGCCGATGCCAATTGGTACACCCGTCCCAATTTACCGGTATTCCCACCCAATGGCAGTATCGCCGGCAAAATGATTGAAAAATTTATTGCAGGCCACGTTAACGATTAACGTGGACATCTCAACGTTGTTGATCCCGTACCAGTAGCTTCGGTCGTTTGTTACAACACATCCTGAATAGGCTGTTTTTGAACAGGTTGCTTGCTCGGTTTCTTTTCGTTTAACGGCAGAATAATAAGTTGCGATCTTTTTCGCGCGGTTGCAACATTTTGTTTCTTCAATTAGCGCCCGATAAAAGCAGATAAGCGGCGTACATTGCATAGTATAATATAATTTTTAATTTTAACATGAAAACAGCAATGTTCAGCAATAGGCGAACATTTGATGTTTCGTAACTTTTGATTATTATATTTAGCTAGCAAAATAACGAAGGAATGAACACCGCAAGAATACTCTTGGTCGAAGATGAACTAACAAATCTTCGGTTGTACCAAACAATGTTGAATGAATGTGATTATGTAATTGAAACAGCCGCCGACGGAAAAGAGTGTTTGGAAAAAGCACGAACATCATTTCCCGACCTGATATTGATGGACTGGAATATGCCTGTTATGGATGGGATGGAAGCGCTTTCAATATTAAAAGCTGACCCGGTTTTAAAGGATATACCCGTGTTGATGGTTACCGGGATTATGACCAGCTCCGAAGATCTGAGCAAAGCCATGATGTTAGGGGCAGCCGACTTTATGAAAAAACCGTTCGAACGGCTCGAACTGCAAGCCCGGGTCCGGAACCTGCTATTGTTGAACGAGACATTGAAAACCTTGCGGGTACGGAACCTCTCGCTCGAAAACAGCTACCAGTTCGTTTCGTCCATCCTCGAAAGCATTCCTCACCCCGTAACATACAGTTCAACCGAAGGTATTCTGCTCATGTGTAACCAACCTTTCGGGCAGCTGCTCGGACGTGAATGCCAAAGTTTGCTGGGACAATCGGTGTACCGGTACGGTTCGGCCGAAAACCTGGAAATACACTTGCAACACGATGCCCAACTGCTGAAGACACGAAAAAGCGTGGTTTACGAAATTAATTCAAGCCTGGATAACAGGTCGTTTATCCTTTCGAAAAACATTTTGTTTAACGGCCAAAATAGTCCAACAGGTATTGTTACGGTTTTTACCGACGTTTCGGAGTTGAAAAAAGCCAACGAGGAAATTGTTGCGACCAAAAAAGTAGAACTCATCTCGAGCACACTCCGGCTGATGCACCTGAGCGAAACACATAGCAACTTAATTAGCGAGATGGAAGGTATTATTCCAAATGCTAATCCCGAAGGGCAAAGTTTAATCAGGCAGCTGCAAAACCGCTATAAAGTGAATTTGGCCGAGCAGGTATTGGTCGATTTTGAAGCGCGGCTCGAAAATGCCTTCGATACCTTCTTTACCGCATTGGGCGAAAAGTTTCCGGCACTCACCTTAAACGAACGGAAATTATGTGCCCTGTTGCGCTCGGGACTATCGTCGAAAGAAATAGCCGTACTAACCTTCCAAAACCCGGCCAGCGTGGATGTAGCCCGCTACCGCTTGCGGAAAAAACTGAACTTATCAGCCGAAGACCGTTTGATTGATTTTTTGTTAATGCTTGAAAAATAAGCTGTTTTATTCTTTTCTTTGGGTATACTTTGTATAGAATAAGTATAGTTGAATCACATCAGGTGTTACAATATAATTCGGATTTTTGTCCTCGGAAAACTGAAACAATTAATCCGAACTATGGAAATGCCTCACCTTAAGATTCAACGAAGGTTATTGTTTACTTCTGTTTTAATGTTTTGTATCCTGGCACTTGTCGTTGTCCTTTCCATATTAATTATTCAACGTAAATCACAAATACAAGAGGCATTAAGCATATCCGAACAAAGCAGGGAACAATTGCAGCGTACCGAAGGGCTAAACGAAGCCTTGTTAAACGTCGACCTCGCATTCCGGAAGTATTGTATCACATTTTCAACCCAACATTTTCAGGATTACCGGTTCCAGGTTGATACACTGACCAAAAGAATCGCCCGGATTGCTTACGAAAGCCAAAACGGACAAGGAATTGGCGACGAACGCATATCGCGCATGCTGGGCGATAAAGAAAACGAGGCCGGAATTTACGCCCGGCTAAAACAACTCAATGATTCGTTGATTTTTTCGGTTGCCGACCTGTCGGCCAGGCAGGAGAGCATTACCCAACAACTAAACGCACCCGATCCGGTGGTGCGGATTGATACATTGCGCTCGGTTGAAACCAACCAACGCCAACGTAAAGGTTTGTTTGGAAGGATAAAAACGGCGCTTGTCGGCGAAAAGGTAACCGACGAGGTAAAAACCACTGTTGTAGTGGTAACCCACGAAACGGCGGGGGCCACCGCCGACAGTGTAACCGTCCCGGCCGTAACCGATAGTTTAACTACTGTAACCAGAGCCGATAGTTTAAAGGTTGAAGCTGTAACCGATAGCCTCGTGGCTAAAACCCTGCCCGATAGTGTAAACATTGAACCCGTGGCCGACAGTATTAGCGCCGCAAGCATTGTTGCACCTGTTGTAACTGCGCCAACCGCTGCAAAACCTACGGTTAAAGCAACTACTAAGCCCACACCCGAAGTTGATCAAAAGGAAACAAAATCGGCCGTGTCGGCAATGGAGTTGGCGCAAATAGGATCAAAGCTGAAGATGAGCGAACTGAGGTTAATCTCGTTGAACGGGAATTTAATTGCCGAAATCAGGTCGCTGGTAGCCAGCCTGAAAGGGATTGTGCAGCAAGCCGAAGCAATTCGTAACCAAACATTTCTGAATTCAATCCACCACTCAACGGAGCTGCTTCCCCGTATGCTGATGCTGTTGATAGCAACAGGGGTTTGCCTGATTGCCTATATTTTAGTGCTGGCATTTAAGAACGGTGCAAACCAAAAACAAATTGTAGCGCTGAATGCACAAATACAACAAGACTTGCTCGAAAAAGATAAGTTTCTGTCCATCATCGGGCACGACTTAAAGAACCCCTTTAACGCACTGCTCGGGTTTAGCGATATTTTAAAAGAAACTGCCATCACGGGGAGCCGCCAGGATATTCGCGAATACTCCGAGGTGGTCAACAATTCGGCCCGGAGGGTCTTCAACCTGGTACATAACCTGCTGGTGTGGTCGCGGATAAACAACGGTAAAATAGGGTTCTCGCCGGTACCGGTGTTGCTTGGTAAATTTGTTTCGGAAAATATGGAAGTAATGGCGCCCATTGCCCAAAACAAAGAAATTGACCTAACCTGGCAAGTGGATGAAGGCTTGCGCACCCAGTTAGATAAAAATATGATTAGCTCGGTGATACAAAACCTGGTAACCAATGCCATTAAGTTTACCCCACGCGGTGGAAAGGTTACGCTAACGGCAACTGCACAAGGCGATAAAATAAAGTTTGATGTTGCCGATAATGGTATTGGAATGGACCAGGAACAACTGTCGAAAACATTCAAACTAACAAAAGACTACCGGACACAAGGAACCGATAAGGAAGAAGGAAGCGGGCTGGGGCTTATTATTTCGAAAGAATTTGTTGAAGCACACCACGGAATGATAGGCGTAGAAAGTACACCCGGCGAAGGAAGCCGTTTTTGGTTCGAAATCCCCTTGACAGCCCCCGCCGAACCCCCAACCGATAAACCGGCTTAGCCGCGTAACCATACCTGCACCCTAAAGCCAGTACGAGCCTTGTCCGTTCAGGCTTTCGTTTTGTAAATAGTCACCTAAACTCCCATGTCCGAATAAAATTTTGGCGCTATCCGGTTTCGAAACAAAATATCCGGTATTTTCGCTGCGGTTTCAGCCATGCAGGCAACCAATAAAAGCCGAAGAATGATACATCCGCATACCGCACTAAAATATATTAACGACGAGATTGGGTACGGCGTTTTTACCACCAAACCAATACCCGCCGGAACAATTATTTGGGCAAAAGACCAGTTAGACCGCGAACTTACACCCGCCGAGTTTCATCAATTGCCCCTGGTTTGTAAAGCGAACGTCGAAAACCATACCTTTCGTAACCGTAACGGCAACTTTATCCTGTGTTGGGACATTTGCCGCTACATGAACCACAGTTTTCATTCCAACTGCCTGGCTACGGCTTATGATTTTGAAATTGCCCTGCGCGACATTGAAGCAGGGGAGGAGTTGACCGACGATTACGGCTACCTGAACATTATTGCCCCTTTTGAAGCCTGCGACGAAGGCACCGAGCGCAAAGTGGTGTACCCCGACGATTTGCTGCGCTTTCACCCGTTGTGGGACGAGCAGTTCCTCGCCTTACTACCTGCCGTATTGGCACAGCAACAGGTTTTGGCAGAGCTTATCCCCCGCGAAACATGGGAACACCTGCACGAGGTTGCCCGGGGGAACGTGCCGTTGCAATCTATTCTGAAAAATTACTTCAACCTGCACCGGGTTTAGCCCCTGCACCGGGTTTACCAGCTGTGGGCAAGCCTTTTCGGGGGCTATAAAAAAAATAGCGGTGGCTGCTGCCCGTAAAGCTGCCTTTAAAAACGGCTAATTTCCACTTCCAGGTCATTCACCAGCTCAACCAAATCGCTGTTACCGGTAACTTCGGCCTGCATAGGCAAAAAGCTGAACAGGTTTCGCATGGTATTTTCGAGCTCGGGGCGGACTGACGAGGCGGCTTCCGTTTGTTTTTCAACACTTACTTGTTCGTTGTAGCTGCGCTGGGCAGTTTCAAAGTCGGTGTTGGCTTGTTTCAGTAAATCAAACCAATCGGTGGCCCGCAAGCTAGTTAAATCGGCGTTGTGCTTGTTTTCGAGGATGGTGCACACGTTTTCAATAACGGCTGTCTCGTCCTCGTAGTTCTTATTGCCAACCCGTTTGCCATACTTGTCAATTTCGGCTAAAACAACCTTGGCTACTGCCGATAGCTGTGGGTGCCGGAGGTAATTTTTAACATGTGCGCGCAGGGCCGACCACATGCTGTCGCGGAAAGCATCTTTTTGTGCTAACTCGCCCGATCGCACCACGCCTCTTTCCATAGCCACTTTGTACTTGGCAAAAGCTGGCTGGTAACGGGCAAAATAAAAATCGATGCCCATCTCGGGCGTTTTTTTAGCTTCTATCAGGTCTTTTACCCTCATGCCCAGCGTAAACAGCGAACTGTTTTTTAGCTTATTAAAATTAAGTTCAAGCATAATCGTTTGTGTTTAATTATTAATACCTGATTTTTGATACGAAGCCTTTCAGTTAAGGCTTTCTTTTTTTTTATACGTGTTCGCGCAGCAATCGGTTATTCAATTGCACTGTTTTTTTCGATCAGTGTTTGAATTCATTGGAATTACCAGCTCCCTGTCAGGCGAAAAAACAATTTAGATGTTGTTGTCACCGAAATTTACGGTTCGGAAAGGTAAAAAACATGGTTGCTATCAAAATTTACGGTTCGGAGAGATAAAAACCATTGAACCTATCAAAATTTACCGTTCGGAGAGTCGTAAAACATGGTTGGCACCGAAATTTACTGTTCGGAGAGCTGTAAAACATGGTTGACACTAAAATTTACGGTTCGGCGGCTTAAAACAAATAATTAAGGCCCATGTAAAAGCCCGAAGTGCCATCGCGTTTATCGGTAGTACGGCCATAATCGAACGAAACCACAAAATTTTCGTTCATCCCGGCTTTCAAACTTGTTCCGTAGGATAGGTGCAGGTTTTCGGCGCCCGGGTTCAGGTACGCCGAGGTGTCAACCGTTGTTGAAGCCGCATTGAAGTGCAGGGCGTACTTGCCCGTTACCAGTCCCCCGTCAACAAAGCCGTTGAGGCCAATAAAAAAGTTGTTGCGTTTGTACCGAAACGTGGTTACACGCCAGCGCAGTTCAAGGTTACCAAAAGCCACATCGTTTCCGATTACCCGGTTACGCAGAATACCCCGAACCGATTTAGAACCACCAAACCCTTCAAAATTGCTTCCTTTAGCGCCCGTGGCCATTAATTGTGTAAGGTAATAAAACGGAACTTTGCCGCCCAGTACGGTTTGGTAAGCGAGCCGGTAGGCAAAACTCAGTTTCTTTGGTAGCAGGCGAAAATACTGGCGGTGGGTAAGGCCCAGGCGGGTAAACGCACTTTCGTAATTGAGCAAACCGGGTGCAACTTCAATAATTACTTCAGCCCAAATGCCCCGTTCCGGAATGTTGCGGAAGTCGCGGGTGTCGTAAATCAGGCCGCCTTTCAGCGAGGAAATTGTACCACCGTCGGCTTCTTCGGCGTCAATCAGTCCCCATTCGGTATATTTTTCATAAAGGCCCGGCACGTCGGGCAGCTTTTTATTTTCCTTTTTTCCTTTGTTCAGCTTGTCAAGTTGCAGCTCAGCTGTTTTAAACTGTTGCAAGTTCAGCCCGGCCATCCATCGGAATTTTTGTCCTTTCAGGGGGCCTTGTACATTCAGTTTAGCCTGAAACAGTTTACGGTCGTAGGCATAAAACCCGTGGCTGATATAGTCGGTAGATTTGTCGTCGGTCCAGGCTTTGTTATAAATAGCATCGTAACCGTTAAACCCGTAAAAGGCGAAAAGCTGATCGGTAAGGTAACCAATGTCGGCATTGGTTTGAAGTCCTTTAAACAGGCGGTCAGAGTCGTACTGAAAGCGGTAAATGCTGCTCCCTTTGGTAAACCGCGACACTTCGAGGTAAAGCGAATGGTCGTACTGCGGGTAGCGGCTTCCATCGCCGTAATGAAACAGTTCTACCACCGCGCCATACTGAAAACCCAAGTCCGAATCGAAGGTTGTGGCCGGTAACGCGCCAAAATTCCATTTTTGTTTGGTAATTTCTTGTTTTTCGTGGCTTTGTGCGGCCAATTGCATGGTGGCAAGCAGGAGCATGGCAAGCATCAGTGTGGGTTTCATCGTAGGTCGTTTCCGTTTGCAGCGAAGATAAAAGAATTTCTTTGCTAAGTGAATGGGCAAGCTGTGTAACCCGGGAAATTGCATCATGAAAGTTCGCTTCGGAAGCTTCGGTACGGGAATGGCCGTTGCCAAAAAAGTAGTGTTGGCGCTACCGCAATAACCGTGGCGATAAGCCTGTTGGCCTCGGGCAGTGAGCCGAGAAATAAGCGAGGATGGCGTTAAAAATCGTCCATGTTTGAGCGAGGAACGAGCGAGTTTGGACGATTTAGCCATCCGAGTGCTAATTTTTCGAGCGAAGTGCAGGTAGCCTCGAACTTTTTTGCTTCGTTTTTTAGTTCAAACTAAAAATGACCTAGGGTTTGGGGCAAGACCCCATTTCAAAAGAAAATGAAACATTGTTTCCCCGATAAATTAGCTGTCATTTCAGGATGAAGCACGCAGTGTACGCTGTAACTACAGAAATAAAAACTTATCCCGCCTAACGAAGCTTTTTTTTGTATTTTCGACCTGTTAAACAACCGCAGTATGATAACAATTGAAACGAAATACCTAGGCGACCTGCGCACCGAAAACGTACATGTGCAGTCGGGCGCTAAAATTATTACCGATGCCCCTTGCGACAACCGTGGAAAAGGGCAGTCATTCTCGCCAACCGACTTGCTGGCCACCGCACTCGGTAATTGTATAATGACCATCATGGGGATTAAGGCGATGGACAATGGGATTGACCTTACCGGCACCCGGCTCGAAATGACCAAGATAATGGCCAGCGACCCGCGCCGGGTTTCCGAAGTTATCGTGGAATTCTTCTTTCCGCACGATAAAACTTATACTGCCGCAGAAAAAAGCTTGGTTGAAAGCGTGGCCGGAACCAGTCCGGTACCACTAAGCCTGCACCCCGAGCTAAAACAAACCATCCGCTTTAACTGGTAACCAATAGAAACGAAAAGTTTGCAATGAGAATAGTTGCAACACTGGAATTTTGCTTGTATGGACAAACTTAAAAAAGGGCGCGAAATTGTATTACTGAATATTTCGGGCCCCGATAAAGCCGGGTTAACGGCATCGCTTACCGAATTGCTGGCCCAGCACGATGTAACCATTCTGGACATCGGGCAGGCAGTAATTCACGAAAACCTGGGGCTGGGAATCCTGTTCGAGATTTCGGAACAATCTGACTCGGCCCCCATTCTGAAAGATTTACTGTTTAAAGCGCACGAGTTGGGGCTGAAGGTGAAATTTACACCAATACCCGAAGCACAATATGACGAGTGGGTTACGCACCAGGGGAAAGAGCGGTTTATTATCACCGTTTTGGCGCGAAAGCTTACCGCGTTGCACCTGTCGCAGATTACCCGGGTTATTTCGGAACAAGGGTTGAATATTGATATTATTTCGCGCCTCTCGGGGCGTATCCCCCTGCACGATGGGAATGCCGATGTAAAAAGTGTGGTCGAATTTTCGGTAAGGGGCACGCCGAACGATACGGAAGCGCTGAAACGCGACTTTCTGGCAATAAGTAAAGAAACGGGCGTTGATATTGCTTTTCAGGTGGACAATATGTACCGCCGCAACCGCCGTCTGGTGTGTTTCGATATGGATTCCACGCTTATTCAGGCTGAAGTAATTGATGAACTGGCCCGCCGTGCCGGAGTTTACGAAGAAGTAAGTGCTATTACCGAAGCCGCCATGCGCGGGGAGATGGACTTTCGGGAAAGCTTTAAAAAACGGGTGGGCCTTTTGAAAGGCTTGGACGAATCGGTAATGCACGAAATTGCCGAAACCTTGCCCTTAACCGAAGGTGCCGAGCGGCTCTTTAAAACCTTGAAGAAGTACGGCTATAAAACCGCTATCCTTTCGGGTGGTTTCAACTATTTTGGCAATCACCTGAAGGCGAAGCTGGGGATTGACTATGTATTTGCCAATGAACTTGAAATTGCAGAGGGAAAACTTACGGGCCGCCATGTGGGCGATATTGTTGACGGTGCCAGAAAGGCTGAAATGCTGAAATTACTTGCGTTTAAGGAGGATTTAAACCTGGCACAGGTAATTGCCGTAGGCGATGGCTCGAACGATTTGCCGATGTTGCAACTTGCTGGCCTCGGAATTGCGTTTCATGCCAAACCTAAAGTAAAAGCAACAGCCAAAAACTCGATTTCGGAAGTGGGTTTGGATGCTATTTTATACCTCATTGGGTTTCGCGACCGCGAAATAAACGAGTGAGCTTTCGTTACGCGGTAAAGCGTAAACACCCGAAAACAGATTGTTGTAAAAATGAAAAGCAGGTTGTTAACGAACCTGCTTTTCTGTTATTATTATCCAGCGGTTGCTGTTAAATATGAAAGGCTTCAATTTTTTTACTGATGCTTTCCATTTCGGCAACTGCGCCATGTTTCATTTCCTTCAGCCGGGCATCGTATTTGGCAAACAATTGTTTGTAATACTGAATGCCTTCCTGCATATTTTTGCGGAAGCTGCGGTAATACTGCGCTTGTTTCTCGTCGTACGACTGGCGCAGTTCAACCAGGCGGTTCTCCAGGTAATCGGTGTACATGCGCAATTCCTTTACGAACAAATTTGGGCGGTTTACGCCGTGTAGCAGGTTTATGCGGCCGTAAATGTGGTCAACCATTTCTTTCAGGCTGGCAATTTTGTTGAAATACGCCAGGTTTGGCCCCGGGCAAATGCTTACCCCTGTGCGCGGGCTGTCGGGCGTAATTTCGTTGGCCAGGTAGATCGAGTTGCTCAAGCCTTCGCACAAACATTCTTTTTCTGTCAGTTTCGAAATGGTCAGTTGTTTGTTTTCGGGGCTCAATTCCGAGCTTTCAATTTCGGCCAGCTTTTGCGTTTGGTAACGGCGCGATGCGGTGCAAATTGGTTGCTCGGTGTACTCGGTGTTGAACACCAGGTAGCGTTTGGTACACGGAAAGCCAAATTTGCCTTCCTTGTGAATGTGTTCAATTGCTTTTTGCTGGCTGGTGTGGCGTACATTATTAAACGGAACGCCCAGCGGCGAGGCATCGCTCAGGTAAAAATCGTCTTCGCCGGCGTTGCGCAGCAGTTCCATGCTGTATTTGTCAATGTGGCAAGCTTCGGGGACCAGCATAAAGGGGCTTCCCCAACCAATGCTGTCCAACCCGTACTCGTTCATTAAAAATTCGTGTTCTTCGTTGGTGCCTACACCGCCTTGCGCGGTAATTTTCATTTCGGGGATGTTTTCCAGGCGGTTTTTCCCTTTCTCTTCCAATCCTTTTTGAAGCACTTCAAAAACGGACGCTTCCAGCTCTTTCCGTTTTGCGCCGAACTCTTCCAGAATGGGCCCAATCAGGTATCCCTGTGTAGCAAAGGCGTGCCCGCCACAATTCAGCCCCGATTCA
>JBKEAN010000002.1:0-4975 GCA_047972415.1 Mangrovibacterium sp.
GCATGGTGTTCACATCAACTTTATACTGTATCTTATCGATGCGTACCTTGGTGTTATTATTCGCATGTTTTATAAAGAAGTGCGTGGTTGGGTCCATAGGCTTTTCGTCCATCCACACCAACATCGACTCGAAGTGGCGGTCAACACGGGGTAAGTTGTCGGGGTAAACAAGCATATCGCCCCGCGAGATGTCTATCTCGTCGTCCAACGTAACGGTTACCGATTGCGGGGGAAACGCTTCGTCCAGCTCCCCGTCGAAGGTGACGATGCTTTTTACGTTTGAAGTTTTGCGCGAGGGAAGCACCATTACGGTTTCGCCCTTACGTATAACACCCGATGCCACACGCGCCGAAAAGCCCCGGAAGTTATTGTTGGGCTTCAGCACATATTGAACGGGGAAGCGCATGTCGTCAAAGTTTCGGTCCGAGCTTATATGTACGGTTTCGAGGAAGTCGAGCATACATTTTCCTTTGTACCAAGGCATGTGTGCCGAGGCTTCAACCACATTATCGCCTTTGAGTGCAGAGATGGGGATGAAGTTAATGTCGGGTATATCCAGCTGTGCAACAAAGTTTCTGTAGTCGTCACAAATCTGGTCAAACACGTGCTGGTCAAAGTTAACCAGGTCCATTTTGTTTACTGCAAGTACCACGTGTTTAATGCCCAACAGCGACACCAGGAAGGTGTGGCGGCGGGTTTGGGTAATTACTCCCTTGGTAGCATCGATAAGGATGATGGCCAGGTTAGCAGTTGATGCACCTGTTACCATGTTACGGGTGTACTGCTCGTGCCCGGGCGTATCGGCAATAATAAACTTACGTTTGTTGGTGGAGAAATAACGGTAGGCCACATCGATGGTGATACCTTGCTCGCGTTCGGCTTTCAGCCCATCAAGCAGCAGGGCGTAGTCAATGTCCTCGCCGGCATGTCCTATGCGTTTGCTGTCGCGTTCAAGTGCGGCCAGTTGGTCTTCGTATATCATTTTGCTGTCGAACATTAAACGTCCGATCAGGGTCGACTTCCCGTCGTCAACCGAACCGGCTGTTAATAAACGAAGCAAGTCTTTTTTCTCGTCCTGGTTCAGGAAGTCTTGTATATTTAAAGTTGTCTTTGTCATCTTGTTTCTTGTTACTTGATGCTGGTTTCCAGTTTCCAGTTACCCGTTAACCAACATTCCAGCTGGTTTCAACGTACTGAATAAACTTATTTATCTTTTTACCTAATTTGTCACATTCAGAAAGAACGTTTTTCCATTCGCTGTGCTCCGGATATAGCGCGTTTATCGTTTCGATTTGGCTAATACATTCGTCATTAGAAGCCTGAGCATAGATCAGAAACTTGATAAAACCGGCCTTATACCTTCTTCGTCCATATCCTTCGACTATTTGATCTTTAACGCTTTTGGAGGAGCGTCTAATTTGACTGCCTTGTTCATACAACTCAAATCTTGGAAGCGCAAGGCTAAGCTTGTGTATTTGAATTGAAAGTTCAAACGCCAATTTATAGATTTCGAGTTCTCGGTAGCCACTCATTGGACAATTTTTAAATTGGAAGCACTTGCAGTACCTGTTACCGGCAACTGGAAACCAGCAGCCAGAAACGAGGAACTAGAAGTAGCCTTCCCGTTTCTTTTGTTCCATACTTCCTTCCTGGTCGAAGTCGATAACGCGGGTTGTTCGTTCCGACACGGTAACAGTCATCATCTCCTCTACAATCTTTTCAATGGTATCGGCTTCGGAGCTAATGGCGCCGGTAAGCGGATAACAACCCAGGGTGCGGAAGCGTACGTTCTTCATTTCGGCTTTAGCAGCCAGTTCTTTGGGCATACGTTCGTCGTCAACCATAATCAGGTTTCCATCAACATTTACAACAGGGCGCTCTTTGGCGTAGTACAACGGTACAATGGGGATATTCTCCAGCCTAATGTATTGCCAGATGTCAAGCTCCGTCCAGTTCGAGATGGGGAATACCCGGATGGATTCGCCTTTATGAACGCGGGCATTGTAAATGTCCCACAACTCGGGGCGTTGGTTTTTAGGGTCCCACTGGTGAAAGCGGTCGCGGAAGGAGAAAATACGTTCTTTGGCACGCGATTTCTCTTCGTCGCGGCGGGCGCCACCAAAAGCTGCGTCAAACTTGTACTTGTTCAACCCTTCGAGCAGTGCCTGAGTTTTCATCACGTCGGTATGCACCTTGCTGCCGTGGGTAAAGGGGCCTATGCCGGCTTCGTAGCCTTGCTTGTTGTAGTGAACGATTAAATCCCAGCCGTTTTCTTTGGCGTAGTTATCGCGGAATTCAATCATTTCTTTAAACTTCCATTTCGAGTCGATGTGCATTAAGGGGAAGGGGACTTTCCCGGGATAAAAGGCCTTCTCGGCCAAGCGCACCATTACCGACGAGTCCTTACCAATGGAGTAGAGCATCACCGGGTTTTCAAATTCGGCAGCCACTTCCCTGATAATGTGGATAGCCTCTGCTTCGAGCTCCCGTAAATGCGACAAATTGTACTTTTTCATAGGGTATTGTTTGAAATATCTTAGCTGTAATTGAGCTTAAGAAAATCGATCCGCGCAAAAATAGTCGTTTTTGTTATCGAAGCGATGCGTATTAGTTCGTATTTCCAAATTCAATAGCAGACTTAACCGTCAGTTGGTTTCAACCATGTTTTTGGTTGAAGGGCATTTCAGGTCAACCTGGGCTAAAAAGGCCAAATGAGTGGAATTAGTGTGATTGAAACTAGAAATGCAATCAGGTTCATCGGGAGGCCCACTTTGGTATAATCGCTAAATTTGTAATTGCCGAGGCCCTGTACCAGCAAGTTGGTTTGGTAGCCAATGGGGGTTGAAAAGCTTGCCGAGGCTGCAACACAAATGGTAATAAAAAAAGGTTTCGGGTTGACCTGAAGTTGCTCGGCCGCTGCCATTGCAATGGGGAATACCAGCGCAGCCGCAGCATTGTTTGTAATTACTTCGGTAAAAATTGAAGTGATTAAGAAGAGGCAAATGAGAACGCCTAAGGCACCCCACGATTTAGAAAAGTTGATGGCGGTATGCGCAATCGCATCGGCAGCGCCCGAGTTTTGAAGCGCTTTGCTAATGCCGAAAGCACAGGCAATGGTAATGAGCACGTCCCACGAAATAAACTTGGTGTACTTTCGGTTTGGCACAATGTTAACCCAGGCCATGACGCAGGCCACAATGGCTGCAAAATAGAACATATCGGGCTTTGCTCCTTTTATATCGGGTAAAAACTGGCCAACGGTAGCGCCAACAATCATTAGCAGCACGAGCAACATGGCAATCAGGCGTTGCCCCTTGTAGCGCGGCGGCGGAATTTCGCCGATAAACGAGGTAAGGTAAAAAATCTTCGACTCGCCCCAGTTTTTAATGAAGTTTTCGTTGGTTAGCAGTACCAGGCTGTCGCCGTCCTTCATGCGTACCGAGCCCACGTTGGTGTTTATTGTTTCACCATTTCGGTAAACGGCAAGAACTTCGGCCTGGTAGTGGTTCAAAAAGTCAAACTCGTCAATGGTGAGGTTTATCCCGGGAAAACGTGGTGCAATAACAACTTCGATTTGCTTAATATCGGTGCTCTTGTAAAACTTCCCAAAACCTTTCATGGCTTTCAGTTCCAGGTTTTTATTGGTTGTCTGCGGAATAAGTGCATCCGATTTTACGGCAATCACCAGCTTGTCGGCCGCTTCGAGTATAAACTTTCCTTTTCGGGTGTCAATCAGTTCATTATTCCGCTCAATCGAATGAAAAATCACGTTTTTCATCACATGGGTACGCCCGTTCGAGATTTCTTCGCCAATCAGCGAGCTGTTGTCCGACAGGGTTGCGTCCAGAAAATATTCTTTGTAATCGTTCCGGTTGCGGCGAAGCTTGTTTTTTTCGCCGGGCAACAGTTTGTGCCCAACCGTTGCCAGATAGATGAAACCGGCCAGGGCAATCCAAACGCCCACTTTCCCGATTTCAAACATATTCAGTCCTTTAAACCCGTTTTCGAGCATTAAACCATGAACAACCAGGTTGGTAGATGTGCCGATGAGCGTACAGATACCACCGAGAATTGTCGCGTAGGAGAGGGGGATCAGAAACTTTTGAGGCGACATGTTGAGCCGTTCGGCCCAAGCCTTTATCATGGGTGCAAAAATGATAACAACTGGTGTATTGTTTAAAAAAGCAGAAATGAACGACACCGGAGCCAACACTTTAATCATTGTAAAAGGCAATTTGCCGCGGCGTTTGGGAAGAAATGCCCGCGCCAGTATATTTAATGCCCCGGTTTGGCGCACACCTTCGCTAACCAGAAACAGGACAGCAACCGTCAGCATCCCTTTGTTCGAAAAACCGGCCAGACTTTCGTCGGCGTTTACCACACCGGTAGCCATTAAAACAATTAATGCTGAGAACAATAATAAGCCGGGACGCATCAAGTCGTAAATAAGTGCGACAATCATGATAACGATGACCCCTAATACAAAATAGCCTTCAAATGCCATTGGAAGTTGATTTTGCTTCAAATGTAGGCTTATTTACCTAGGGCTTTATAAGGTTAAATACTTATTTTGGGGTAACAAAAAAGCGATAATGAAAAAATATTTCAGTCTATATTTCTCATTATCTGTGTGTAAAACCCCATCGATTAAAAAGAGAAAAAAAAAGATAGTTCATTCTTTTGCACGAATAAATAAAAAATCTACTTTTGCAACGCCTTTAAACAAAAGGGCAACACATACCAAGGATGACTCAGTAGCTCAGCTGGTAGAGCACATCCCTTTTAAGGATGGGGTCCTGGGTTCGAATCCCAGCTGAGTCACCAAAAAAGAGTTCAAAAAGACTCAAAAGCGCTTAAATCAAATGATTTAGGCGCTTTTTTATTTTGCGGCAGACATCAAAATATGCAGCAAATCGCAAAATAAACGAGACCATATCGAGACCTGTTTTCAGAAAGCCGTCAATAGGTCTCGGTA
>JBKEAN010000035.1:0-13565 GCA_047972415.1 Mangrovibacterium sp.
TTTAAGGGGCAATTCTGCCGACCCGGGGCGTTTTTATTTCAATTTTGAGCGCATTTGTTTCAATTCACTATTTTTGCTCGACAAGCATCCACTATGCACCGACTAAACCATTATCGAACCAACTTATTCATTGGGTTGAACCTGCTTTGGCTGCTCCTGCTGATGGCGACTTATGCCAACGGACAACAGGTTCGCTTTGACCATTTCGACACCAGAAAGGGATTATCTCAAAATAATATCTATAGCCTGGTTGTCGATTCAACCGGCTACATCTGGATTGGGACATTGGAGGGTGTGACCCGGTTTGACGGTCGGAATTTCGATTTATTCCGTTCGTTTCCGGCACAGGAAAACTCGTTAAAAGGAAACTTTATCAACCAACTTTCGGCCTGCCCGGGAGGCAATATGTGGATACACATCCGCGGCCGCGGACTGAACCTGTATGACGCTGAACGCGAAAAAATAGTTCCTTTTCCCGACAGCTGTTTCCGGCCTGCCAACATTCTCAACCTGTCCAACATGCTGTCATTCGACGATTCCACGCTTTGGTTTACCGATCGGCAATCGTGCTACCGCTTCAACCTGAAAAACCGCAGCACCGAAAAAATTGAAACGCCATCGGAGTTTGATCACCTCACTTACGGCGGCCCTGAACAAGTTCTTTGCTGGGGGCAACAGGGCATTTATGCCGTCAATCCGAACCAACCTTCCTCGGGAAAACAACTGGCAACAGGTCCTATCCTGCAGGTTTCACCGGTATTCAACGACTCCTTATGTGTTGTTTACGGTGATTCGTTGCACTTGCTGAACCTGAAAAGCCAGCGGCTACAAGCCTTAAAAAAGAATGAACAATTGGAACGTCTCCTCCGGCAAAATGTGGTTTTATCGGCTGCCGGTTATCAAAACGAAATCTGGCTGGGCACCAACAATGGCCTGCTGTCCATGCAATTTGACGGCGACCGGGTTTCAAACGTCAGCAGCCACAGCTATGACCCCTTCAATAACGATTCGTTTCACGGGAAGGATGCTCACCAACTCGCCTTCGATAAACTGGGCAACCTCTGGATTGGGACTTCGAAATACGGTGTCAACCTGTTCCAGCGAGGCAAAAACCAATTTCATCATCACCTCATTTCGGTGCTGTCAAAAGCCGACCAGGAGATTGACCCGGTGCGCTCTATTCACCGAAGTTCCGACGGGCGGCTTTGGATTGGCTTCGACCGGTTGGGGCTGGTCGCTATTGGTGCAGATAACCAGCAGAAGTTGTACAGTGAAATTGTTGGGCGCGATAAGCGTAGACGCCCGCTCCAGTCCATCCGCTGCCTTTTCGAAGATTCGCGGGGTCAACTGTGGATTGGGACTGCCTCCGGACTGTGTTGTTACAATCAACTCACGGACCAGATTGAATCGGTGAGCCTGAATTATGCCTGGGACTGGCAGTCGAACTGCTACGTGATGAAAGAGTTTGCCCCCGGCATGCTGACCGTTACCCATCCCGAAGGTATCGGCATTATCGACCTGGCAAAAAAAACCTTGCAGCAACTGCCGATGCCCCAAAACTATATCCCGGCCTCCATCCGAAGCATTGTAACCGATAACAATTCAAATTATTGGTTCATAGCCGACAACATTGGCCTGGCCAAGTGGAGCCCGGGCCACGGCCTTGTTTATTTTACACACGAAAACGCCGGGCTTACCGACAACAAACTGTACTCGCTGGCCCTGGCCGGCCCGACCATCTGGATAGGCAGCAATAACGGGCTGATGGCCTTCGACCTGAAAACCGAAAAAGTGAGCCAGGCTTTTTTCGAGGCAAACGGCCTTTCGAACAACCTGGTGTACAGCATTGCCAAGTCCGAAAATTACTTGTGGATGAGTACAAACCGGGGAATCAGCCGGCTACGCTTGGCTGACAATCACCTCGAGAGCTTTCTGCCTGAAGACCTTTTTATGGACGACGCCGCGTTCCAGGATAAAGACGGAACGGTATATTTTGGCGGCTATGACGGGTTCATCAGTTTCGACCCGGCAAAAATCGAAGATCAACCCGAAGCGCCGAAAGTGGTTATCAACAACCTGTTTTTGAACAACAAAAAGCTTGAAGTCGGACAGGTGATCAATAAAGAACGTATTCTCGAAAAGTCCATTCAACTGACGAAAGCTATCCGAATGAGTTATAGTACCAACTCGTTTTCCATTGCCTTCGATGCTTTTCCATTCCGTTTTCCCGACCTGACAAGTTTCCGCTACCGCCTGCGGGGGCTCTCTCCGGAGTGGATTTTAGCTTCGAAAAACGAAGACCGGGCGGTATTTGCCAACCTTCCGCCCGGAAATTATGTTTTTGAAGTTGAAGCCAATAACGGCGGACAAAACTGGAGCCGCCCGGCCCAACTCCAAATCACCATTGTACCGCCATTTTACCGGACGTTCTGGTTTCAGTCGCTGCTGTTGCTCCTTGTGATTGCCTTTGTGCTGGCCATTTTCAGGATCCGGCTTTACACCATCAAAAAATGGAATTTGCAGCTCGAAACGCGTATTCAGGAGCAAACTTTCAGTATTGAACAACAAAAGAACAAGCTTATCGCGCAAAAGGAACAGATGGTGGAACTGAGCAGGCAACTGCACGAGGCCGACCAGGCAAAATTGCAGTTTTACACCAATGTGTCGCACGAATTCCGCACACCGCTCACCATCATCATGGGAAATATTGAGTCGCTGAAAGAACAGGGCGTCAGTCAGTACCTGCTGAAAAATATCAAACGCAGCTCCGAACGCCTGTTCCGGCTTGTGAACCAGTTTATCGATTTGCAGAAGTACGACCAGGGTGAACTAAAACTCGAAGTACGACAAATTGAACTGGTCCGGTTTGTAAACGAAATTGCCGATTCGTTCCGCGAGCTGGCTGCCCGGAAAAACATCGGCATCCGGTTGGTTTCTGATGCTGAAAAGCTACCCGCCTGGCTCGATGCAGACAAAACCGACAAAATCTTTTACAACCTGCTATCGAACGCGATAAAATACACCCCAAAAGACGGCTCCGTGTTGATCGAACTCGAAGCATCCGAAAGCAAAATACAGGTCAAAGTGAGCGATACCGGTTGCGGAATCCCCGAAAAGGAACAATCAAAAATATTTCGTCGTTTTTACCGGAGTGAGCAAGTCAGCGGGTCAACCGAAGGGCACGGCATGGGCCTCGCACTGGTAAAAGCGCTGGTGGGACTGCAACACGGAACAATCGGTTTTAGCAGCCGTGAAAACTCAGGCAGCTGCTTTACAGTTCAATTCAAAACCGGTAAAAGTCATTTCAACCCCGACGAAATCAGTAAAAGCAGCTTTCAGCCAATTTCGCACGAACCCGAGCCCGAAACAGCCATTGTTCACCCTTCAACCCCTTCCAACGAAACCATTCTGCTGGTTGAAGACAACCTGGAACTGATGGATTACCTGGTATCGTATCTCGGAAAATATTACCGGATTGAAACCGCAGCCAACGGAAAAGAAGCTTTGCAAAAAATCGGCAACCAGCTTCCCGACCTCGTCATCACCGACCTGATGATGCCCGCCATGGACGGATTGAGCCTGGTAAAAACACTGAAACAGAAGGCTGAAACCAGCTTGCTGCAAATTATTGTACTGAGTGCAAAGGTGGATGAAACCAGTAAAATTGAGAGTTTCCGAAACCAGGTTGACGACTATATCGAAAAGCCCTTTCACCCGGGTTTGTTGCTTTCGCGCGTTCAAAACCTGCTAAAAAAACGAGCTGACATTCGGAATTCACTCGACAGTTTGGGCAGTGCCGATAAAAATAAGCTCAACCCGGAAGAGCGGCATTTCATGGAGAAGCTCCACTTCTTGACCGAACAAAACTACACCAACCCCGAATTCAACGCCGATGTACTGGCCGAGCTGTTGGGGATGAGCCGTGTGAGTTTTTACCGAAAGCTGAAGAAAATCCAGGAGGAAGGCCCCGGCGAGTTCATCCGGAAATACCGGCTAAAAAAGGCCGTTCAACTCATTCGCGAGGGCAACAAATCAATCAGCGAGATTAGTACCGACATTGGATTTTTAAGCCTTTCACATTTCCGGAAAAGCTTCAGCGAAGAATACGGTGTGTCGCCATCGAAATTCAGGTAGAAATTCCACCAATCGTTCCGGCCACTGTTTTTAGGTATTCTGAATCTCGTTCCGGATATAGGCATCAACCTGTTCCAGCTTATCCAAGGGCAAAATAGCCAGCAACGCATTGAGCTTCTGCATCTCATTCTTCCGGATCAGCGCTTTAAGCGGATGCTCACCGGCATCGGCCATTGTGGCATCAGGCCGCCACTCCAACAGATCGTTGGGCGTGCAACGAAGCAGTAAACAAAGGCTTTCCAAATGCTTCAGATTGATTTCACGGCCTTGATTATTCTTTATCCGGCAAGCAAAATTGGCTGAAAAGCCGTGCTTGGTAAAATAATTGAAACTCTTGTCAATTCCCCGAATCTTCAACACCCTGCTAAAATTAAATACGAGCATCTTATTGTGTTTTTAAATGAATAATCCCGCTTCCTGCATCAAGTTACTACTTCTGAATAACAATTTTATACTTCTCTTCGTTAATTTTCTATTTCTGAATTCAATAATTCTACTTTCCTATTTCAATTTTATACTTTACCTGGTTAATTTTTTGCTTTTGAATTGAAATTAACAATTTTCGAAAGGTAATTCTATCTCTTTTTTTTCAAATTTTCTCCCTCCGAACGTTAGTTTTCTCCTTTCGAATTACAATTTTCAGTAAAATTCAGAAGATTTCGCACTTCGTTCGAAATGATTTGAATTTAAAATCAATGGATGAAAAAATTAGCGGACTTTCCAGACTGCTTCATATCCCCAAAATCACAGAATCCTGTCATTCTGAGCGAAGCGAAGAATCTCTTTTCAATAGCAGAACTAAAAATCTGTCCTTCGGCAGGCAACAATAAAAAACGCCACCCGTTTGGGCAGCGTTTCTGTCATTATTTTTCAATCCGAAAGCAATTACCAGGCAAACAGCGGCAAGTCTTTCATCATGGCGTTAACACGTTTGTGAACCGATGCAATAACATCGGCATTGTCCGGAGCGCTCAGCACTTCGTCAATCAAATCAACGATAACCGGCATCGCGTCTTCTTTCAAACCACGGGTGGTGATAGCCGGAGTACCCACGCGCAAACCTGATGTGGTGAACGGTGAACGGCTGTCGAACGGAACCATGTTTTTGTTGATGGTAATATCAGCCAGAACCAAGGCGTTCTCAGCAGCTTTACCAGTCAAATCGGGGAATTTGGTACGCAGGTCAATCAACATGCTGTGGTTGTCGGTACCACCCGAAATCACTTTATAACCTTTGGCGATGAACGCTTCAGCCATCACAGCAGCATTCTTTTTCACCTGGGCCTGGTACACTTTGTACGAAGGATCCAAAGCTTCACCAAACGAAATAGCTTTCGAAGCAATCACGTGCTCCAGCGGTCCACCTTGTTGTCCGGGGAATACGGCAAAGTCCAATACGGCCGACATCATCTTTGTTTCGCCTTTCGGAGTTTTGAAACCGAACGGGTTTTCAAAATCTTTCCCTAACAGGATGATACCACCGCGTGGTCCACGCAAAGTTTTATGGGTTGTTGACGTAACAACGTGCGCATGTTTAACCGGGTTTTCCAGCAAACCGGCAGCAATTAAACCAGCCGGGTGAGCCATGTCAATCATCAGCATGGCGCCAACTTCGTCGGCAATCTTGCGCATGCGGGCATAGTCCCACTCGCGTGAGTAAGCCGATGCACCACCGATAATCAGTTTCGGTTTGTGTTCTTTTGCCAAAGCTTCCATTTCGTCGTAGTCAACCAATCCGGTATCTTCTTTCACGTGGTAAGCAATGGGCTGGTACAATATACCTGAAGAGTTTACAGGCGAACCGTGAGACAAGTGACCACCGTGGGCCAGGTCAAGTCCAAGGAATTTGTCGCCCGGATTCAGAATCACGCTCAGTACGGCAGCATTGGCCTGGGCGCCCGAGTGCGGTTGCACGTTGGCATATTCGGCACCGAAAAGTTCTTTCAAACGGTCAATGGCCAATTGCTCGGTCAAATCCACCACCTGGCAACCACCGTAGTAACGTTTGCCCGGGTAGCCTTCAGCGTATTTATTGGTCATGACAGAACCCATTGCTTCCATCACCTGGTCGCTGACAAAGTTTTCTGAAGCAATCAATTCGATACCGCTAAGCTGACGCTGGCGTTCTTTTTCGATAATGTCAAATACTAATTGATCTCTTTTCATTTGGTATATGTTGAAATTTTAAATTCGGGATAAAACAAAAGCGTTTCAATAAACCGGATTGAAACCGAGTTTTTGTTAAGGCGTTAAAGATAGTCGTTTTGCTTGTTACAGAAAATAATAGAAATCAACAATCATCCGTTTTTATTAACCTTTACCATTCTTTTATAAAGCCCAAAAAGTATGGTTACAAACTATTTACCACGTCAGCAAGTGATGTACAACATTACTGAAAACACATCTATTTTGAAAAATGTGTTTTTTTTAGAAAGCTCCGGAGGTATTTGGAGGTTTCTTTATTTTTTATGAGTTTAGCAAAAACTTCAATTCCGTTATGAGTACACCCAGCCGTCCTTTGCTTTTCAGTTCAGTATTAACATTAAGCACAATTGGCAGCAGTATTGCCTGCCTTGCATTTCTTTTTACAGCTATTTTTTATTCGAACATGCTGCCAACCATCCAAAAGCTGACCAATATTGAAACGCCGGGCCTATTGGGGCGCTGGTATGTACTGACTTTTGCACTGGTTCATTTTGTTTCGCTTTCCGGGATCATTAAATTGTGGCACAACCGTAAGTCTGGCTTTTACATTTACCTGGCAGCCCAGATTACGCTACTCGTTTTACCGCTTATTTACCTTGGTAAAAACGCGTTTTCGAGTACCAATGCCATTTTTACCATCCTGTTTATTGGTATTTACCTTGTTTTTTTGAAGCGTTTAAAGTAATAGTCGCATTGATAGGCAAAGAAAACCAGCAACCATAAAAAAAGCCCCTGAACGGGGCTATGCAATTTTTTCTGATTTGAACGTTAATCGTGAGACAGGGTTCGTACAAAATTACGATAATTTGAAAACACCTTGGCGCGCGAAATAAATCCCAGGTATTTGCCATTGTCCAACACCGCCAAATTAAAACGGCCGGAGCTTTCAAATTTTTCAGCAACTTTAAGCATGGTATCGCGCGGCGAAATATAATGCTCGGGCATGTACATCAAATCTTTTACATAGACCTTGTCGTAAAGCTCGTGGTTAAAAATAATTTCGCGAATATCGTCCATTTTCACCATCCCGCGCATTACCCCTTCTGCATCCACCACAGGGAACAGGTTCCGTTTCGATTTGGCAATAATTTTCGTTAAATCGCCCAAAGTCGCATCGGGTGGAACAATGGCGAAGTCGGTCTCAATCAGTTCTTTTACAGCCATAAAATGCAGCACCGCCTTGTCCTTGTGGTGGGTAACAAGTTCGCCTTTTCGGGCCAGTGCTTTGGTATAAATCGAATAGGGTTCGAACCCCATAATGGTAACGTACGATGCAATTGCCGCAATAATCAAGGGAAAAAACAACTGGTAGCCACCGGTAATTTCGGCCGTGAGGAAGATTCCAAGCAAAGGAGCGTGCATTACACCAGCCATCATCGCTCCCATACCCGCCAGCGCAAAGTTGTCAATTGGCAGGTTCAACCCCAACGACAGGTTGAAAAAACTAGCAACCAAATAGCCGGTAATGGCACCAACAAACAATGTGGGGGCAAAAATACCGCCAACGCCACCGCTGGCCGTTGTAGCAGTCATGGCTATTACTTTTACAAAAACCAGTATCAGCAAAAAGATGACGATAAACCACGGCGAATCCTTCAGGTTAAAAAACAGTGAGCTATCAAGCAAATCGGGGCCCAGGCCGTTAAATATTTTATTGATGCTATCATAACCTTCGCCCCAAAGTGGTGGAAAAATAAAAATGCACAAACCAAGAATGGCACTACCAATTACGATTTTATAAACCGTCTTCCTTATTCGTCTGAACCGGCGTTCGATATACATTGTCATGCGGGTAAAGTACAGCGAAATAAACCCGGAAAAAACACCCAAAAACAAGTAAAACGGAACGTTTACCGTATCGAACGAATTAACCAACTCGAAATTAAACAGGGCTGCATTGCCCATAAAGTAATAAGCTAAAACAGCGGCTGTAATTCCTGAAATCAGCAAAGGGATCAACGAGGCCATCGTCAAATCAAGCATCAACACCTCGAGCGTAAATACAATACCGGCCAGCGGAGCTTTAAAAATGCCGGCAACAGCACCAGTTGCACCACACCCGAGCATCAGCATGGTTTGGGCGTGGTTCAGGTTGAAAAAACGGGCCAGGTTTGAACCGATAGCCGAGCCGGTTAAAACAACCGGGGCTTCAGCTCCCACTGAGCCGCCAAACCCAATGGTGAAACTACTGGTAATCATACTCGAAAAAGTATTGTGGCGCTTTAAAATCCCTTTATTCAGACTGATAGCCCCCAGTACTTTTGATACGCCATGGCTCAGATCGTCTTTAATTAAAAACTTCACTATCAGCACGGTAATTGTTATCCCGATCAGCGGCGAAGCTAAATAAAGGTAGTTAACCGACGAACGTTCCAGGTTCGACACCCAAAAATCACCAATCAGGTGAATCATGTGTTTCAGGGTAAGTGCGGCAAGCCCGCAAACAATTCCAATCAACAAACTTAACCAGTAAACCCTTCTCGACTCGGAAATCCGGTTAAAAAGAAGGAGCACTTTGTTTTGAAAATCTATCATAAATCAACTTCTGTTATTGCGATTTACATTTCTGACACATAAGCCGGCACCTGATTGGAGCCTTTCCTGTCCGGCAGAAAACAGCATGTCCTGTTCGTTTATTCAACCACACAGCAAAGTAACTAAAAGCAATCCATCAAACGGATCAGTTTGGGCAAAAGGTAACCTATTGTTCACGCTTCAATCGGAGTTCTAAAAACCAAATCCATTTCAGCCTGCAAGTTACCTGCCTTGTTCCAAGACCACGCCGGCAGCAAAGTTCGCTCAGGTTTGATGAATAACAAAAACCTACTTTTTCTTCTTAAAAATATCTTTAATCGATTCCCATACTTTTTTCTTTCCGGGCTGCTCTCGGCGCTGTTTTTCTGTGGGTTGAGCCTCTTCCCGATCGCGTTTTTTAAAGATTGTCCCAATTAGGTCGCCAATTGATTCGGGAGGAGGAGCATCGAGATAAGGCGAAGCCGAAAGCTGCGCCAACAGCTCGGGCGTTGGTTCGCGGAACGAAACCGATTGCCATTTGCTGTATTTGGGGTTTTGATACATTTTACCGTAAAATTTGCCCACAATTGGCAATGCCATGTAAGCCCCCTGTCCGTATTTGATAGTCCGGAACCGAACTGCCGGATCATCGGCGCCAACCCAGCAACCACTTACCTGGCGCGGGTTAAACCCAATAAACCAACCATCGGTTTGGTCCTGGGTAGTTCCAGTTTTTCCGGCAAAGTGGCCGCCTACCTGATACACATTGCGGATAGATGCCCCGGTTCCGCTATCGATAACCGACTCGAGCATACGAACAATGGCACGGCAATTCTGCGGGTCGAGCGAGGTTTGTACCGCCCGGGGTTTTTCGAAGCGGGCAAGCACTTCCCCTTGAATATCTTCAATTTCAACTAAATAATGCGGGGCAATATAAACACCATCGTTCAGGATGGTGGCATAAGCCGAAACCATTTCCTTCAAACTAATAGACGAAACCCCCAATGCCAGCGAGGGAAATTCGGGGAGATCGGATGTAATACCCAGTTCGCGGGCGGTTTCAATCACTTCGCCAATGCCGGTTTGCATCAGCACTTCAACAGCTACCGTATTTACCGATTCGGACAAAGCTCCCTGCATGGAATAATAGCCAGTGTAGTCGCCATGCGAGTTCTGGGGCGACCAGTCCTGATAATCGCTGTAAACTTTACGTTCGTTGGCAAAATAATCATCTGCTTTTAACCCATGCTGAAGGGCCGATAAATAAACAAACGGTTTAAACGTTGAGCCAACCTGGCGGGCAGCATTTACGTGGTCGTATTTCAGGTACCGAAAATCAATGCCTCCCACCCATGCCTTCACTTCGCCGGTTGAGGGCTCAACACTAAGAAAACCAGCATTCAACAGGCGCAGGTAGTGTTTCACCGAGTCGAGTGGTGTACAGTTCGTTTGCTTGTCGCCGCCCCAGCCAAACAAAACCATATCGCGTTTTTTGCCAAACTCGGACATGATTTCGGCTTCGGATTTCCCGGCTGCCTTTAACTTTCGGTATCGTTCGGATTGATAAACAGCACGTTGCACCACCGATTCTTTTGTACCCCAAGGCTCCTTGCCCTTCCAGTGTTCGTCGAAAACGGTTTGTAAGTTGGCCATATATTCTTTTACCGCTTGTTCGGCATAGCGCTGAAAATCGAAATTTACAGTGGTTTTTACTTTTAAACCATCGGTGTACAGGTTGAAGGGTTCGCCGTTTTCTTTGGTATTGTTCCGGCACCATTCGAGCAGTTCCGGTTTAAGCATTTCAAGGAAATAAGGTGCTGGCCCTTCGTTGTATGAGATGCGTGTATAATTTAAATTCAGCGGTTTACCCTGAAAAACTTTACCCTGCGCTTCGGTCAGAAAATTATTTTTTACCATTTGCCCAATCACCACATTGCGGCGTTCTCTGGAACGTTCGGGGTTCAGGCGCGGATTAAATGCATTATTCGCTTTTAACAGCCCAACTAACACCGCAGCCTCGTCAACCGTCAGGTTTTGAGGGCTTTTACTAAAGAAGCGTTCGGCAGCCACTTCAATCCCAAAAATATTTTCGCTAAACGGAACGGTATTCAGGTAGAGTGTCAGGATTTCTTCTTTGGTATAAATCCGCTCCAGTCGGTACGCAATAATTGACTCGCGCAGCTTATTTACCGGCATCGAAAATGCCCCGAGATTGTTCCTCGGAAACAGGTTTTTTGCAATTTGCTGGCTCAATGTGCTTCCTCCACCCGAGCTGTGGTCCTGCAACAACACCGACTTGAAAAACACCCGCATGAGCGCAATCTCGTCGACCCCGCGGTGCTCGTAAAAACGGCTGTCCTCGGTAGCCACTAATGCATTGATTACGTTGGGCGAAATTTCTTCGTACTGCACATTACTCCTATTTTCGACATAATAGCGCCCCAACAGTTTTCCCTCGGCCGAATAGACTTCCGATGCCGACGGATTTTTTATTTCGTGCAACTGTGCCGTACTGGGTACATAGCCTAAAAAACCGAGATAGACCGCCATGAAAAACAGGGCAAAAAGTATCAGCCCGATACCACCAAGTTTCAGAAAAAACACGAGGAACCGACGTCCCGGCGACATCTTTTTACCTGACTTTTTTCTTTTTGTCGATTTGGATTTTGATTTGCTTCCCGATTTTGGCGATGGCTTTGTTACTGGCATACACTTCTTCTTTCTGAGTAGTTTTTTCAGCCTTGCATAAAAACCGTTTCGAATTGTTTGACGCTTCGCCTTTTATACTGATGGTTTTTTTGCAAGCTCCTATTCGTGGTTAAAAAGGACAGCCAAAACTAATGATTATTAGGAATTCTGATTGTGTATTTTGGGGTACAGGTACAAAACTTTTCAATAAAATAATTGCCTTTTCAAGAATGTGGATACTCGCCTGTTACCCTAAAAATTCAGTTTTCCCTGGGTATCGCCGGCTTTTGCCAACTGATACTCTTCCACAATTTGATCGATCGTCATCAGGCATTTTCCGCAACTGGTCCCGGCCCGTGTGGCATATTGAATATCCGACACATCCAGTGCTCCCTTTTTCAGCTCATTAATGATTTCCTGCTCCGAAACCATGTTACAAATACATACCAAGCGATTACTCATGCTCAATAACTAAACATCTATTTTTCAACAAAATCAAGCTCTCTCCTTTCCGGTCAGCTTATTTTCAACAAATAGGCGCATCACACGGTAGGCATCAATAATATCGTCGCGTTTGCTCAGCGAATCGTACAACTTCCGGATAAGTTGCTTGTCGCTTACCACGGCGAAGCTGGCTTTGAAATTGAGATCATAAACCATAGACATCAAAAAAAGTTTAAAATCGGTCAGGGAGTGTAGGTCTTTCTTGTTGACACATTTTCCGGCGGCAAGCGACTTAATTACAGCATCAGTTACACCAGGTATTTTGGGCAAATTATAATGAACGCCGGTTAAACCGAAACTTCCGTCGCGTTTTAACAGCGATACCGCTAGTTCCCAATTATCAAGTTTATCGGCATCGCGAAGAATTTGTCCCATCAATGCCGTTTTCTTATCGTTTGCCGTAAACGTCAATTTATTGTGATTACCAACAGATTGCAGCAATACCTGCTGGTCGTATTCATTCATCGCCTTAAAGAAATCTGCTTCCTGAATCATGCTGACACTTAAAGCGGCATGATCTTCGGTTTGCGAATCGTCGAAACTTTTATATTTCTCAAATTGAGCGAAACGGCCCACATCGTGCAATAGGCCGGTCAAGCCCGCAAAATCTTGTTCATCCGGTTCCAAGTTTATCGCTGCAGCAAGCTGTTTGCACCTGGCCGATACCCGTTCCGAATGCTCCTTCTTCATGTGTAAGTTCTCCGCGACAGCAAAATCAGCAGCTTTCACGTATTTGTGTATCACTTGTCCGAAGAACTTAATACCCTCTTCAATATTTATTTCACTCATATCGTAGTTTTCGCAATGAAGCAAAAATAAACGATTTGGGCAGGCAAACTCTCAATCGGATACACGAATTATTAACAAAAAGCAACTCATTACCAATAGACGAAGTTTTTTTGGTTTTCGCTTGCAAGAACGAATGTTTTGTTATTTTTGCAGCGCTTTTGGTCCCCTAGTTCAATGGATAGAATTTCAGATTCCGGTTCTGACGATATGGGTTCGAGTCCCGTGGGGATCACTTGGTCAATTTGTCTGCACAGGGGTATGATTTGTCTACCCCTGTACTTTTTTAGATTTATAGGATGTCCAATTTCGCTTGACCTTTCAAGATTTAGCTCTTTGTTGAACTAAACCCGCATTGCGGGAGCTTATTTATCACCTAAAGTAGGAATAATTGGTGGTATGTTCTGATTTTGCTGCTTATAAATTGTAAAACAAATTAGTATGAGCAGAAAATCCTACCTGGAGCAGGCCTGTGAGGCTGTTCCCGAGTTTCAAACCATCAGCGAAAAGTTCCTTCGCAAGTACACCATTGCCGGTAAATCCGAATCGTGTACGCGCAATTACCTGATGCAAATTTCCAAGATGGTGCTGCATTTTGGGTGTTCACCCCTGGAACTGTCGATTGACCAAATGGAGGAGTACCTCTTTCATATCCGCCAGAACGAGAAACCCAGCATGAGCTCTTTCAAACACTTGGTGTACGGCTTGCGCACCTTGTTTTCGATGTTCAAAAA
>JBKEAN010000036.1:0-21418 GCA_047972415.1 Mangrovibacterium sp.
CACCCAACTAACCAAACAAAACTACCTGGCAGCAAGCCAAACCACCCTGTTGCCCGATAACGACGACAATGGCTACAAAAAATACCTGGCCAGCTTGTACCCGGCAGCCGATACCATGAGCGTGCAGGCCGCCAGTTTGCGCATTATACCGGCAAGCCAGCTCAACCAGGCTTTCGGCGATTTGCTGGCACGCCGCAACCAAATGATTGTGGACTACTTTGCCCAAAAAGGCATACCCGCCGATAATGTACAGGTAAGTGTTGCCGACCTGCAAAACCTGCCCGAACAAATACGCCGCCCCGAATTTAAGGTTGAAGTGTCGTTGAAATAACCCGGCAACGGGTTTAAGCCGAAAACAGCCCGATTGGTAGCTCCGTCAATTTCGGAGCTACCAATCGGGCTGTTTTTATGCCGCCGAAAATTGGCAAAGGCCCCGTTTGCATCAAATTCATACTTCCGAAAATTTCGGAGGCTCCGTGTTCATTAATTTTATGCTTCCGGAAATTTCGAAGGCTCCGTTCGTACCCATTTCATGCTGTCGAAAATTTCGGAGCTTTCGTTTCCTTTTGTTTCATGCCGCCGAAAATTTCGAAGGCTCCATTTGTGTCGGTTTCATGCTGTCGAATTTTTCGGAGCTTTCGTTTGCTTTGGTTTACTTTCGTCGAAATTTTCGAAGGCTTCGAATGCTTTCGTTTCATGCTTCCGAAAATTTCGGAGACTCCGTTCGTACCCATTTCATGCTTCCGAAAATTTCGGAGCTTTCGTTTCCTTTCGTTTTATGCCGTCGAAAATTCCGGAGGCTCCGTTCGTACTCATTTCCTGCTGCCGAAAATTACGGCACGCAAAAGTTATTGCAAAAACACAATTTTAGGCTGAATGTACCCCGCCCGTACACCAACTACCCCTAAAACCGGGGGCAGGCAAGGGGGGGCGGGCTAGCCCAGCAAATCCATCATGCCAAACAGGAGCCGGTTAGTGGCATCGGTGCGGTGCTTGTTGGCGCGTATGGTGGCCGCATCCTGCACATGGGGGCCGGGGGTCAGGTCGCTGCCGGCATGTGCCAGCATGGCCTCAAGGCTTTCGGGGGTTGCCTCCAGGTGGCATTGCAGGGCCAGCACCTTGTTGCCAACTAGGTAAGCCTGGTTTGTGCAGGCTTCGGAGTAAAGCAAATGTTTAGCACCCGGGGGCAAGCCAAAGGTATCGCCATGCCAGTGAAAAACGGGTAGCCCGTCGGCCATTGCCGAAAGTATTTTTTCGGTCTTTCCGTCATGGGTCTTGTAAACCGGGAACCAACCAATTTCTGCGTGTTTATTTCCGAACACGTTTTCGCCCAGCGCCGAGGCAATCAGTTGCGCGCCCAGGCAAATACCTACCACCGTTTTGCCGGCGCCAATAGCCGCCTTCAAAAATTCCTTCTCGGTTTTCAGCCAGGGGTACTGGTCCTCGTCGCCCACGCTCATGGGGCCGCCCATGACCAGCAGCAGGTCAAAGTCGGTGAGCGCCGGAAAACTGAATCCCGCTTCGTAAAACCGGGTGTAGCCCACGGTGCAGGCCTTGGTTTCAAACCACTGGCTCATGCAGCCAGGGCCTTCAAAGGCTACATGTTGAAAAACCTGTGCGCGCATTGCTTTCATCGTGTTAGGGCTTTAAGTTGAAGGGCGAAGGTACAACATGAAGGGCAAAGATTGCACCGCCGACTTTTCAATTAAACGTTTTCTTTGGATGATTCTGCTATCTTTGCACGTCAATTTTTAGAAATCTCAATTTATTGGAATTACCCGTAGGGGAGTGGTGGGTTTGAATAAATCGTAAGCGGTTTAACCCTCCTTTTCGCCTGTCAGCGGCCCTCCCTCCCCAGGATAGGGAGGGCCGGGGAGGGTAGTTTGGAGATAGAAAATTAAAATGGAATCGAATATTTAAATAGGCCTATGAGTTCGGTTGATCAGCTTGTAGTCAGTTTTGGTGGTTTCGATTTGTTGAAAGGGGTGTCGTACCTTATCACACCCAAGGACCGTATTGGGTTAACCGGTAAAAATGGCGCCGGAAAATCGACCATGCTCAAAATTTTGGCCGGAAAACAGCAGCCCACCGAGGGCAATATTTCCATGCCCCGCGATTTGCGCATCGGTTACCTGCCGCAGCACATGCTAGTGTCCAACACCAAAACCGTTTTCGAGGAAACCCGCACGGCGTACGACGAAATTTTAAGTTTGAAGGCCGAAATTGACGGGCTGAACCACCAGATTGCCACCCGCGAGGACTACGAGTCGGACGACTATATGAACCTCATTCACCGCGTAACCGACCTGAACGACCGCTACCTGATGATTGGCGCTGCAAACATGGAAGCCGAAATTGAGCAAACCCTGCGTGGCTTGGGTTTCGAGCGTAAGGACTTTACCCGCCAAACTTCCGAATTCAGCGGGGGCTGGCGGATGCGCATCGAGCTGGCGAAAATTTTGTTGCGCCGTCCCGATGTTTTTTTGCTCGACGAACCCACCAACCACCTCGATATTGAGTCCATCCAATGGCTCGAAGATTTCCTGAGCAGCTACTCGGGTGCCGTGGTGCTGGTATCGCACGATAAAGCATTCCTGGACAATGTAACCAACCGCACCATCGAAATTTCGCTGGGCCGCCTGTACGATTATAAAGCCAATTACAGCCGTTACCTCGAATTGCGCAAGGAGCACAAAGAAACGCAGCTGGCAGCATTCCGCAACCAGCAAAAACTGATTGAAGAAACCGAACAGTTTATCGAGCGCTTTCGCTACAAGGCAACCAAGGCGGTACAAGTACAATCGCGCGCCAAAATGCTCGATAAAATTGAACGCATTGAGGTGGACGACGAAGATAACTCGCGGCTAAACATTAAGTTTCCGCCGGCCGTTCGCTCGGGTACCGTGGTGGTGGAGTGCAAGCACCTGTCGAAAAGTTACGGCAACTTTGAAGTGCTCAACAACATTGACCTTCAAATTGAACGCGGCGATAAAGTGGCCTTTGTTGGCAAAAACGGCGAAGGCAAAACCACCCTGGCCCGCGTTATTTTAGGCGAACTGGAACACACGGGCGCTTTGAAAATTGGGCACAACGTAAAAGTGGGCTACTTTGCCCAAAACCAGGCCCAGTTAATGAACGAACAGCTCACGGTGCTCGAAACCATCGACCAGATTGCCGTGGGCGACATTCGTACAAAAATCCGCGATATTCTGGGGGCATTTATGTTCTCGGGCGAAGACGTAGATAAAAAAGTGAAGGTGCTGTCGGGTGGCGAGCGTACCCGCCTGGCCATGATTCGCCTGATGCTGGAGCCGGTGAACTTTCTGGTGATGGACGAACCGACCAACCACCTGGACATGCGCTCGAAAGAGATGCTGAAAAACGCCCTGGCCGAGTACGACGGAACGGTGCTCATCGTGTCGCACGACCGCGAGTTCCTCGACGGGCTGGTGAATTGCGTGTACGAGTTCAAAGCCAAAAAAGTGAAACAACACTTGGGCGGTATTTACGACTTCCTGCAAAAGAAAAAGCTCGACTCGCTGAAAGAACTGGAGCAGAAAAGTCCCGTCGCGAACACCTCGGTTTTAAAAGAAGAAAAGAGGCCGGAACCCGAAGAAAGCAAATTGACTTACGAGGAACGGAAAGAAATCAATAAATCAATTACGCGCATGGAGAAGGCCGTGGAGCAATCGGAAAAAGAAATTGCCCGCCTGGAAGCAGCCATAACGGACATGGACGAGCAAATGTCCAGCCCCGATAAGGCGAGCGACCATAGCCTATTCGAAAAATACGAACAACTGAAACGCGAACTGGAACGAGTGATGGAGCAATGGGCCGAACAAACAGAGGAACACGAGCTCCTGCTGAAACAAAAAACCTGGTAGGGGCGGGGAGAGTCGCAGTTCTCAGTCGCAGTTGCAGTCGCAGTCGCAATCGCAGTACAGTTTTCGTTTTTGGGATTTGTAATTTAACGCTTGTATTTTGAAACTTGGAATTTGAAATTTAACCACATGAGAGAGCAACATCAACAAAAGTCGGAAGATATGATTTTCGGCATCCGTGCTGTTATTGAAACCATCAATTCGGGGAAGGAAATTGATAAAGTCTTGCTCAAAAAAGGGCAGGGCGATTTGTCGAAAGAAGTGTTCGATCTGATTCGCGAACGTCAAATCCCCTTTCAGTTTGTACCGGTTGAAAAGCTGAACCGCATTACCCGCAAAAACCACCAGGGAGTAATTGCTTTTGTGTCGCCGGTAACGTTTTACGATATTGAAAACTACCTGCCCACCTTGTTCGAAGAAGGCAAGAACCCCTGCATCCTGGTGCTCGACCAGGTGACTGATGTCCGCAACTTTGGGGCGATTGTCCGCACCGCAGAGTGCGCCGGGGTCAATGCTGTGCTTATTCCCGACAAAGGTGCGGCGCGTATTAATGCCGATGCGGTAAAAACCTCGGCGGGAGCCTTGCATTTGGTGCCGGTTTGCCGCACCCGCGATTTGAAAAAGGCGATTCTGTATTTGCAGCAATCGGGTTTAAAGATTGTTGCCGCCACCGAAAAGTCATCTGAGAGTTACATTAAAGCCGATTATTCGGGACCGGTGGCTATTGTTATGGGTTCGGAAGAAGATGGGATTGAGCGCCAAATTCTGGAGATGGCAGATGCCCGGGTTCAGGTGCCGATTTTAGGTAAAATACAGTCACTAAACGTATCCGTTGCTGCGGGCTTGCTGGTTTACGAGGTGCTGCGGCAACGTGCCGATCTTAGAGATTGATCGGCACCTGGCGTTTGAAGGTTTCTTCGAGTGAAATAAAGGTCTCGGTGCTTGAAACACCTTGAATCTTTTGAACTTTATCACTCAAAATTTCTTTTAAATGCTCGTTGTCGCGGGCATATACTTTTACAAAAATCGAATATTGTCCGGTGGTATAATGGCATTCTACAATTTCGGGAATGTCCTGTAACAAGGGGGCCACATTTTCGTACAGTCCTCCTTTTTCAAGAAAAACACCAACGTAAGTACAGGTTTTGTAATCTACTTTCCGGGGGTCAATATGATAACCTGAGCCGGTGATTACATTCATTTCTATCATCCGGTTTACACGCTGGTGTACGGCTGCGCGCGAAACACCTACTTCGGAAGCAACATCTTTAAACGGAATGCGGGCATTTTTCGAGATGATATCCAAAATGTGTAAGTCGGTCTGATCCAAATTGTTTCTTAGTGTCATAATTGTAAATGCATGGTTGGTTTGCTAATTCAAAAGTAAGTAATATTTAGCAAATAGAAATAAAATAGCGTGTTTTTCTTTCATTTTGCTTGATTGTTAAGGAATTGTTTTCTTGTTTGTAATTGGCAGAAAACCAGTTCAGTAAGATGAGTTGAATGGCGCTGTGTTAAGCCATTTGTGATAATTGTCAGGTATTTTTATTCAAATTTCTTGCTTTTTAATTGCTCGTGTGTGTAAAGTGTTATTTTTGCTGTCGAAATACTATCAAATTGACATTAGGCTGGAGGTGTATGTTTGAATTTATCGGAATAATTGTAGGATATTAAGCTTTTTGACATTATGAAATAGCCATAAGGGACACAGCTCTCACAAACCGAAAATGAATAAATGGCTATTCCATGCGTACTTGACAAGGATTAAATTGAAAATTAAATTTTTATACAAATGAAAAACTCAAATCGCAGTTGGTTTTTCATACTTTTATTTCTGATTGTCGTCAGTTTTATTAGTGTGTTTATGCCAAGTGGGTTCGGTGGCCTGGACGATCCGAATATTGTTACCGGAGATGTTGCCTGGATGTTGACGGCTACCGCATTGGTTTTGTTGATGACACCTGGCCTTGCCTTTTTCTATGGCGGGATGGTGAACCCCAAAAACATTCTCTCAACCATGCTTCAAAGTTTTATTGCTATGGGCGTGGTGAGTGTGCTTTGGGTTTTGGTTGGTTTTAGTCTTGCTTTTGGCGACAGTATTGGTCCCGAAGGGTTTGGCCTTATTGGTAACCCCATGACCTATTTCATGTTTAACAAGGTTTCAGGGCATACCGATCCGAATTTGAGCCCCACCGTTCCGTTGGCTTTGTTTGCCATGTTTCAGCTAAAATTTGCCATTATTACCCCGGCTTTGATTACCGGTTCGTTTGCAGGACGGGTTCGTTTCAGGGCTTATATATTGTTCATGGTTTTATTTACCTTATTTGTTTACGCGCCATTGTGCCACTGGACCTGGCATCCAAACGGTTTTTTGCGAAACTGGGGTGTACTCGATTTTGCAGGGGGGACCGTTGTCCACATGTCGGCGGGGTTTGCAGCATTAGCCGGAGCTATTTTTCTTGGCAAGCGCAAAGATTTTGGTAAAGAACTGAAACCAGCCAATATACCCTTTGTGTTGCTTGGGGCAGGTATGCTTTGGTTTGGTTGGTTTGGGTTTAACGCGGGCTCGGCATTGTCGGCAAACTCAACTGCTGCGTTGGCGCTGATGAATACAAACACTGCGTCGGCTTCGGCCATGTTGGCTTTCTTGTTCTTCGACATGGCAAAAGGTAAAAAGCCCAGCAGCATGGGAGCTGCCATTGGTTTGGTGGTTGGTTTGGTTGCCATTACCCCTGCCGCCGGGTTTGTAAATGTTGGTTCGGCTCTTTTTATCGGTGTTATTGCAGCGCTGGTTAGTAACTATGCTATCGAACTCCGGTCAAAAACCCGGTTGGACGATACGCTCGACGTTTTTCCGGCCCACGGTATGGGCGGTATTGTGGGCATGATGCTAACCTCGGTTTTTGCTGAAAATGTTGGGCTTATTCATGGCGAAACATCTACTTTTCTGTATCACTGCCTGGCGTTGGTAATTGTTGCCGTTTTCACGTTCGGCGGCTCCATGGCCATGTATAAGCTGACTGATATGATTCTTGCAATGCGTGTTGATGCACAGTCAGAAAAGCTTGGGCTCGACATTAGCCAGCATAATGAATCGTATGATTTTGAATATAAAAGCGACAAGTAAGCTTTAACGTGTCGTTCATTATAGATGCTCGAAACTCCCCGTGTCTCCGGGGAGTTTTTTTGTTTTTGTTTGAATTAAGGCATAAAAAAACCGCCCCAGCAGGAGACGGTTTTCTATTTGTAATTTGTTCAACCTTACTTAATAGCTACCTGGCGCTTAAAGTCCATTTCCAACGAAATAAAGGTTTCGGTGCGGGCAATACCTTCAATTTCCTGCAAATCTTCATCAATCAGTTTTTTCAGGTGTTTGTTGGTTTTTGTCTGGATTTTAATAAAAATGGCATATTGCCCGGTGGTGTAGTGGCACTCCACAATTTCAGGGATTTTACGCAAGGCCTCGGCCACTTGGGTGTGAAACTTGGCTTTTTCGAGGTAAATACCCATGTAGGCGCAGGTATTATAACCCATTTTCGACGGGTTTACAATGAACTCGCTGCCCGATACAACCCCCAGGTTTAGCAAACGCTGAACACGCTGATGAATAGCTGCACCCGAAACACCGCACTCGCGTGCAACTTCAAGGAATGGGATACGCGCATTTTTGGTAATGAGCCGAAGGATTTTTTCATCCAACTCATCAATCTGCGGCAGGGGTTCGATGTATTCTTGATTCATGGATCAATAAGTTTTAATCTGTTGTACGAAAATGAAATTTGAACGTGTAAAAATACGACAAATACGAAATTAAATTTCTCCCAACAGGGATAATTATAAATTATCGTTCCTGGTATTTTAAAATCTATCAGTTGTTTTCTTTTAAAATTTCGCGTCTAAATGTAAACTATTTTCGCTGATTTGGAAATGACAATTCAGGACTCATGTTCAAAAAAAATGTTAATTGCCCTTGCTTTCGGATGAATTGAACCTGAACGAGTTTGTTAATTCCGACACGTCGTGGCCGCTGGGGTTTTGGTAAACGCGTAACCCAAACTCGGGCAAAATAGCCAGTACATGATCCATGATGTCGGCTTGAATGCCTTCGTAATTGGCCCACACCTTATCTTTACTGAAAACATAGATTTCGATTGGTAAGCCTTTTTCGGTTGGTTGCAGGTGCCGCACCAAAAAAGTCATCTCTTGGTTTATGTTTGGGTTTTGTTTCAGGTAGGCTTGCAGGTAAAAGCGAAAAATGCCCAGGTTGGTTTGGCGGCGTCCGTTGTACACATCGCCTTCCTGTACATGCAACTGGTTGTTGTAGGCTTCAATTTCCTGTTGTTTTTCGGCAATGTAATCTTTTAGCAGGTAGAAGTGCGAAAGCTTTTCCAGCATTTTTTTGTTGGCAAAGCAAACGCTTTTCATATCAATATTGATGGAGCGTTTTATGCGCCGGCCTGCCGATTCTTCCATACCGGCCCAATTGTTGAACGACTCGGAAACAAGCGCATACGTTGGAATGGTGGTAATGGTTTTGTCCCAGTTTTGCACTTTTACGGTGGTAAGCGAAATGTCTATTACTGTTCCGTCGGCTTTGTGGCTGGGCATTTCAATCCAATCGCCCGGTTTCAGCATTTTGTTGGCCGATAGTTGAATGGAAGCCACAAAACCTAAAATAGAATCTTTAAACACCAGCAGTACTACCGCAGCCATTGCCCCCAGCCCGGCAAAAATACCCAGTGGCGATTTGTTGATGATAATGGCAATGCCGTAAATAACAGCTACAAAAATGATGAGAATCTGCAACAGTTGAACGTATCCTTTTATGGGGCGGGTTGAAGCGTAAGGCGTGGTTTGGTACATGTCGTTCACCGCGTTGGCGCCACGTACAAGCACCAGGGTGAATATCAATATAAAATATAACCGCGCTATACCATTAAGCGCCAAGGTAACAGTTTCAATATCGGTAAACCCGCGAACGGCATAAATGATGAAGGCCGCCGGGAAATGCGCCAGTGCGTTGAACACCCGCCGGCGAATCAAAAAATCGTCCCACTCGGTTCGGGTTTTTTGAAACAGCCGGTGAATGAAAGCCACCAAAAGTACCCGTGTCAGAAATTGGGCCAGCCAGGCTATTAAAAACAAAAGCAAAATTGAAATCCCAACCGAAAAAAGAAGGGACCAATGGTCGAGCACATGAATCTGTTTAAAAAAATCGGTTAGTTGCTTCAGAACTTCTCTCATCATAACGCAAATCCTTAAAGTGGTGTATCTCTTGTTGTTTTTCGAAACCGCTTAGCCCTAAACTGCGGCCCCGGGGCAAGGGGCGAAACCTGGTTTGCGGGGCCAGGGCATTGTTGTGTCCCGATAATATCGTTAAATTGCGGTGCTAAATTAATAATTTGCCTCCATATGACCCGTTTCGTTTGCTCAATCCTTTTTGTTGCCCTGGCGGTTTTTGTCCAGGCTCAGTCTAATTTCGACCAGTACTTCAACCCGAATACACTTCGTATCGACTTTAGTTTATCGGGAACCCACGAGCAAACCGAAGTGGCGCTCGAACAACTAAAACAAGAACCTAACTGGGGCGGCCCCCGGAAAAACCTCGTGGACAAAGCTGACTACGGCAACTACCGCTACCAGGCTTTCGACCACAAAAGCGGCAAACTGGTTTACTCGAAAGGCTTCAGTTCGCTTTTCGAAGAATGGCAAAGTACGCCCGAAGCCAAACAACTAACGCGAAGTTATTACCACGTGGCAACGCTGCCTTTCCCCAAAGATACCATTGATTTTGTACTGGACTGGCGGAACGACAATGGTGAATTTGAAACGCTTTTCCGAATGGCCATCAACCCAAACGATTATTTTATTTTGAATGAAACAGCACCCGCTTACCCGGTAAAAACCGTGGCCGAATACGGAGCGCCGGATAAAAAAGTGGATTTGGTGTTCCTTCCCGAAGGCTACACCGCCACCGAAATGGATAAGTTTGAAGCGGACATAAAACGCCTGACCGATTACCTGTTTACCATTCCGCCGTACGACCGGCACCGCCAGGACTTTAACCTGCACGCCGTGTTGCTACCATCAGCAGAGTCGGGAACCGATATTCCGGGACAGCACATTTATAAGCATACGGCGTTCAACTCAACATTTTACACCTTCGATTCGGAACGCTATCTCACCTCGCGCGACATGAAATCGGTTTACGATGCCTTGGCCGGTGTTCCGTGCGACCAGATTTACGTGATTGTAAACACCCCGAAGTACGGTGGCGGAGGCTTTTACAACTTTCTGAATTTGTGCGCTGCCGACAATGTGAAATCGCCCGAAGTGTTTGTGCACGAGTTTGGGCATGGTTTTGCAGGCCTGGCCGACGAGTATTTTGCCAATGGCGTGGCCGACGATTATTATAAGCTGAATGTTGAACCCTGGGAACCAAACATTACCACGCTCGTTGATTTCGACAGCAAATGGAAGCGAATGATTGCCCCCGGAATGCCCCTGCCAACCCCCCGCACCGCCGAATATAACGGAGTAGTTGGCCTGTTCGAGGGGGGCGGTTATACCACCAAAGGCGTGTACAGCCCGGTGATGGATTGCCGTATGCGCACCAACGAAGCGCCCGGTTATTGCCCCGTTTGCAGCAAAGCCATTGACGAAACAATTCGTTTGCTGACCGAATAAGTGATGGTCAGTAATGGTCATTCGGTCGTCATTCGGTCGTCATTCGTTGTCATTAAATTGTTATCGATAGAGGGCAGAGCCTGAGCTTAGATACTTTATGCTGAGGATAGTCATTTTTGGGGCCATTCTAAAAGTAGAATTGGCTGCCCGGCTTTCGGTGGAGCAAATCTAAACGTAGAATTGCTCGCCCAGCTTTCGGTGGAGCAAATCTAAAAGTAGAATTGGCTGCCCGGCTTTCGGTGGGGCAAATCTAAACGTAGAATTGCTCGCCCGGCCTTCGGTGGAGCAAATCTAAACGTAGAATTGCTCGCCCGGCCTTCGGTGGGGCAAATCTAAACGTAGAATTGCTCGCCCGGCTTTCGGTGGAGCAAATCTAAACGTAGAATTGGCTGCCCGGCTTTCGGTGGGGCAAAACTAAAAGTAGAATGGCGAGGGGGATGGGATTTAGCCATGCCACAGCAGCATTAATGCCCCTGTGTTAATCCAGATTATGCAGTGTGTAAGTGTATTAATCCTCTTGCTCGCTTTGGGGCTCCAACTTGGTATGGGTTCGAAGACATGAATTAAAGCAAGAAATAAATACCCTACAATGTACCTGCTGATGACATAGGCGAGGAGTAGTGAAAAAAGCCATTCGCCAATACCCATAAATTATCGTTTTTCAATATTAATCAGAGATGCTGGTATCTTCTTTCCGGTAACACCAGCTACCGCTAAAATTTTACACCTAATTTGAATCCCATCGTAAAATTGAACTTGAGCCCGGAGCTTTCCGAGAAATCATCCAAATCAAAAAGTCCATGGTTGTCTGTGTTTTCATGCCCAAGGTCTTCATCATATTCACGGTCTATATTTTTTATATCCCTGTACCTGATACCCAAGCCGTAATAAACATCGAAGTAGGACCGGCGATAGAGCGGACAAATGAACCCATATTTCAAATTTCCGATGTAAATATTTTTCTTAACACCAAAGTAATCCTCTATTTCAGTATCTAGTCCGGTCAGGTAAAAAACATCACGGTTGATATCGTCCCGGATATATTTGCATTCGATTGAAAGATAGTCTTGGATGTCTTTTGGCTGACGAATTTGATATGGCCCGTAAATCTTCATTTCAAGTCGGCACGAATAGCCTTTGGGGTTTATTGTTTCGGGGATATCCTTGCGAAGGTTTACAATCTTATAACCCAGCTCGGCCGATAGGGCAATTTTTGGCGAAAGGGTATATTCGCAACCGAGTGTAGCCATTTGCCTCGAAGCAATATCGATTAGTTGAAGCGGTGAGGTGTAAATTTTAAATAAATACGTTGTATCTGCTTGGGAATAACCACTTGCAGAAATAAATAAGAATGCTAGTATTAAGATTCTTCTATTCATTTTGGTGGCTTTATTAATGTTCCCCTTGCAGTCCCTCGTTGTAAACGAGAGGCTGCAAGCTTATTCAATCATTGCTTTTCCTTATTTGCATCGTTTGCGCAATTTGTGTCCACCATATTTTACTCCGCTTTTACCCGCTTAAAAATATAGCGTGTAATAAAAATGCCGTTGCTGTCGTCGGCCCCTCCGTAACTTTCAACACCGGTATTTACAAAGGCCAGTTCCCAACCCTCGGCCAGCATCTCGTTAATTTTTGAGGTAAAAAGGGCATCGTTCGATGCAATATTCTGAAAGCGGATACCGCCAACGTTAAAAAAGTTAAGCAGTTTGGTTTCGTCAAAGTCCTTGATTCGGATATCCTCCCGGTCGCTTTGGTTTCGGTCGCCACTTTCGGCGGTTTGGCGGGTGGTAAACTCTTTGTAATCTACCTCTGCATCGGTCGCAATCATTCGCGAACGGCCAGCTCCACTCGGAATAATTGATTCAATTGTGGTGATTATTTTTACTTCGTATTGCGGGTTTTCCTGCCCGTTTGTTACCGGCGACAATGCCAATGCTAAAAGCAGAAATAAGAGTACTTGTTTCATTCGGTTATCGGATTTTTTATGGTTTGTAATTTGTGTTGAAGTAACAGGGTTATTTTTGAATTGCTTTTCTGAAATAAAACCGCGTGATAAACAACCCGTTTGGGTCTCTATCGGTCATACTGTTATTGTTTATTAATAGTTTAATCAGTTCTTTTTTAAGGTTGGCATTGGCCATATTGCTCTCAACGCCTGTTTTCACATCAAACAATTCCCAGCCATTGGCCAGCATATCGTTAATTTTCGATGTCATCAGTGCATCATTCGAGGCAACATTCTGAAAGCGGATTCCACCTTCGTTGTACAAGTTCAACAGCTTGGTTTCCTCATAGTCTTTCAGGCGTATGTCCTGCCGGTCGGCTTTGTTTTTACTGTTGTCGTCGGCAGTTCGTTTCGAGGTAAAGTCCCGGTAATCCAGTTCAACAACGGGCGAAATCATTCGCGAGCGCCCCAATCCGCCGGGAACCAACGATTCAATACAACTCACAACTTGAATGTCGTATGTTGCTTCTTGGGCAAGCGCAAACACAGGAAAGCATAAAAGCAGGAATGTTAGGATTCGGTTTTTGAAGTGCATCTGTGGTGGGAAGGTTTTAGTTTGAATTGGTTTTAGGCAAAGATAAAATTTTTGTAAAATACCGGGCCTTTTTCGGTTTTATAATTTGTATTTGTTCACAACTGACGTTTAGTCTCTGCTGGTTTCAAATTGCAAGCCGGATTTTCGTGCCGCAGCTTTAACCGCACGGAAACAGTGGCTGCCCATTACTTCCGTACTTGCGTTTTCAGCCTGTTTTATTGTTTGGGTTTTATTCCGCAAATAATACCTTTATCGGCATAATCGATAAGCTGAACCGATGAAACGAAGACAATTTCTGCAAACCGCAGGCGTGGCTGCCTCAGCCCTTAGCTTGGCGGGATTTTCGGCTTGCAAGCCGCACCCTAGTGTCAATACCAATAAGTTACCCTATTGGAAGGGCTTTAACCTGCTCGATTATTTCGATCCGAGCCTTAACCTTGCCGGACAACCACAAAGCACCGAAGAACAGTTTAAATGGATGGCTGGCTGGGGTTTTAATTTTGTACGCATCCCCATGGCTTATCCGCGTTACCTGGATTTCGACCAGCAACGCAACATAACTCCCGACGATGTAATTCGGATAAGCGAGAAAGAAGTAGATAAAATTGAAGCCTTGGTTGAAAAGGCCAATAAACACGGGCTTCATGTTAGCCTTAACCTGCACCGCGCTCCGGGCTTTTGTGTCAATGCCGGTTTTAACGAACCCTATAACCTTTGGAAAGACAAAGAGGCGCAAGAAGCCTTTTACTTCCATTGGGGCATGTGGGCCAAACGATTTGCCTCGAAAACCCCCGATCAAATTAGTTTCGATTTGGTAAACGAGCCTTGTACCCGCGACGACATGAACGACCAGTTTTCCGAGCGCAGCGCTGTTCCGGGTGGCTTGTACCGCGAGGTAGCGCAGAAAGCAATGGAGACCATCAGGCATTACAACCCGGGGCACCGCATTATTGCCGACGGAAACAACGTGGGGGCCGAAGTGATTCCCGAATTATTTGGTTTGGATATTGGACAAAGTTGTCGCGGCTATTACCCGCACTACATTTCGCATTACCGCGCGTCCTGGGTGTACAAAAATCCGGACGACGCACCCACGCCGGTGTGGCCCGGAACTATCGACGGTCAGTACTTTGACCGGAATACAATCGAACAGTTTTATCAGCCTTGGATTGAAGCGGTAAAAAACGGGGTTGGCGTTCATTGCGGCGAATGCGGGTGCTGGCGCGAAACCCCTCATCCGGTTTTTCTGGCTTGGTTCAACGATGTGCTGGGCGTGTTGTCCGGGCATGGCATCGGTTATGCGCTGTGGGCATTTGACGGCTCGTTTGGCTTGCTGAACTCGGGCCGGAGTGATGTGGACTACGAGGATTGGTACGGGCAAAAGCTCGACCGAAAGCTACTAGACTTGCTCACCAGCTATTAGCGCCCCAGCCAGCGGCCAAGATGCTGGAAGGCATCGGGCTTTGTTACATGGATTTTTGATAAAAACAACGATAATAAAATTGGAACAAAATGAAACAAGTTATTGCAATGGCATTGGTTGTTCTCAGCCTGACTTCGTTTTCCCAAACCGGCGAGAAGAATTTCATCGATCAGAACTACATTGAAGTAAGCGGAAAAGCCGAGATGGAGATTATTCCGAATGAAATTTATTTGAAGATAGTCATCAGCGAAAAAGACTTGAAGAACAAACAAGAACTTGCCGATGTGGAACGAATAATGATTGAAAAGCTTTCCGAAATAGGGATTGATGTTTCAACGCAACTTGTCATCAGGGATATGGCCAGCAGCTTTCAGAAGTATTGGTTAAAAAGCACCGAAATTAATTCGGTAAAAGAATACCAATTGAAGGTGGAAAATGCTAAAACTGCCGGACAGGTTATCCGGGAGCTCGAAGCAGTTGGCTTATCAACGATCTCGGTTGATAAAATTGATCATTCGGAAATCGAGAAATATAGGGCAGAGGTGAAAGTAAAGGCCATAAAAGCGGCGAAAGACAAAGCCATCTCGTTGACCAAAGCAATTGACCAAAGTATTGGAAAGGCGATTTACATTCAGGAAATAGACAATCAGCTTTACAACACGTTTCAGGGGCAGGTTCCCGGACTATCGAACATTGTAGTTGCAGGATATGGCTCATCGGGTAAATACAAAATGGAAGAACCCGATATTGAATTTGAAAAAATAAAGCTGAATTCTACCGTTATGACCCGGTTTGAACTGAAATAACAAGTCCGGAAACCAGTTAAGCAAAACAGAGGGCTCCACGTTGAAGATGAAGCCCTCTGCTTATTTTCAATCCAAAATCTTCTTCAGCAAATCCGGTCGTTTCAGCCGGGTGAGTTCTTCGCGTATTTCCCGTTGGTATTCGCGTTTATACCAGAAAAAGAATTTACGCTGGGCCAGCTTTTCGTCTTTTGTTTTTGACGTAAACACTTCTTACATGGTATAGGGGTGGTAACCGGTGTAATAAATAACGGTTGCCAGGGTCATTGGCGTGGGCGTAAAGTCCTGCACCTGTTCCAGTTTAAAATCGAGCTGCTTGGTTTCGGCAGCCAGGTTGGCCATGTCCGTGTTCTTACAACCCGGGTGGCTCGATATGAAGTAGGGAATGAGCTGCTGGTTCAAGCCTTCCTGCTTGTTTATTTCGTTGAACACGCGGTTCAGCTTATAAAATAGTTTGAACGATGGTTTTCGCATAATTTTCAGTACATCGTCCGAGGTGTGTTCCGGCGCCACTTTCAATCGGCCCGATACATGGTGCTTCACCACTTCGCGCAGGTACTGCATGTTGTTTTTATTCACCTGCTCGTCGCGCGTTTCGTGCAAAATCATGTCGTAGCGAATGCCGCTGCCGATAAAGGCTTTCTTCACCTTTGGGTTTTTGCGTACCTCGCGGTACAGGTCGAGCATGGGTTTGTGGTCGGTATTCAGGTTTTTGCAGATGTCGGGCCAAATGCACGAGGGACGTTTGCATTTGCGGCAAATTTCCTCGTGGATGCCTTTCATCTGGTACATGTTGGCCGAGGGGCCGCCCAGGTCGGAGATGTACCCTTTAAAGTCGGGCATTTCTACTACCTTTTCCACCTCGCGCAGCACCGAAGCCTGCGAACGGCTGGCAATAAACTTGCCCTGGTGTGCCGATATGGTGCAAAAAGTGCAGCCCCCAAAACAACCACGGTGAATGTTAATGGAGTGGCGGATCATGTCGTAAGCCGGAATGGGCGCTTTTGATTTGTATTTGGGGTGGGGCAGGCGCGTGTAGGGCAACTCGTAAATGCGGTCAATTTCCTTCTCGTCGAGGGGGGGCCACGGCGGGTTTACAATTACCTTTTGCTTCCCAATCCGTTGAATGAGTATGTTTGCTTCGGCCTTGTTCGATTCCTCCTCGATGTGCATAAAGTTTTGCGCGTACTTCTTTTTGTCACTCAAACAATCGTCGAAGGAGTGCAGCTCCAGGCTGTTCCATTTTTTTTGCGAGTTGAAGTCGTCGCCTTCGTTAAGCAGAAAGGCGGTTTGCGGCAGGTTGGTCAGGCTGCGGGGATCCACGCCTTTTTGCAGCAAGCGGGCATAGTCAACAATCGACTTTTCGCCCATCCCGTAGAATAGCAAATCGGCTTTCGAGTCAACCAAAATCGAAGGTTTCAGCTTTTCCTGCCAGTAGTCGTAGTGCGTTACCCGGCGCAGCGAAGCTTCAATCCCGCCAATGACCAGCGGCACCTCGGGATAAAGCTTTTTCAGGATATTGCTGTAAACAATGGTGGCATAATCGGGGCGTTTGTTTGCCTCGCCACCGGGCGTGTATGCATCGTCCGAACGGCGGCGCTTGTTGGCGGTGTAGTGGTTCACCATCGAGTCCATATTGCCCGACGTGACGGCAAAAAACAGCCGGGGAACGCCCAATTTTTTAAAATCGCGCAGGTCGTCTTGCCAATTGGGTTGTGGCACAATGGCCACGCGTAGCCCTTCGGCTTCGAGCACGCGGCCAATCACCGCCGCGCCAAACGAGGGGTGGTCAACATAGGCATCGCCGGTAAAAAATATCACATCCAGCTGGTCCCAGCCCCGTTCGTCCACTTCCTTCTTCGTGGTTGGGAGCCAGTCGCTTGTTTTGTATCGTTGATAAAGTAAATTCACTTATTGTTTCCGTTTATTTGGCAGCAAAAGTACATAGCTTTTTGGTAAATTTAAAAGACTTAGAGGTCTTATTCTTGTAAACAGCAAAAAACAGCTTGGCTTTTCGAAAAAATAGATTTGTTTTGCGTGCAATTGAATACGGTGTTTTCATAAATTTAACGCCATTTACGAACCTTGAGAATGGAACTAGTTAATCCGAAAGATATATTGAAAGCCAGTCCCTACCTGGCTTTTCTGGGGGGCGAAAGCCTGGCAAAATTTATCATGTACGCGCTGCGCTTTAGTAAATTGAACGAAATTTACCAGCAAATTGGCGATAAACAGGGAGTTGAATTTGTTGACGCCTTGCTAAAACTGCTTGAAGTACAGTACGAGTTTGACGCGAACGACCTGAAACGGATTCCCAAAACGGGGCCCTTTATTGTGGTGGCCAACCACCCCTTTGGCGGGCTCGATGGTATTTTGCTCATTAAACTAATTGCCGCCGTCCGCCCCGATGTAAAGGTGTTGGCCAACTTCCTGCTGAAACGCGTTGAGCCCATCAGCGATTTCTTTTTGGCGGTAAACCCGTTCGAGAACGCCAAAGGGGCCAGCTCCAGCATTGGCGGGATAAAAAATGCTTACGAACATTTAAATAAAGGTGGCGCCCTGTGCATTTTCCCGGCGGGCGAGGTGTCGAGCTGGGATGCCGGTTACAAAGTGACCGACCGCCAGTGGCAATACCCGGTGCTCAAGTTTATAAAGAAGGCACATGTGCCGGTGCTACCCCTGTTTTTTCAGGGAAAGAACAGCCGGCTGTTCCACCTCATCGGGAAAATACACCCCAACCTGCGCACCGCCAAGTTGCCCTCTGAGTTGCTGAACAAGAAGAACCAACTGGTGAAAATCCGCATCGGCGCAGCGGTGTCGGTGGCCGAGCAGGATAGCTTCCCCGAGATATACCAGTACGGCCGCTACCTGCGCGCCAAAACTTATGCCCTGGCCGGAAACATGGAGGTGAAAAACTTCTTTAAAAACCGCCGCAAACGTCAACCTAAAGTAGAAGAAATTATTGCACCTGTTGACCCCGCGCTCATCCGGGACGAAGTAATGCAGTTGGAGGCCGAACACCTGCTTTTCCGCATGAAAAACTTTGCGGTGTTTTGCGCACCCTCGCCATTAATACCCCATGTACTGCGCGAAATTGGCCGCCTGCGCGAAGTAACCTTCCGCGAAGTGGGCGAGGGGACCAACCTCAGCATCGATCTGGACGAATTTGACCTGTACTACAACCAACTGTTTATTTGGGACGACCAGGCCCAGAAGCTGGTGGGCGCGTACCGCATTGGCAAGGGTGCCGACATTTTGCACGACTACGGCATCTCGGGCTTCTACCTGCAAAGCCTGTTCCGCATGAAGGACAGCTTTAAACCCACGCTGCAACAAAGCATCGAACTGGGCCGATCGTTTGTGGTGAAGGAGTACCAGCGCCAGCCCATGTCGTTGTTCCTGCTGTGGAAGGGCATCTTGTACTTCTTGCTGAAGAACCCCGATTACCGCTACCTGATTGGCCCGGTGAGCATCAGCAATAACTACTCGAAAATATCGAAAGAACTGATCATCAAGTTCATTATGACCCATCATTTCGATTGGGACAAGGCCAAATACATTGCACCGCGCAACGCGTACAAGTTTAAAAGCGAAGACCCGAACATTAACATTATTATGGAGAACCTGGGCGACATTAATATGCTCGACAAGTTTATTGGCGATGTGGACGCCCTGAACTCGGGGCTGCCCGTGCTGCTGAAAAAGTACATTAAACTGAATGCAAAAATCATCGGCTTCAACGTAGACCCCCTGTTCAATAATTGCCTCGACGGGTTAATTTTGCTGGATGCCTTGGATGTGCCCAAACAAACCATCGAATCGCTCTCCAAAGAAGTAAACGACGGCTCCATCCTCACCCGCTTTTACGGAAACAGGGAATAAATGAACGTATTATTAAAACCGAACGATAAAAATTAGAAATTATGAGAATTGCAGTAGCCATGTTTTTGGGAGTACTTACACTTACTTCCTGTATAAAAAAGAAAAAAGAAACGGTAGAACCCATTAACACCAACGCACTACTACATGAGGTAACTGTACAACGGGCTTTGCAGGCCAATGCCTATACTTACCTGTTTGTAGCCGAAGGTAGCCAGCAGTATTGGGTAGCTGTTGATAAAATGGAACCCCAAACCGGAAAAACCTATTACTATGCCGACGCAATGGAAATGAATAATTTTCGCAGCACCGACCTTGATACCACATTTGCACAGGTTTTCTTTGTACAAAAAATTGCTGACAACAAAGACGCAGTGGCTCCCGAAATGGCCGGACACCCACACGCCAAAACAGGCCGCAAAGAAGTTGCCCAAGACCAAACTGCCAGCGTTGCCCCAGCCCAAGGCGGCATTACCATTGCCCAACTGTTTGCCCAAAAAGCCAATTATGCCGGCAAACAAGTAATTGTGAGCGGCAAAGTAGTAAAAGTGAACAACGGCATAATGGATCGCAATTGGGTACACCTGCAAGATGGCACCAATGCCAACGGTGCGTTCGACCTTACATTTACTACCGATGCCACCGTTGCCCCTGGCGACATAGTTACCTTCGAAGGTACCGTTGCGCTCGACAAAGACTTTGGCGCAGGTTACTTTTACGATGTTATTGTTGAAGGTGCCGTAGCCAAATAACAAAAAAATGCCCGCCACTAAGAGGCTGCCCAAAAAGTAAAGCCAAATCAGGAATAACTTACGATTTGATAGTTCTTCGGGCTGTAAGCCCAATTTAGTTTTCCCCAAGGCACCGCCTTGGGGAAAATAAAAACTGCTGCAACATTCGCCCTGAAAGGGCAACTTAAAGTTTAAGTTGGGCTTACAGCCCGCCAGGGCCTGTGCCGATTAAAGTCACGGGGCGTTGCCCCGGGCTGAATTAAGTTAGCCCTTCGGGCTGCTATTTTCAATCTGAAAAGGTTGAATTGACTGAACGAGACTGTTTGGACAGCCTCGTTTTTTTTTGGGCAGAAGGGGCCCCCAAATGCCCCAACAGCTGCAACCCCATAGCCCCAAGTAGCAGCTTATGCCTGCGACCAAGCCCGTTTTTATACCACATGGCAACAAACAGGAATAAACAATCAATAAACAGGATAAAATCATCAACAAAGTCGAATAAGCAATCAACAAAGAGGAATAAAACATCAATAAAGTTGAATAAACTATCAACTAAACTGAATAAAACATCAATTAAATTGAATAAATTATCAACTAAATTGAAAGAAACATCAATTAAACCGAATAAAGCAGTAAGCTATTCTTATTAAACAGCAATAAGCTGCAAAACAAATAGGAGATAATGGTTGGCCACTAGCGCTTATTTCAGGTACAGGTTACTGTCGCCGTAGCTCAGAAAGCGGTACCCGTTTGCAAGGGCGTGTTGGTACACCCGCGCCCAGTCGTTACCAATAAAAGCCGAAACAAGCAGCAACAGCGTGCTCTGTGGTTGGTGAAAATTGGTAAACATCCCCTCGGTAACCCGGAATTGGTAGCCCGGAACGATGATGATTTTGGTGTGCGCGCCAATGGTTTGGAGCCCGTTGCGGTTCATGTAGTTCAGGATGGCTTGCAGCGATTCGGTTTTGCCAATGTCCGCACGAGACTGGTAAGGCAGCCATTGTTCAATGTCGAGTTCCGAAAGCGGAATGTTGGGCTTGGCGTGTATTTTTACCCCCAGCCAGTACAAACTTTCGAGCGTTCGGATGGAGGTGGTGCCCACCGCAATAAGCTTTCCCTTGTGGGCCAGCAACTTTTCAACCAAAGCCTTTTGCACCATAATTTGTTCGGCGTGCATTTGGTGCTCGGCAATGGTAGGTGCTTTTACCTGTTTAAAAGTTCCGGCCCCCACGTGCAGGGTCACCTCGTCGCAGTCAATATGTTTGGCTTTCAGCTTTTCAAAAACCGCTTCGGTAAAGTGCAGCCCGGCAGTTGGCGCTGCCACCGAGCCTTTAATGCTGGAATAAACGGTTTGGTAGCGTTCCAGGTCGCTTTCTTCGGTTTCGCGGTGCAAGTATGGCGGAATAGGCAGCGTTCCGGCAGCTTCAATCACGGAGGCAAAGTCGGCAGTGGGGCAATCCCAGCTAAAACGCACCTG
>JBKEAN010000037.1:0-6989 GCA_047972415.1 Mangrovibacterium sp.
GGAAACCTGGAAACCGTTTACCTAGCAAATTACAGTTTGCGAACAGCATTGAAAGTGCTGCTCACCATAAAAGAGTTTAAAGTGTTGCGGGTTGACGATTTGTACCACCAAGCTTTAAAAATTAAGTGGGAAGATTATTTTGATACCACCAAAACCTTTGCGGTTCAGAGTGTTGTGTTTAGCGATTTGTTCGATAATTCGATGTTTGCATCGCTCAAGTTGAAGGATGCCATTGTGGACCGGTTCCGCAAGGCGGGGCTACCCCGCCCCTCGGTTGATGCGCGTAACCCACAGGTACTTGTAAACCTGCATATTGCCAATAATATGTGTACTGTGTCGCTCGACAGCAGTGGTGAGTCGCTGCATAAGCGTGGCTACCGGACCGGGCGGCACGAAGCGCCGATAAGCGAGGTGTTGGCAGCCGGTATGCTGAAACTGGCTGGCTGGAAAGCCAGCGAAGCGTTGCTTGACCCGATGTGCGGCTCGGGAACCATCTTGATTGAAGCGGCGATGATGGCTAAAAACGTTCGTCCCGGCGAATTGGGGCGCAGCTATGCTTTTCAGCATTGGAAAAATTATAATTCGCAATGGTTTTCCCAGCTGAGCTCAACGACCGAACACCGCGACGTCAGTTTTAAACTGTATGGTTCCGATGTAGACCGGGCTTACGTGGATGTGGCTTCGAAACAAGCCGAGAAAGCCTTGGTTGACGATTCGGTTATTTTACGTGTCGCCGATTTTAAAGCGTTGGAAAAAAAGCCCGACTGTGATTTTTTGATTTTCAACCCACCTTACGGCGAACGCCTTCAAAATGGCGACGAAACGTTTTACCAAATGATTGGCGAGCGCTTGAAACATCATTTTCAGGGGGCAAATGTTTGGATAATCAGTATAGCGGAGTGTTTGAAATCGATTGGTTTGCGGCCGGCACAAAAAATTTCGTTGATAAATGGCTCCATCCCGTGCAGTTTCCGGAAATACGAGATGTACCAGGGGACTAAAAAGGTAGAAAGTTAAGTTGAGCCGGAAGCTTATCCGGTCGCGGTCCGGGTTAAAAAGAAAAATCGTCATGGCTCACAATGCCATGACGATTTTTCTTTTTCAGGAAATGCTTCCTGTCAATCGTTAAACGTTGATGGCAGGGCCAGCAATTGGTACTGAATGGTTTTAGCCAGGCGGTAATTGCCCTGCGAGTTGGGGTGAAGGCGGTCGGTTTCGCTGTTGCGGAAATAGTTGGCCTGCGCATCTTCAAGCGGGTACAAACCACTGATGGAGTAAAGGTCAATTAGCGGAACAGCCCAAATCGAAGCGGCTTCTTTTAATGTGTTCACATAGGAGTCGATATATAGTCCCTCGCTATTGGCAAACCGTTCTTCGGGCTGGATGTTTTTCTCGTTAAACTGCGCGAATCCCCGGTGGATCGGTGTCATAACAATGATTTGCTGGTCGGGATAATTGGCTTTCAAAAAGGCCATTACTTTATTGATTCGTCCACAAAATGTCGTGTCGTTTTCAATGTTCGTCCGGTATTTTCGTGTTACCGTTTCACCGTTGAAAATGGTTTGTTTTTCGGTTTCGTTGTAAAACCCGCCCAAGGGAATACTGTGGTTATAGTCGTTGGTGCCGGCAAAAATAAGAATGGCATCAACGTTACTTCCGTGCTCTTCCTTCAGTTTTTGTGCTTGTTTGTAAATACCATCCCATTGGTTTCCACTTATGCCGTAAACGAAGGGGTCAATACCGAGTAGTTCGGTCAGGTATTCCCAGTAAACTTTGTAATTGGCCGGTCTCTTTTGCGTCATCGAGTCGCCCAGAAAGGCAACTCTTTTTCCGTTCCATTGCGAAGCTTGAAATTCATTTTCTGCGTTCTTCGGGCTGTTGTCGGTGGTCTCCGATTGTCCAAACGCGGAAAACGCCAGAAAAAGTGCCAGAGTACAGGTTGAAATCAAATTCTTCATCGGTTTATAGGTTTTTGAGTAGTTTTTTTTGAAGGGTTTGGAGACAGGCAATCGGAAAGGTCTAAAATTAGATTTCGACGAGCTGTTTTTTGATAGCATACATTACCAGTTGCGCCGTGTTTTTGCATTCGCTTTTTTCGAGAATGTTGGCGCGGTGTTTATCAACCGTACGCTTCGAAATAAACAGTTGATCGGCAATTTCCTGGTTCGAAAGGCCTTGGCAAATCAGTATCAGAATTTCGATTTCGCGTTCTGACAAATCGGCTTGGGGTTCGCGGAGTTTAGAGCTGGTACGCAAGCTGTTTACCAGGGTTTGCAGCAGCTCCGACGAGAAGTAGTTGCCGCCGTCCACCACGGTTTCAATGGCGGTTTTTACCTCGGTCATGTCCGAGTTTTTCAGCAAAAAACCTTTTACCCCGGCATCTACCATTTTGTAGTAATAATCTTCTTCACCGTACATCGAGAGGGTGATGATTTTGAGCTCGGGGAACTTTTCGAGTGCACGTTTTGCGGCGGTAATGCCATCCATTACAGGCATGTCAATGTCGAGCAGGACCACATCTGGCACTTCGTGATCCAGCAAATCCAGAAACTCTTGTCCGTTGGCCGCTTCGCCTGCCACATGGTAATTTTCAAGCGTATTCAAAAGGATGCGTAAGCCATTTCGAAACAAGGTATGGTCGTCAACCAGGTAAATGTTTGCTATCCGATCATTCATTTTCAATTCGTACTTTTATGGTAACCAATGTGCCCTTTTCGGGGGCGCTATCCACCAGGATTTCACCTTTGAGCGAGTTAATTCGCGAGAAGATGTTGGAGAATCCCATTCCGCTGCTGGTCGGTTGTTCCAATAATTTATCTTTGTCGAAACCCTTGCCATTATCCTGGTACACAATGGTAAGATTTTTTTCCTCTTTGTTCAAATCAATCTCAATCTTTTTTGCTTTGGCGTGCTTTATCGTGTTGTTTATCAGTTCGCATACTACACGGTACAGCACTACTTCAATGTTCGTTTCGAAGCGTTCGTCGTTCAAATTCGAATTGAGTTTAATTTGAATGGCTTTGGTGATATTTATTTTGTTGGCAAAATTACGTAAGGCGCGCAGCAGGCCAAAATTATCAAGTACATGCGGGCTGAGGTTGTCCGATATTTCTTTCAGCGATTTAATGGCTTCGTTGATAATCATCTCGGTGTTTTTTACAATTTCTTTCGAGTTGCGGTCGTGCTCGAGTTGCGATAAGGTTGAAACCGACATTTTGACCGTAGAAAGCAGTGGCCCCAACCCGTCGTGCAGGTCTTTGGCAAAGCGCTTGCGTTCTTTTTCTTCGGCCTGAATAATGGCATTGAGGAACATTTTCTCGGTGAGGCGACGCGATTCTTCAACCTTTTTCATGTAGTTAAAAATACGCTGAATCATAAATACGCCAATAGCAAATGTGAGCGACATAATAACCCCCGACCACACCATAAACTCTCCCAGCTCGTCGGGCCTGAAGTTGCTCACGTTGGGAAGAAACTCGACCAGCAGCCGGACTGCCATTACCAAAAAGCCAATGGTAAGCAGAATCCACGAAAAGTTGTACTTGGTAACTTTGGTGAGTTTAATAGCTACTGCCACCGCAAAAAATTGCAGAATAATGGAAATAACCAACAGAATTTGGAGTACCATAAACCTGATATTTTTGAGGGCGGAAGCGTACAAGTGCCTGATTGAGCTGCATTCCGGAATTCCGCCCGGGGTTGTTGTACAAAGGTACAAACTCTTTGCACCAATGCTTCGCCCTACGGAACAAAAGAACCCGGCATTGGAAGCTTTCAAATTTTTGTACCTTTAAAATGGCATTCGTTCCACCGCTTCACAGTGCGGCGGCGAAAGCTGGAACCTTCTAATTGTTTAAGATGTCGCAACTTCAACTATATAAAGCTTCGGCCGGTTCGGGGAAAACCTTTCGGCTGGCAGTTGAATACCTTAAAATAGCGCTCTCGGGCGAATGGAACTACAAGAACATTTTGGCGGTAACCTTTACAAACAAAGCTACCACCGAGATGAAAGAGCGCGTAATACAGGAACTATACCAACTGGGGCAGGGAAAGAAAACGGCCTACCTGGAGGTGCTCGAAGCCGAAATGAAACTCGGGAAACCGGAGATTGCTCTACGGGCACAGCAAGTACTGAAGCACTTGCTACACGACTATTCGCGCTTTTCTATTAGTACCATCGACAGCTTTTTCCAACGGGTAATTAAAGCCTTTAACCGCGAGTTGGGCATTAATACCGCTTACCAGGTTGACCTGGAAGCCGACCAAATACTGGACGAAGCCGTTGATCAGTTATTACTTTCTATTGACGACGACCCCGAACTGCTCTCGTGGTTGAAACAATTTGCCGAGGACAAAATTAAGGAGGGCGACGGCTGGAGCCTGAAAAATGATATGCTGCTGCTGGGGAAACAGATTTATAACGAACAGTTTCGCCAACTTAGCCCCGTGCTGCACCAGAAACTGAGCAACAAAACGTTTATTAAGGAATACCGCGCCGGCTTGAGGCAGTTGATTGTTCAGTTTGATGAGAAGATGAAGGAGCTGGGAAAACGTGGACAGGCCCTGATGGAACAGGCCGGACTGAGCGTTGATGACTTTAAATACAAAAAAAACGGAGCTGCTAATTGCTTTAACAAGCTGTTGAATTTTGATTATGCACCTGTTGCCCGCGTGCGCGAAGCAGCAGAAGACGTGGAAACACTTTACGATAAAAAAGCGCCCGAACCAGTTCGGCAGCTCGCTGTGCACCTGCACGAACTTATGCAGCAATACCTTCGCTTTTACGACCAGCACTTGTTTGCCTACAACACGGCAAAGTTAATTGTAAGCCAACTTTATACTTTAGGCATCTTGGTTGATTTGCAGGAAATGGTGCACCGCATTACTCGCGATAAAGGCGTGATACTGATCTCCGAATCGGGAAACCTGCTTAAACAGATCATCGACGACTCGGACACACCATTTATTTATGAGAAGACCGGCGTTTACTTCCGCCATTTTATGATCGACGAGTTTCAGGACACATCGGGGCTGCAATGGGCAAACTTCCGCCCACTGATTGGGAACTCGCTGTCCGAAGATAACCTGGGCATGTTGGTAGGCGACGTAAAACAAGCCATTTATCGTTGGCGCAATGGCAACTGGGACTTACTGGCCTCGCAGGTGCAGCAAGCCTTTCCGGCCAATGGTGCAAACGAGCAACACTTGGGCCATAATTGGCGTAGCGCAGGCAATGTTATCCGTTTCAATAACCGGGTTTTTCAGGTGGCGCCGCAGTTGTTGCAAGCTCATTTTAACGAGCAATTAAGCAGGTCGCCGGTAGCCGGTGCCTTATTCAGTACAGCTATTACCGCTTTATACCACGACAGCTTACAGCAGATAGGCCAACAAGATACTGCCGATAAAGGCTATATATACATGCGTTTTCTGGAAAAGAAAAGCAACACCGCCGACGAAGAACCCGATAACACCGCGCTGGTATTGGGTGAACTGGTTGAACAGATAAAGCGCGCGCAGGCAACAGGGCTTAAAGCCCGCCAGATGGCAATACTTGTACGCACCAAGGCCGAAGCTAAAACCATTGCCGACCGCCTACTTGCCGAAAAGGCGGGAAATCAGGATGCCGCGTATAACTTCAACGTATTATCGGGCGAGAGTTTATATGTGAAAAATGCCGCTTCGGTATCGTTTCTGGTCGCTTTGCTACGCTTGCTGAACGACCCGGAAGACGAACTTTCGCTGGCTTTTGCCAATTACAGGTTTTACGAAAACATTGAACCCCTGCTGGCGGCAACAGGTAAACAGGTAAACTGGGACGAGGGCGAAGCAAGCGGACAGTTACAGATGAACTTTTCACCAGCTTACGAACCCACACTTACAGAGCAGTTCGAGGCCGTGGGCGAAGAAGGGAACCAATTCTTCCGCTTCTTAAAAGGAAACTACTTCAACCTAAGCTTGGCCGCGCATAATTTACAGGAAGTCATCTTCGCGTTAAGCAACCGTTTCTACCTGTTCGACCTAAAAGATGAGCTGGCTTACCTTCAGGCTTTTACCGACCAGGTAAGTAACTTTATGAAAGCCCGTAATGCCGACCTCGCCTCGTTCCTTGCCTGGTGGGACGGGCAGGGGCAAAAGAAAACCATTCCGGTACCCGAAGAACTGGACGCTATCCGCATTCAAACCATACACAAAGCAAAGGGACTTGAGTACGAATGTGTTTTTATTCCGTTTTGCGACTGGCCGATGACCATAGCCAATAACCATGCTCCCATGTTGTGGTGCAAACCTACAACGGCGCCTTTCGACCAGTTGGAACTGGTGCCGGTAAAATATACTAAGGCCATGTCCGAATCGTATTTCGCGCACGAATACTTTGCCGAAACAGGCAGCACTTATACCGATAACCTGAACATGCTTTACGTTGCTTTTACCCGCGCGCGCTTGGCCTTGTTTACCTGGAGCGAGTATAAGAAAAACCTGAGCTCGGTAGGCGATTTGCTGAAGAACTGCATCGACAGCGAACGCGATTTTGCTTTCGACGGGCACCAAACCATTACTTTGCCCCTGACGGAGCATTACCGCCCCGACGAACAACTGCTCGAAATTGGCAGCTTACAAGCAAGTTCTGCAACAAAGCAACCGGGAAGCGGCGCGCTTACACTTGACCGCTTTCAGTTTACCAACTTTAGTAGCTACCTGAAGTTACGCAACAACCACGAAAATTATTTTGAAAGCGGCGACAGCTACACCAAACGAATAAACCGGGGGCGCTTAATCCACGAAGTACTGGCACAAATAGAAACCGCCGGGCAATTAGAACAAGCCTGCGCGCAGCTCGTGTTTAAAGGAATGCTTACCAACGCCGAAGCTGCCGACATTTACAGCCAGTTGCAACAACTACTTACCGACCCCGAAGTAAAATCGTGGTTTGATGGCTCGTACCGCGTACTTAACGAGCGTAACTTAATTACAGGTTATGCCGGGGTAAA
>JBKEAN010000038.1:0-5887 GCA_047972415.1 Mangrovibacterium sp.
CGACCAGGTGAAAGCTTCGTTCCGCTCGAAAGGCGAATTTGCAGTGAATGAGTTTTCTACAGCCCATTTTAACGGCGGCGGGCATCGCAATGCTGCCGGTGGCGAAGTATTTACCAGTTTGAGGGAAACGATTGACAAATTCCGCAAGTTATTGCCCGAATATGCAGAAGAGCTGAAAAAATCAAAAAAACAGTAGTTTTGAATTGAAGAAATAAATTACCAGACAGAGTTTAATTTACACTCCCAGCACATCTGGAGTAGGCGGAGATCAGTCGCAGTTGCAGTGGTCAGAATCTAGTTGTCAGTTGTCCAGCCCCCTAATGTCTGTCATCTAATGTCTGTCATCTGAAATCTGTCATCTAGTTCTAATATCGCATCCATAAATCGTTAGCATGAATATGCAGCAGCTACAATTTTTCCGACAATTGCTCCCGGGACTTATTCCTTTGTTTGCTTTTCTTGTTATTGATGAGGTTTGGGGAACACAAGCTGGTTTAATAGCGGCTTTAGCTATCGGGGTGGGCGAGTTGGGCTGGATTTGGTTCCGCGAGCGGCGTTTCGAGCGTTTTGTGTTGTTTGATACCCTGTTGTTATTGGTTTTGGGAGCTGTTTCGTTGGTTTTGCATAACGATATTTTTTTCAAACTTAAACCAGGTTTGGTTCAGCTTATTTTATGCGCTGTGCTGGCAGCTTCGGCCTTTTCAAATTTGAATATTGTTGGTTTAATGAGCCAGCGCTATATGAAAGGCCTGCAGATGAGCGAAGCACAGGTTCGGCAAATGCGTACCACTCTGAAACTGCTGTTTTGGGTGTTCCTGGTGCATACGGCATTGGTATTTTATGCGACTTTTTATTTATCGGATGCGGCTTGGGCTTTCATTTCGGGTGCCTTGTTTTACATTCTGTTTGCATTGGTTTTTGTAGCGGTTTATGTGAAGCAGAAACGGGCTCAAAGGATTCAGGTTCCCTTGGACAACGAAGAAGAGATATTGCCGGAGGTTGATGAAAAGGGCAGGGTAATCGGGCAGGCACGCCGTTCGCAGTGTCACGACGGTTCAAAACGGCTTCATCCTGTTGTGCATCTGCATGTTTTTAATAAAACCGGTGCTATTTATTTGCAAAAACGTCCTATGTCGAAGCTTATTCAACCCGGAAAATGGGATACTGCGGTTGGCGGGCATATTGCTTTTGGCGAAGAGCTTAAAACAGCTTTGCAACGTGAGGCCTGGGAAGAAATTGGATTGAAAGATTTTTCGGCCAGATTATTGGCAAATTACATTTGGGAAAGTGAAGTGGAGCGGGAGCTGGTTTATGTTTTTGCCACATCGGATTATCAGGGAATAAATATTCATTCAAACGAAGTTGAAGAAGGCCGGTTCTGGACCCGGAAGCAGGTTGAAAATAATTTGGGGAAAGGCGTGTTTACGCCAAATTTCGAAAGCGAATACAAGCAGTTGTTTCGCAAGGGGCAGGAAGTAGAGGGCAAAGGACCAGAGAACAGGAGGCTGAGCGAATGAACAAAGAACATATACGACAAGCCGGGTGAAACAGATTTCGACCCGGCTTGTTTGACTTATTTGTCGTTGTGTGGCGCGTTAATAGTTCAGTACAAATTCTTCCTTCGGGTTACGCACCTTTTTCATAGGGGCCAACCAATCGCCTTCGCTATCGCGATAACCAATCGGGAGCATCGTCACACTCTTCAGGCCTTTTTCGTTCAGTCCCAATAGCATGTCCAACTCGCTGGTTGTAAAACCTTCCATGGGGGTGGCGTCAATTTTTAGTTCGGCAGCCATGGCAATAGCCAATCCAAAGCCAATATAGGCCTGGCGTGCGGTATGGATGAAGTTTTCTTCAACCGTTTGGTGCAGGTACACACTTTTTAGCTTGTCGGTGTACGAGCCGAACCGGCCACGGGGCAAACCGCGCTCGTCGGTGGTGTAGTCGTAAATTTTGTCAATTCGCTCTTCGGTATAGCGATCCCAGGCTGCAAATACCAGCAGGTGCGAACAATCGGCAACAATCTGCTGATCCCACGCAATCGGAACAATTTTATTTTTTAGTTCCTGATCGGTAATAACAATCACCCGGAACTGCTGTAAACCCGACGAAGTTGGTGCCAGGCGGGCAGCTTCAACAATCTTATCGAGGTCGCTTTGAGCAACTTTTTTGCTCGCGTCGAATTTTTTTGTGGCGTAGCGCCATTTCAAATCTTCCAGTAATGCCATTTTTTGTTTCCTTTCTATATTCAATTTTGTTTCTTTTTGTGTAAAATTCGCTCGACAATTTCCTTTAATTCAGCTAGTTCTTCGGGTGATATTCCCATTGCTTCAACAACTTTTGGCGGTACCTTGGCTACTTCTTCTTTTAATGCCAGTCCTTTTTCGGTTGTTGTTATATCAACCATCCGTTCGTCGCAACTTCGTCGCTTGCGGGCGATAAAGCCCTTGTTTTCAAGTCGTTTCAGAAGCGGGGTGAGTGTGCCGCTGTCGAGATGCAATTTTTCGCCGATTTGGTTGACGGTTTGCAGGCCATCTTCCCACAACACCATTAGTACTAGGTACTGTGAGTAGGTGATGTCCAACTCATCAAGAAATGGCCGGTAGTGGTTAATAATTTCCCGCGATAAGGTATAAATAGGGAAACAAACCTGCTTTTTTAATTTTAAATAGTCATCCATAGCGGCTCAATTGCCTTACAAATATAGCTTCAAATTAAATTGTGCAAAATATAATTGCATAAAATTAATCAATGTAAATTTTGTGTTAAAACGAAGGAGGAGGAGCCAAAAATGGTTTTTAAAGGATGTAGAGCAGGTGCCGTGCGATGTGTTTATTCGTTCATCAGTTTTTGTTTGGCCAATTTCAGGGCATCTTTTTCTACTTTCGAAATTTCAGGCATCTGGATATTCATTTTTTTGAGCGTGTCAACAATAATGCTACCGATAGCAATATGTGTAAACCATTTGTTATCAGCCGGGATGATGTACCAAGGTGCCACTTCTGTCGAGGTTTTGCTGAGGGCAAGTTCGTAGGCTTCCTGGTAGTTGTCCCAATATTGGCGCTCGCGCACGTCATTCGACGAAAATTTCCAGTTTTTGGCAGGTTTGCTTATCCGCTCCAGAAATCGTTTTTTTTGCTCTTCTTTAGAAACATGCAGGAAAAACTTGATCACCGTTGTGCCATTTTCCGAAATGTTCCGTTCAAAATCGTTAATTTGGCGATAGCGTTTCTCCCAAAAATCGGGTGTAATATCGGCTATTGTTGTTATTCCTGGCAGGTTTTCGTTCAAAATAAACTCGGGGTGAACGCGGGTAACCAGTACATTTTCGTAGTGCGACCGGTTGAAAATGCCAATATTACCACGTGCCGGAAGCTTGGAATAATGCCGCCAAAAGTAATCGTGTTCGAGCTCGTTGCCCGAAGGGCTTTTAAAACTGTGTACTTCACATCCCTGCGGGTTTAACCCACTGAATACATGTTTGATTGAACCATCTTTTCCGGCTGCATCCATTGCCTGAAAAACAATCAGTAGCGACCGTCTGTTTTCGGCATAAAGCTGGTACTGAAGCTCATCGAGCCGTTTTATGTCTTTTTCAAGCAGTTGTTTTGCTCCCTTTTTGTCATTGAATTCGCCACAAAAAGCGGTGTCGTAGTTGGCAAGCGACACGGTTTGGCTGGGCTTTACTTTAAATTGCTGAATGTTGAGTTCGTTTGCTTTCATATGTTTTGGTGTGTTTTTGGTTGCACCGACTTAATACGTTTAAACCCAGTAAGTTTTTGTTTTAGCTACTTTTTCTGGGAAAAGTTGAATTTAGACATTTTTGGGAGGAATGCTTGAATAAAGTAGCAAAATCGAAACATTTGCCTGGCATATTTCAACGTCCCAACACAAAAATGGCCGGTCGTTTCTGTATGTCGGGTTTGGCTTTTTTCCAGGCCACGATAGGCAATGTTTTAATGAATTCGGTTTCGAGCGTCAGGTCGCAGGCAATACAAAGCTTGGTGTGCGGCTGGCAAGTGTGTAGTAAATCGTCCAGCAATTGCAGGTTGCGGTAGGGCGCTTCAATAAAAACCTGGCTCTGGTTTTCGGTGTAAATCCGCTTTTCGAGCAGGACGATTTGATGCGCCTTTTCGTCTTTCTTGATAGGTAAATAGCCATTGAAGGCAAAATTCTGTCCGTTCATCCCAGAAGCCATCATGGCCAGCAAAATGGACGATGGCCCAACCAAGGGTACAACACGGATGCTTATCTCGTGTGCAATGCGAACCACATCGGCACCCGGATCGGCAACTCCGGGGCACCCGGCTTCGGACATCAGCCCTACATCATAACCATTTGAAATGGGGTGGAGGTAGGCATGAAGCTGGTTTTTATCGCTATGTTTGTTTAATTCGAAAAACTGGAGCTCATCAATATTGATTTCTGGGTCAACCTTCTTCAAAAACCGACGGGCGGTACGTATATTTTCAACAATAAAATAACGAATGGAAGCAATTACATTGTTGTGCGCCGCAGGAATTACCGCGTTTAGTTCGCTTTCGCCTAAGGTTACCGGAATCAGGTATAAACTGGCCATCTCTGAATTTTTTGTCAAAAATAATTAATTTAAACGGACGACCTCGCCATTCCAATTTTTTGTAGTTTTGGCCGTATTCATGGAACAACCGCAGGATATAAAAATTGAATTTCTGGGTACCGGAACCTCTCAGGGAGTACCCGTTGTAGCGTGCGAGTGCCTGGTTTGCCAATCGCAAAGCCTGAAGGACAAGCGGCTTCGGTCGGCTTTGTATGTTGAAGTAGGAGGGCTGAAACTGGTTGTTGACGCCGGGCCCGATTTTCGGCAACAGCTATTGCGCATCCACCTTCGCCGGCTCGATGCTATTTTGCTTACCCACGAACATACCGACCATATTTTTGGGCTCGACGATATTCGGGCATTTAATTGGGTACAAGGCCACCCGACTGATATTTATGCCGAAAAACGGGTACACGATACGGTGATGCGTGTTTACGATTACGTTTTTGCGGAGCACCTGTATCCTGGTATTCCGCAAATGAACCTTCATTTTATTGAAAATAAGCCTTTTGTGATTGAAAATGTAACTGTTACTCCGGTGCGGGGCTATCATCATCGTTTGCCTGTGTTTGGCTTTCGTATTGGCAATATGGCTTATCTCACGGACATGAATTGGCTTGAAGAAGAAGAAAAAGCGAAGCTTGAAGGTTTGGATGTATTGATTGTGAATGCACTACGCCGTGAAAAACACATTTCGCACTTTAATGTAGAAGAAGCACTTCAACTGATTGACGAGATGAAACCCAGGAAAGCTTACCTCACGCACATTTCGCACCTGATGGGTTTGCACGATGAGGTTGAACCCACGTTACCGCCTCATGTACATTTAGCTTACGACGGGTTGAAGTTGGTTATCTGAAGACAACGGGATGCTGCTGGATTGAGGGTCACCAAGTAATTCGTTTCATTGGTGTAATTTGAATAATTCGTGGCTAGCAAGTGTTTATTGGTTGCTATTTTGCGGCCCTCAACCTTTATTCAACTTTTCTTCAATATTTTTCAATGGTCTTCAACTGCCTTCCCGTCTTCTTTCCACATGGGTTTCATAAACAACAGGGAGCTGATCAAAAAACTGGTTCCGGCTACGGCGAGTGCCAGCGAAAGGCTGAATTTGTCGGTGAGGTAACCGAGCGCCGGGCCAATTACAGCAAAGTTGATGCGGATAACAAAATTGCGGATTGAAAGGATGGTAGCACGCACCTCGGATTTGGTGTAGCGGTTGATGTAGTCTTTCAGAATGGGGTGGGCAAGTCCGCGAACGAGGTAGAAGAAAAACAGCAAGCCAATTCCCCAAAGGCTAACCTCCCA
>JBKEAN010000039.1:0-17956 GCA_047972415.1 Mangrovibacterium sp.
TTAATCTCTAATTTGTTGTTATATCGGATGTTGCCGGAACGCCGTGGGCAGTTCCGGTAGCATTATTATTGGTTAGCACGGGGTCAGAAACCTGGTAGGCATCCGTTTGTCCGGTCAGTTCCAGCTTGTAGGCTTTGTCGACTCCGGGACTATTTGTCACGGTGTAGCTAATGTAAATCTGCTTGGTTTCCTGGTTTATACCTATGGTTGAGCAGGAGCTGGTACCGGTATAGCTTCCTGCACCGGCAAACGAAATATTGGTAAGCGAAACCACACCACAAACCACACTGCTGGTTTGGTTGTCCACAATTTGGTAGCTCAGCGAGAACGGGGAAACAGCATTGGTGCTGGCCATTGTAATTACCCACTTCAGATCGGTCGTACCTGTTTCGCCACTTTGGCAAATTTCTTCGCCTGCTACCGACACGTCAAAGTCGTTTGTTTGTATAGTTATGGGCAAGCTGCTGCTAATGGAGCACGCATTTACCGCATCGGTTTTTGTAACACGCAAGGTATAGTTCCCAACGGCAATGGGCGCTGCGACAGTCCCAAACTGGATTGAAACACTGTAATTGCCATTGGTCGTCACATTGAACCCGCTAGTAACCTCATTATTCGACGAATCGAACAGTTGCCAGTTGTAGGTATAATTTGTGCGGTCGGTTTCAGCATCAACGGCCACGTAGGTATGGGTTGAGGTTTGAACCGGGTTCATTCCCGGACCGTTAGCTGTTTGCAGTTGTCCGCCGTCGTAAGTAACCGGGAAACTCACAGTTACCACTTGGGTACAAGTACCGGTGTTACCGCAATCGTCGGTAATGCTCCAGTAAATAGTGGTGATACCAACAGGGAAAGCAGCCAAAGTGATGTTTCCCTGGCCTTCAACCTTTGCCAAAGCGGTATTGTTGCCCGGGTAATAGTAATAGCTCGGGTTCGGATCTACAAACGAACAGGCATCAGTAACTTCGGGGGCTGCAATGCTTACCAAGGCCGTACAGCCGTTGTTGGGGTTGGTTTCAATATTGCTTCCGCAAGTCAACACGGGGTTGGTGGTGTCAGTCAGTGTAAAAATTTGCGTGCAACTTACCGTATTGGTAGCACTTGCCGAAATGGTATAAGTACGTGTAACCGAGCAACCCGAAGTGGTGGAAATAACATCGTTGGTACTTATGGTGAGGCTCGCCTCGTCGTTGCAACTGTCGGTCCAACTCCCGCCAAGGGCGGTAAATTGCGCGAACGTAGTTACCACGGGCAAGCTGGAAAAACAAGCTGCGGTAGCAGCATTTGGGCAGCTAATGGTTAAAACCCGGGCTACAGTGCCCACTGTATAGCTTTGCGTAAAAGTGCAGCCTGCCGGACCAGTCACGGTCAAATTATATTGGCCAGCACTCAATCCGGTGATGTTTTTGGTCGAAGCCGAAAAGCTGGCATTGCCGGTTTTGGTCCAGGCATAAGTAAAAGTAGCGCCTACCGTTCCTCCCGATGTCAATGTAATTTGACCATTAGATAATGAACACGACTCGTCAGTTACACTGGCCGACAGGTCGAAATCGTAAACCACCACGTTCACCGCTACCCGCGACGACTCACATGTACCCACCGTTTGCGACACGTAGTAAGTGCCTGTTTCCAATGGGGTTGTTGCACTAAGTGCCGTGCCACCGGTGACCGAAGTATACCATTTAAATGTAGCTCCGCTCTCGCCGGTAGCTACTAAATTGGAAATGGTTGGGTTTTCGTTGGCGCAGAACTCTTGCAGACTGGTTGCCGTTGGGGCAGCCACAATGGACGTACTCACCGGGAATACTGACCACTTACCGTCGGAACAGCCATTGGCGCTGGTTTGCCGTACCGCCACATAAGCACCGGTAAAATTATTGTCTGTCCAATTTACAGTAATGGTGTAAGCTGTTTGGTTGCTGATACCATAGTATGAGAGCACCGAAGCGGTGTGGCCATCAACCATTCCTGAGTTGTCCGAAATCGGGGTACCGCCGTTATTGAAGCCAATGGTACCGCCATACACGGCCCACTCAAAGGTATTAGCAGCCATATCTCCGGCACCAGTTGTAGTGGCGTTAACCGAAAAAGTAGTTGAGTTACACACCGCTGTTGTTGCTCCAATAGTACCATTGGGATTCGCCGTATGATCTTCCCACCATGCGAATTGCGCGTATAATAACCATGCGGGGTGCGATGTTGAAATAGTACTAACACACGTTGAACAGCCACTTCCGTAAACAGTTCCCAAAACTGCTATTGTTGGTGAACCTTCGACGTTCAAATTACCCTGTACCGAATAATCGTTAACAACCAGGATAGTTGACATGCTTTTTAGGTTTGTTGTTTGCCATCCTTGTGTAAAGTCTCCCCCAACAACGATTGTTCCCGAATTATTGATTGTATTTGATCCTCCGGTTTGTGTAAAATTGCCTTGAACAAATAACTTACCGGTCCCGCTAATGTTGATGCTTGAACTAGAAGTCAGGTCGCCCATAATGGCAACAACGCCCCCATCATTAATCGTCAAGCCTCCGCCACTATTTACATAACTACTTTCCAGTATTAAAGTCCCGCTCACAACTAATTCGTAAGTATTCGATGTCGACCCGGTTACAGTATATCCCGATGTAACTTGAACGACCTGGTTTGCCTGAGGGGGTACGGGCGCACTGGTCCACGGCAGTATCCATGTACTCGCACTATCCCAGGCTCCCGATGCTTTTGATACATACTGCGCAGCTAGTGAACCAGGCAACAGCAATGTAGCAATTGCCAATAACAGTAACTGTTTATATTTTCTCAGGTACTGCGTCATGGCATCATGGTAATTGGGTTAGTTACAATAGCTGGGTTTACCACAAAGGCCCCCGAAAAGTTGCTGGTTACGCTACCACAGGCACCTGTAACCACGGTGTAATAATACAGAGTTCCCACGGTGCTTGCCTGTGGTGTATAAGTCGATGTTTGTGCTCCGTTAGCTGCCCCGAGTGAAGTTGCACCCGCTGTTGTTGCGCTGGTATTGCTGTACCATTGGTAAACCAGGTTGGTTCCGCTTGCAGTAACCGAAATAGCAGAAAAGGCGTCACCCTCGCAAACCGTCTGGCCCGAAATAGCCTCGCTTATAATCGACGTGGTTGGATTGACCACAAAAGCCCCGGATACCGAGCTTATTGCTGACCCGCAGGTACCGGTAACCACACAATAATAATACAAAGTGCCCACAGCACTGGCCGAAGGTGTATAAGTTGCCGAGGTAGCGCCGCCAATAGCGGTACCACCACTACTATTTGCAGTAGTGTTACTGTACCATTGGTAGCTTAGGCCCGTACCCGAAGCAGTGATAGAAATTTGGCTAAAGGCAACACCCTGGCAATGCGTTTGTCCGGTAGTCTGTTGGCTTGTTATGGAGGTATTCGCCGTGGTTATAAAAGCGCCGGAAACAGCACTTGTAGCCGAACCACAGGTGCCGGTAACTATACAATAGTAAAATGAAGTGCCTACGGTACTGGACGAAGGGGTGTAGGATGATGCTGTGGCGCCACTAATCGGAACACCCGTGCTCGTATTGGCACTTAAATTTCTATACCATTGGTAAGTTAAACCTGTACCCGAGGCAGTAACCGAAATCGGGCTATAAGCAACCCCTACGCAATGGGCTTGCCCGGCGGTTGACTGAGCGGTAATAGCGGTTGACGGGTTGACTACAAAAGCCCCTGATACCGCGCTGGTTGCCGAACCGCATGTCCCGGTAACTACGCAATAATAATACAAAGTCCCCACGGTCGAAGCCGACGGAGTATACGTTGCTGAGGTAGCTCCGCTGATCAAGGTTCCTCCTGTGCTGCTTGCTGTGGTGTTGCTGTACCACTGATAAGTTAAGCTACTTCCCGTTGCTGTAACCGAAATGCCACTAAAAGCAACCCCTACGCAATGGGTTTGCCCTGCAGTTGACTGGCTGGCGATGGCGGTGGCAGGGTTCACGACATGTGCCCCCGATACTTCGCTATAAGATACTCCACAAAGGCCAGTCACCTCGCAGTAATAATATAAGGTACCAACCGTGGTACTCGACGGTGTATAGGTTGACGACGTGGCCCCACTAATAAGCGTTCCCCCACTGTTGCTAGGGTTTGCATTTTGGTACCATTGGTAACCCAAAGTACCTAGTGCACCGCTGACCGAAATCGGTGAAAAAGCCACACCTTGACATCGAGTTTGGGCATTAGTTGACTGGCTATCAATGGCAGTACACAAATAAGTCACTGTAATTGAAACATAGTCGATCAGAGCCTGAGGATTACTCAAACCTGTTGTCGCACTATTCTTTACTTTAATGTGAACACCAAAATTGCTAGTGTTGATGTCGGCAGGTGACCACAAAAGCTGCCCCCATAAACCTCCATCATATGTAATATCGTTAAAGCTCGTTGCCCATCCCCCGGTATGCGCTTCGTTGTTACTCGTATAGTCAAGGGAGTTTTTTGCAAGTCTAACCTCATTATCAACCAATAAGCTTTGCCCGTAACGACGGATAACAACTTTGATGTTGGTAACAACAGCATTTGTAGGGATAGAAAATCCAAAGTTACTGGCATACAGATCGTCACTTACTGCATTTGCAGTTAGGTTTACTGTTGCACCGATGTTATTAGATGTGGTTATATTTCCAGGGTTAGTCCAAGGGTGTCCGGTATTAATGCCGCTAACTCCAGTCCCCGCCCCATGAGTCACCGTGACAATTTGTCCAAATGAACTCTTCATCAGGAACAAAACAAAAACCAGGAAAATTAAAAATCGCAATGTTCTCATAATGGTGCCGTATTAAAGATGTTAGCACCGGGAACAAAGCAAAGGAATAAAAATATACGCTTTAAATCAGGGAGTTGAATTTGGAGACGGAACGGGTGAGGCAAACTGGTTAGCGAATGTAAGTCTTCCATTGCTGCAAATTTCACTTGCCGCCCACCTTGATTGTTTAATGTAGTTGCTAAATATGAACAAAACAGGCACATACCCGAAACAAATCCGAACACCATAAAGCGGAGTACCCACGAAGAAACGGAACAGGACGACAAGCTCCCTCTTTCATCAACAAAACTCCCTCTTCGGTCTAAACTATCGATCAACTCAAGCAACAAAACAATCAGCAAAACTATGCCGTATGCAAAAGCTACATTCATTCCAGTCGGTTCATGTTTAAACCTATTCTCTCACCCGGCGCAAAGTTAGATTTGTCCGGTATGATTAAATCATAAATCCGATCTACACACTTGTATATTATACAAAAAGACGATATTTATCGACATCCGGTAAATTTACAGTTTATTATACAACAGACGATCAAGTAGTTCATCCTTAAATTTTGGTGAAACTTTTAACTGCGACTTATCGGTCATTTCTACCATACCGCCATCGGTTTTTACGTAGCGGTTAATGCAGCTCAAGCTCACCAAATGGGATCGGTGAATTCGAAAAAAGCCGTGAGGAACGAGCAACTGATCAAATTCGAGCAGCGTACGCGAGATCAGCACCGAAGTACCGTCTTTGTAAAACACACGGGTATAATTCCGCTCGCCTTCGCAACGGAGTATATTTTTAATTTTTATGATTGCAAAGCCGTTCATCTCTGGCAATGCTATAATCTCGTCGGCCACTTCCTCGGCTTTCTCAATTTGCGTGCGCAGGTTGTTGTAAGCTGTTTTCGGCCTCACACCCGATGATTTCAGTATCCGGCTAATGGTCGACTTTACATTCTCGGGCAACACTGGTTTCAGAATATAATCGAACGCCGAATATTTAAAAGCAGTTATCGCGTAATCGTTGTACGATGTCACAAAAATTAACCGAAAATCGACGTCGGGAAGTTGATCGATCAAATCAAAACCGGTACCATCGGGCATTTCAATGTCAAGAAAAACCAAATCGGGTTCTGTATCCTGAATCAATTGAATCCCTTCCTCTACCGTTGTTGCCTCGCCAGCAAGCTCCAATTCCGTGAAATTTTGACTAATAATCCGGCGCAGCACTTTACGGGCAAGCTGATCATCGTCGATAATAATGGTCTTAAGCATAATCCATAAATTCGATTCACTAAACTAACAAAAAAATTGAATAAGATAATAAGACTAGACTCAGTTATTTCTATTTACTATAAAGACATGTGCAAGATGAGCAAAATTACGCTTAATTCGTGCGAATATGCTTACTTTTGTCCCTCAAAATTCAAATTAAATGGCATATATTCTTCATCTAGAGTCATCAACACCGGTTTGCAGCGTGGCATTGGCATACAAAGGCAAACTGGTTGATATGCTTGAAAGTACCGAAAACCAAAACCACGCGCGTTTGATGGCGGTTTTTGCCGACGAACTGCTCCGTAAAAATAAAATCACTACAAATCAGTTGGCAGCAGTGGCCGTTAGCCAGGGCCCAGGTTCGTACACGGGGCTTCGCATTGGCGTTTCGCTGGCCAAAGGACTTTGTTTTGCCAGCGAGCTGCCCCTGATTGCAGTAAGCCCCTTACAAGCCATGTGTGCCGGTGTACTGCATGCAGCCCGCGAAAAAGGGGAAGAAGTTTTGCCCGGAACAATTCTGATGCCCATGATTGATGCCCGCCGGATGGAAGTATATACTGCTCAATATAATGTAGAGCTTCAGGAGCTGAAAGCCGTTTCGTCACTTATTATCGACCAACACGCATTTGCTGCCGAACTTCGGGAGCACCCGGTTTGGTTTTTTGGCAACGGGGCCGCCAAGTGTGCCGCTCAGCTACAGCACCCGAACGCACGCTTTGTACCGGGCATATACACTTCGGCACAGTTTATGTGTGAGCTGGCCTACCGTGCATTTACGGCTGAACAAGTTGTTAACCTGGCGTACTTCGAGCCATTCTATCTGAAAGATTTTATTGCCGGTACACCCAAAAAAATGATTTAAACAGCTGAACATCGATTTATTCCGCTGCCGGAAATTCCCTGTGGAAGATAAACCGGAAAGGTGTAAATTGACCCCTAAACGGTTCGTTAATGCTGTTTGCTTAAACTGGAAGCGATGAGAACACTATTTTTGATGCTTTTAATATTACTGGCAGGATTTGCCCAGGGTCAGTCGGTTGAAGTGCTGGAATATAGCCTGAAGTACAGTTTTCTGAAGGGAGGCGAAGCCCGGATTACCATTTCCGACACCACTTTTTCGGGGAAACAAGCCAAACATTATCACTTGCGCGGCCAAACGGTTGGCTTTGCCGAAGCACTGTATAACATTGATGATGTGTACGAAACCATTCTCGATCCCCGCAGTATGCAGCCCATCAAACACATTCGGAATATCAAGGAACGCAAATACCGCTATTACAACGAAACCTTATTTTACCCGGCCAACGATTCGGTTGTGTCGTTACGCTCGGGAGGACGGAAAGTGCCGCATAACATGCTCGACATTTTAACCGTTTACGGCTACCTGCGCCAAAACAAGCTCCTTGAAAACCTGAAAATTGGCGACCAATTTACCCTCCCGGTCTATCATGCCGATAAATATTTTATGATGACTACGGTTTTCCTGGGGATTGAAAAAATAAAGTCGAAATTGGGCGAAAAAGAATGCTATGTTATTTCCCCTCGGGTTGATCAGGGAAAAGTACTGAAATCGTCCGATGGGTTGAAGTTTTATATTACCAAAGATGCCGACAAAATCCCCGTGGTGCTCGAACTCGATTTAACGGTTGGCGCCGTTCGTGCCGAATTAACCAGTTACCAAAAAACCAACGGGAAAACAAATTAGCCTGAAGTTTTGGGTGAAAATGCTGTTTTACCCCAATGGATACGTTGGTGAACCCCAACCGAGAGGAAAACAACCTAAACGGCGGAGCAACTAACGCCAACGTCGGAAATCTGCCGGGGGCCAACAAAAACGAACTATGAAACCGCGCAGTACCAACGGCATCGCATGTTTATAGAAAAAGCAAACGTAAGACAGTCCTCCTTCATTTTAAATTTTATCCTTTTTTAAAAGCGCTCCCTGTACCGTCCCGCTTTTTCTTTTGCCATTTGCCTTCTTTTTATACTTTTGCAGCAAATTTTTGAATAACAAATCATTCAATCCAAATATGGCAACTACAGCTGATTTCAAAAACGGGATGACCATTGAGTACAACGACCAATTGTACACCATTATCCAGTTTCAACACGTAAAACCAGGGAAAGGTGCAGCCTTTGTCCGTACAAAACTGAAAAATGTTAAAACCGGCAAAGTCATTGAAAACACCTTCAACTCGGGTGTTAAAGTAAATACGGTACGTGTTGAGCGCCGCCCATACCAATACCTGTACAAGGACGAAATGGGCTACAACTTTATGCACACCGAAACCTTCGAACAAGTTTCGATTGACCCGGAACTGATCGAAAATGCCGACCTGATGAAAGAAGGCCAGATTATTGAAATTAACTTTCACGCCGAACTGGAAATGGCGCTCACGGCCGAACTTCCCCCTTTTGTTGAACTGGAAGTAACCGAAACCATTCAGGGCGAAAAAGGGAACACAGCCAGCTCAACCGCCTTAAAACCAGCTACACTTGAAACCGGAGCCGAAGTAATGGTTCCCATGTTTATACAGGCTGGCGAAATTCTGAAAATTGATACCCGCGAGCGTGCATACAGCGAACGTGTAAAAAAATAAACCGCTTTTACGGCTCATAACGCCTGTCTAAAAAGTCCACAAACTGCACAAATTATATCAGCGTGAATTACGTTGTATAATTTGTGCAGTTTGTGGACTTTTATCTTTTAAACCTATTCGGCTAGCAACAGAAAATAATTTTTCTTTCCTTTCTGAACCAGGATATATTTACCACCAATCAGGTAATTGCTGTCGATAACAGCATCCTGCCCGGCAACTTTGTCTTTGTTAATACTAACGCCATTGGCCTGAATCGTACGCCGCAATTCGCCTTTCGACGGGAAAACTGCCGCTTTTTCGGCCAGCAAATCAAGCACATTCACACCTGCCGCCAGTTCGTTTTTTGAAACGACAAACTGAGGTACGCCTTCAAACACAGCCAGAAAAGTTTGCTCGTCGAGCTTCCGCAAGGTGTCGGCGGTCCCGCTCCCGAACAAAATCTGCGATGCCTCAACAGCCATCTCGTAATCGGCCCGCGAATGCACCATCACCGTAACTTCTTCGGCCAGCTTTTTCTGCAATCCACGCAGGTGCGGCGCTTCGCGGTGTACAGCAACCAAGTTTTCAACCTCGTCTTTACTCAATAGGGTGAAAATTTTGATGTAGCGCTCAGCATCTTCGTCCGAAGTATTCAACCAAAACTGGAAGAATTTATAGGATGAAGTCAGTTTGGCGTCCAACCACACGTTACCCGATTCGGTTTTACCAAATTTCGTCCCGTCGGCTTTGGTTATCAACGGACAAGTGAGTGCAAAAGCCTCTCCTCCATCCTTCCGCCGGATTAATTCGGTTCCGGTCGTAATATTTCCCCACTGGTCTGAACCGCCCATTTGCAGTTTGCAAGCTTTTTCGCGGTACAAATGTAAAAAGTCGTAGCCTTGCAGCAACTGGTAAGTAAATTCGGTAAACGACATGCCCACGCTCGACTCGCTGCTCAGCCGCTTTTTCACCGAATCTTTCGACATCATGTAGTTGACGGTGATGTTTTTACCAATATCGCGGATAAAATCCAGGAAGCTGAATGTCTTCATCCAGTCGTAGTTGTTGACCAGTTCGGCGGCATTCAGTGCATCCGATTCAAAATCGAGAAAACGGGCCAATTGTTCTTTTAAACAAGCCTGGTTGTGCCGCAAAGTGGCTTCGTCGAGCAGGTTGCGCTCTTGCGATTTTCCCGACGGGTCGCCAATCATCCCGGTAGCGCCGCCAATGAGCGCAATTGGTTTATGCCCGGCTATTTGCAGGTGTTTCAGCATCATTACCCCTACCAGGTGGCCAATGTGCAGCGAGTCGGCTGTGGGGTCAATCCCGACGTAAGCCGCGGTCATTTCTTTATCCAGTTGTTCTTTTGTCCCTGGCATCATATCGTGTATCATGCCCCTCCATGTCAATTCGTCAACAAAATTCATTGTATCGTTGGTATTAAATAGTTATCAATTCAACCGGACAAAACAGGTGTTTTCTGTCCATTCAAAAAAAAATTTGCCCAAAGATATAAAAATGAACCGGTAAGCTTTTGCTCCGTCCCACGAATTAGTGCCGGCTGTTCCGTTGCTAAAAAGCGGACGAAAATACGAGATAGGTGACACCGATAAACACAAAAACAAGCAGGAAGAAATAGAGCATTCCCAACACAACGAATTTCAGCGCCGTTTTGCGGTAACCCTGACCGTAAAAATGTTTCAGCGCGGCAAAAACATACACTTGCATTCCGACAAAAACAAGTAGCGAAACCCATTCCGGCATTGACCAGAAAATAAGCATTGCCAGCACCATCAACATATTCAGCAAAAACAAAAACGAGTGGATATGCACCGCAAAAATAAGGTGCCTGATGTAGTGCAAATGTTGCCTGGCGTACAACAACGAAAGCAGAAAAGCGAACACCGGCAACAGGATAAAAAATGCCCACGACAAATACTTCAAAAAGGCCGAAGCCATGCTATGCGGCGACCCCAGTAAGTTTACCAGGTTCTGTTGCTGCTTCTTCCGGTCCGGGTCGGTTTCGTGCTCCAGTTTCTTGCGCAAGGTATTGGCGTACCTCTCCAACCCCGCCGCAACCGAGCCGGCCTCGTAAACAATGTCCGAGGTAAAACCGGCACTGTCCCGGGCGGTTGAATCGGGAGCCACTCTGCCCGTATCAGGCTGAAAAGCAATTTCCTGTTCTGCATCCGGAACCCTCAGCTCTGTTGTATGCTGTTCTCGTTCATCCGGAATAGGTTTATCGAGTGCTTTATCGGTTAAAAGCTGCACCAGCAAAAAAAGCAGAAAACTCAGAAAAATAAAGGTCCGGATTGGTGGGGCATAGCGCTCTCGCCGACCCGCCAAAAACTCGGAGCTTAAAAAGCCAGGGCGAAAAATAAGGTACCGGAACGTTCTGAAAAAACGGGAATCGAAAGAAAAGAAGTTTCCGAGAAAATCGTAAAATACAAAGCCAAAAGGGCGGTCGAATTCGTTAGTCGATTGGCCACAACCGGGACAAAAGTAGCCTTGGAAACTTGTTCCGCAATTTGCACATTCGCGAACAGGAAGCTGCTCAACCGGGAGCCTTTCCGTTTTAGGCCGTCTTCTCCACTTCATGTTTCACGTCGTCTGTACCGTTAGACAAATTACGAAAATCGAGAAAAGGCAACAGGGTGGGTACCAGATTTTTAATAGGTTCGTACACCTGCGATTTTTCCTTGATCTCCGGGCTTAGAAACTGTGAATTTTTGTCTACATTATCGAAAAATACAAGTAGCATACTCAGTATAACTGCTGTTTTCAGAATACCAAAGAGCATCCCTGCCAGCTTATTCAAGAATCCGAGTTGCACGGCTTCGGCCACTTGGGTGAGCGATTTTCCCAAAATGTAAATGAGCACTAGAATGAGCAGGAAGGTAATAACGAACGCCAACAAACCAGCGTGTTTACTGTTCCAGTTGAATGTATCGCTTAAAAAATTACCGATGTAATGCGAAAAATGAATTGCACCCCAAAGGCCCAGAACCAGGGCCACCAGCGAAGCCAATTCAACAATAAAACCTTTCAGGAAACCGCGCACAGCAGCTATAAGCAAAATGATTCCGAGCACAATGTCGATGTAATTCATAGTATTTTGTTCGGGGTTGAGTGGAAGTAAAAATAGAAAATTTTGTTTAAAAGAAAAGTCGAACATTTGTACTCCGGCGGCGGGTTGCTTTCGCAAATTATCAATGCTCCAATCGTCAATCACCCGGCTATGACTGAAAACTGCGACAGCGACTGTTCACTTCGCCAATTAGTTGTTCAGAAAAATTAGCAAACGCGCTTCGTCCAATCAACTGGAAAAAGCTATTTTCGCCGTACCTGAAACTTCAAACAAACTATGGCGATCATCAATTCCATTATCAACTGGGTCAATTATAAACGCATTTACGAGATTGATCTGTTCCGGAAATATCCGATCGAAACCCAGCGCGAAGTGCTTTTCGATTTGCTCGACAAAGCCAGCGACACCGTGTTTGGGCAACAGTACGATTTCAAAAGCATCGGTACCGAACACGATTTCAAATCGCGCATTCCGGTTCGCAGTTACGAAGAATTTTCGCCCTACATTGAACGGTTGCTAAAAGGCGAGAAAAATGTGCTTTGGCCAGGCGAGACCAAATGGTTTGCCAAGTCGAGCGGGACAACCAACGACAAAAGCAAATTTATACCGGTGAGCAAACGCTCGCTCGAAGATGTGCATTTCCGGGGGTTTAAAGATGTGCTGGCGTTGTACCTGATGAACAATCCCGAGTCGGGCGTGCTCTTTGGCAAATCGCTCACCCTGGGCGGAAGCCACCGGGTAAACAGTTTCAACAATAACTCGTATTACGGCGATTTATCGGCTATTTTAATCGAGAACACTCCGTTCTGGAGCGATTTTATCCGCATCCCGCCAGCCCAGGTTGCCCTGATTGAAGAGTTTGACCGGAAAGTGGAAAAAATTATTGAACAGGCCCGCGACGAGAATGTGACTTCACTAGCCGGTGTCCCTTCGTGGAACCTGGTTTTGCTAAAGCGCGTGCTTGAAGCCACAGGCAAAAACAACATCCTGGAGGTTTGGCCCAACCTGGAAGTATTTATCCACGGCGGCATTAAATTCGATCCCTACCGCGAACAGTACAACCAGCTTATCCCCTCGGACACCATGCGCTATATGGAAACCTACAATGCCTCGGAAGGTTTTTTCGCCATACAAGACACGCCCGGCTCGCCCGACATGTTGCTGATGCTTGATTACGGGATTTATTACGAATTTATACCGATGGATCAGTTTCACAACAATAATCCGCCGGCCTTCAGTTTGAACGAAATCGAGCTCGAAAAAAACTACGCCATGGTTATCAGCACCAACGGTGGCCTTTGGCGCTACCTTATTGGCGACACCGTGAAATTTACCAGCAAGTTTCCGTTTAAAATCCGGATTACCGGGCGTACCAAACACTACATCAATGCGTTTGGCGAAGAACTAATTGTTGACAACGCCGAAGAAGCCTTAAAAACCGCTTGCTCCCGCACCCAGGCAGTTATTTCGGAATACACCGCCGGACCTGTTTTTATGAGCGAACACCGCAAAGGTTCACACGAATGGATCATAGAATTTGAAAACGAACCCGACGATTTGGATCATTTTATTTCAATTTTGGACGGAACCTTAAAAACACTGAACTCGGACTACGAAGCCAAACGCCACAAAAACATCACCCTCGAAAAACCACAGGTACACCGCGCGCCAAAAGGTTTGTTTTACGAGTGGATGAAACAACGCGGTAAAATTGGAGGGCAAAATAAAATCCCGCGGCTGGCCAACGACCGCAGCTATCTGGATCCGTTGCTGGAACTAATGGAAAAGAAATTTGGGGAATAACCCCCTGTAACTCTCAATTTCGTAAATTTACAAATCGAAAAAACGCTTAAAAAATAGCCCATGCACATTGCAGTTGCCGGAAATATCGGTGCCGGAAAAACCACACTCACCGAACTGTTGGCCAAACACTACGGTTGGAAACCCCACTACGAAGACGTGGACGAAAACCCGTATTTGAATGATTTTTACGAAGATATGCAGCGATGGTCCTTCAACCTGCAGATTTACTTTCTGAACAGCCGCTTTAACCAGGTGCTCGACATTCAGAAGTCGGGAAATACCGTAATCCAGGACCGGACAATTTACGAGGATGCCGAAATTTTTGCACCAAACCTGCACGCTATGGGACTGATGTCGACCCGCGACTTCCAAAACTATTCCAGCTTGTTTCAGTTAATGAGCAAACTAATAAAAGCGCCCGATCTGATGATTTACCTGCGGGCGAGTGTCCCAACCCTGGTAAACCAAATCCAGATGCGCGGCCGCGAATACGAAAACTCCATCCGCCTTGATTACCTGAAACAGCTAAACGAACGCTACGAAGCTTGGGTAAACCGCTATAAAGACGGCAAACTACTGATTATTAATGTCGACAAAATCGACATCACCAACAACCCGGAAGACTTAAGCAGTGTTATCGATAAAATTGATGCACATTTGCATGGTTTGTTTTAGTGACTGCCAAACGCGCCTGAAAGCAAAAAAGCGATTGACTACCGGAAGGGTTTTCAATCGCTTTCTTGTTATTTATCAGGCATCCATGCTTAAACCCGCATCTTTGCAACTTCGCTGTTAATTTTAGGCCAGGCCCCGTCCGGAATTTTTGCCCCCAGCACCTGAATCACTTCGGCGGCCATCAACCCACCCAGTTTTCCGCAGTTAGGCAGGCTGAAACCATTTGCCAACCCATACAGGAACCCCGATGCGTAAACATCACCTGCACCCGTGGTATCAACAGCATTAACTACCGTTGCCGGAACGCGCACAAATTCGTCGCCAGCCTGGATGAGTGACCCTTCCTTACCGATTTTCACCACGGCAATCGAACACTGTTTGGCAAAAGCTTTCACTGCTTCTTCGGGTTGAAGTCCGGTGTACGATTTCGCTTCCTCCTCGTTGGCAAACACAATGTCAACATACTGGTCAACCAAGCGGTACAAGAATTCGCGGTTGACTTCGATTACGTTGAAACTGGCCATATCAAGCGAAATCGTCAGCCCGTTGCGTTTGGCCATTCTCAATACACCTTCAATCAACTCGTGATTAAAAACCAGGTAGCCTTCAATGTGCAGATAATTGTAAGGGGCAAACAAGCCGTCGCTCAAATCGGTCACGCACAATTCGCTTGCAGCACCCAAATACGTGCCGAAGGTGCGTTCCGAGTCGGGCGAAATTAACGTTGCCGCAATGCCCGTAGGAATTGAGCCTGTAAACAAGTGCGGCTCAATTTGAAGGTCGACAAAGGACGTTTTGAAAAAGCGGCCCATCTCATCGTCGTTAATTTTACCGATAAAACCCGTTTGGCCGCCCAACTGGGCGACACCACGAATGGTATTGGCGGCAGAGCCACCCGTTTCGAAACCGGCGTCCTGCCCTTTGGTGAGCGTTAAAATTTCGCCCGAAAGTTTTTCGTCAACCAGGGTCATGCTACCGCGCGCCAACCCAAACTGTTCCAACAGCTGGTCGTTTTTTAGCTGAATCAGAACATCAACCAGGGCACTTCCAATTCCAACTATCGATTTTTGAGCTTCTTTGTTTTTCATGCCGCAAAAATAAAAAACTGTCGGCTTGTTTGGTTGTTGCCGTATGGAATTGTTTGCCGTTTAATTGCCAGATCCTGCAAAGCCAACCACAGCACAAACAACGAGCAGCCTATCGTTTACAATAAAAATAGGTTTTCCCTTCCCGAAGATCATCAAAACTATACAGCTTACTTCTTCCGTTTTTCAGGTAAAAAGCCAACATGGCCATATCGCCTGCACAAAAAAGCGAATGTATTGCCATTACCGTTATAAAAAACCAGCTCGCTACGGCAGGGTACAGCAACACAGCCGCAGCCACACAAAGCAATTTAATTACCACAAACGGCGCCCAGGCTACAACCCGGAAGCTCCGGTAATCAACCACTTCGCCGTCGGCAGCCACGTAAAAAATAAATTTTCGCCAAATAGCACCAACCCGAAGGTTCCGGATTCCGCACAAGCGGTAAGCCGCAGCATGAATCGCTTCGTGCAACAACACCAGCAGCGTAAACGAAGCCAGCAAGGCACAAGCCATTGCAACCAGCAACTGCGGTTCGCCCAGAAAAGCCTGAACTGATGAATAACCAAACATCAGCAACAGCAATAAAACCATTAACACCTGGTACACCGAATAGTAGCTCATTAGCCTTCCGGCTGGCGACAACTGTTCTAAAATGAAGGACTTAATTTTTTTATGCTTCACCTGGGCCAATAACTCGTAATCGGCACTATTGCGTATATCGTCCGGACTCAGTCGGTTCATGCTTGTTCACGCTTTAGCAGTGCAAGCAGCGAACGCACATCGACAAGCTTAACCGCTACCGCATATGTCAGTCCCGCGCCGGCCATCAACACCATCCCCCAAAGCGGTTTTTCGGTAAAGCGACTAACTCGCCCTGCCAACAACAGAAATAGCAAAAAACCAGTCAACTTCAATATAACCAAATAATTAATTTGAAGTTTGAATTGGCGCCAGGCCAACACAATTTGCGCCAGGGCAATCCCCACCTGCGTACACATGGCCACGCGCGAAGCTGCCAGCGCGCCGTAACGCGGTATGAGCATACTATTTACGGCAACGTTGAGCGCCATAAAGCTGAAGGCGATCAGGTTCAGGCTCTTCAGGTTGCCGTTGGCGGTAAGTAAAGTTCCGAAAATATAGTTTGAAGCAATTCCGGCAAAACCAATCATCAACGGGGTGAGCAGCAAAGCTGACTCGGCAACATGGTTGTGATAGAGCGCTGCCATAATGGTATCGGCATAAAATGCCGATACGCTAACTGCAATCAGTGTGGGCACCATAATCAACTCAAAGGCAAACAGTAGCATCTGCGAAACATCTTCTTTTTGTTTCAGCATCCGCGAAAACATGGGAAGTAATAGGCCGGCAAACATCAGTGCAAACATGGATGCAGCATCGCTTAAACGGAAAGCCTGTGCATAAATTCCGGCTTGCACATCGCCCGTCCCGGGCAGCAGGCGCTCAATCAGTACCGAGTCGATGCGCGAATAAACCGAATGCAACAAAACCAACAGCGCAAACGGCAAACTCTGCCGCAAAAACGACTTGTAAATGCGGAAGTTGAACCGCAACTTGAAGCGCCCTGAATACTTGAGCACATACAGCAGCGAAACAGCGGCAACCAGCACATAAGCCAGCGTTTGCAGGTACACAAACCACTCGATAGTAATGCGTTGCCCCGTCCAGTTGGTAAACAGCAGGATAGAGCAGAAAATAATCATCAGGCTGCGGTCGAGCACCGAAAGCACGCTGTCGGTTTTAAAGTGGTGCAAACCACTGATGTTGGAGCGCAGGTAATAGGTAACCGATATGAGTATCTGGTTGAAGATGAGAAAATACAACAAGTACATTTGTCGATCGTTATAGCCCACAAGCCAAGCAATGAGCAGGCAAACCAGCGTGTAAAAGCCGGCCAGTACAAACTTCAAACTAACTAAAAAGCTCAGGTATTTATTCAGCAACTGGTGGTGTTGCGCAATGGCGCGGTTGTTAAAGTTGGTGATGCCCAAATCGAGCAACATGTTCAGCACCACCGAAAAATTGAACAGTGCGAAATAGGTTCCGTAATCTTCGGCACCCACCAGGTTCTGCACCGTACGGTCGATGCCCAGTATCCAAAAGGGTTTTATCAGCAGGTTTAAGCCCAGCAGCAGCAACAGGTTGGTAAAAAATTTCCGTTTCAAAGTTGACTGAATTAACTGTTTTGTCCGGTATAGGTAAGTCTGCTATCCGGTTATCTTGTGTTAAAAAGGGTTCAAACTTACTGCTAAACCGCTAAATGATAAAATTTATTGCCAAAACTTTATGCGTTGGCTTATTTGCAAAGCCAACACCGAAGTAATAATCGCCATCGACTTACACAAGTAACAGAAAACAAGGCTTAATGAAACGGCTGGTTGAGCTACGGTTTGCTGTTCCGGTTATCGGCAGCAACATTTCAACTATCCAACAATTCCACTATTTTTACCTTTCAATTTAGCTTGAAATGAGACAAAAGGCATTGGATTTATTTCTTCAGCAAGGTCGGGTTGAAGCCGGCTGCGACGAGGCCGGGCGCGGTTGCCTGGCCGGGCCAGTGGTAGCGGCAGCCGTTATTTTGCCTGCCAATTTTGAAAACGAGCTGCTGAACGACTCCAAACAACTAA
>JBKEAN010000040.1:0-6252 GCA_047972415.1 Mangrovibacterium sp.
ACAGTAGCATCCGGGGATCATATGCATCAGAACCTACCCCTTTGTATTTTATGTATATGTGATTAAAATCCAGCTTGTCAACAATATCTACGATAAAACGCGCCAGGTGATCTTCCGGTAGCCAATCGCCCAGGTCATATGGCATTAACATCCGCTGTTCACGGTCTGCTCCTATAAATTTCTTCATGCCTGAAAATACTAATTTTTCCAGCCCTCTGCAAAGCCCGACAGACTCCTAGCAAGTGTTTATTGGTTGCTATTTTGCGGTCCTCAACCTTTATTCAACTTTTCTTCAATATTTTTCAACGGTCTTCAACTGCCTTCCCGTCTTCTTTCCACATGGGTTTCATAAACAACAGGGAGCTGATCAAAAAACTGGTTCCGGCTACGGCGAGTGCCAGCGAAAGGCTGAATTTGTCGGTGAGGTAACCGAGCGCCGGGCCAATTACAGCAAAGTTGATGCGGATAACAAAATTGCGGATTGAAAGGATGGTAGCACGCACCTCGGATTTGGTGTAGCGGTTGATGTAGTCTTTCAGAATGGGGTGGGCAAGCCCGCGAACGAGGTAGAAGAAAAACAGCAAGCCAATTCCCCAAAGGCTAACCTCCAAAGCCGCCAGGTAGAAACCCAGTGCAAAACCCAGGATAATGATGAGCAGTGCATAACGTTGGCCAACTTTCCGTTCAATTTTGTACGAGAATACTGACGAAATACCTACCGAAAGGTTGAGCAGAGTCCACATCAACCCGAATAACGAAACAGGTAAATTGGCTTCTGTAAAATAAGGTTGAACAAACCAGGCAAAGGTAAGCGACGCTGTTCCGGCAAACGACGATATAAGCAACGAAGCCCGTAATTGCGGGTGGGCAAAGGTTTCGCCGACTGTTCGCAGTGTCGATTTGAACGTCTTTTTGACCGTTTCGCTGTGAAAAACGGGTTCGACCAGTAACAACGACGCCGGGATAGCAATGGATGCAATGCCAAACTGAACGAAAAAGGGGAGCCTCAGACTAATGGCAGCAAGCAAGCCGCCAAACACGCCGGCAATTCCTTCGGCAAAGTTTCCGGCCGATGTAATCCACCCTTCCTGTTTAATGTACTCGCGCTCGCAGTTGGCGGCTTTCAACGTATCGTACAATAAGGCAGAGTCGGAACCGGAGATAAAGCTATAACCAATGCCCAGAATAACTTCGGCGATAGCAAAAGCCCAAAACCCCTGCGAAAAACAGTAGAGCGCCATGCCTCCGGAGCCCATGAATGCACCCAAAACCAACGATTTTTTCCGGCCCCAAGCATCGGCCATATAGCCCGAGGGGATTTCCATCGCAACCATGGCTAAGGAGTAAATTGATTTTAGCCAGAAAATTTGCTGCATATTCAACCCATTGTCCTGATAAAACAGCACAACAACAGGCATCACCAGGTTGAACCACTTGGCAATTTTTATCCCGTACAGATAGGCTAGGTTATTCCGGACAAGTTTGTACATTGGCGGTCAAAAATACGAAATTTGCGGTGCCGGATTGACGGCAACAAAACATAGGTGGAAGCTGGGATAGAAAAACCGGTAAACGAAATCAGATTAACGGTTTCTTACTACTTTTAAACGAACGAAATTGTAACCCGCCTTTAAGGCAAAAAATAACAACACATGAAGTTATATTTCCCGAACGATTATCAATCATTGTTGGATTTGAGGCAGACCGAAAAAGCGATTATGCTGATTAAGGATTTTTTTCAACGCGATCTTTCCTCGGAGTTGAAATTGTCGCGGGTAACTGCCCCGTTGTTTGTGATGAAGGGGACCGGAATAAACGATGATTTGAATGGTATTGAGCGTCCTGTAAGCTTTCCGGTAAAGGAACTGGACGACCACATGGCCGAAATTGTCCACTCGCTGGCAAAATGGAAACGCATGGCCTTGGCCGATTTGGGCATCGAACCTGGCTATGGTTTATATACCGACATGAACGCGCTCCGGCCAGACGAGGAGCTGGACAATATCCATTCAATTTATGTCGATCAATGGGATTGGGAACGAGTGATAACTACAGGCGATCGGAACCTGGAATTTTTGAGAAAAATTGTCCGTAAAATCTATACCGTATTGCTGCGCACCGAGTTTTACGTGTTTGAGCAATACCCGCACATCAAACCGGTTTTACCCGAAGATATCAGCTTTTTTCATGCCGAAGAATTGGAAGCCAAATACCCGGAACTAAGCCCGAAAGAACGTGAAAACAAAGTGGCGAAAGAATTTGGAGCAGTGTTTATTATTGGTATTGGCGGGGCTTTGGGTAGCGGTAAGCCTCACGACGGGCGTGCTCCTGATTACGACGACTGGACCAGCGAAACCGGAAACGGGTTGAAAGGGCTGAACGGCGATATTGTGGTGTGGAACCCGGTACTTCAAAGTGCATTTGAGCTGTCGTCCATGGGGATACGGGTTGATGGGGAAACGCTGTTGAAGCAATTAAAACTAACCAATACCGAAACCCGAAAAGATTTGTTATGGCACAGCCGCTTGTTAAATGGCGAATTCCCGTTAACTATTGGCGGTGGTATCGGGCAGTCGCGCCTTTGCATGTTTTTTCTGAAGAAAGCCCACATTGGCGAAATCCAGGCTAGTCTGTGGCCCGAAGAAATGTACCGGCAGTGTAAATCGAATAACATTCACTTAATTTGAGACGGATCCGGATAGTCAAAAAAATGCAGATACTAACAGATGATGACGATATTTTTATATCTTTGTCCCCGCTTTCAAAAAACGATTTCCAGCTCAATTCAAATAGGTTTTAACTGGGATTAGTTTGAACGCGAGAAGAGGATGCCTCGGTAGCTCAGTTGGATAGAGCAACTGCCTTCTAAGCAGTAGGTCATGGGTTCGAATCCCGTCCGGGGTACAACATTTAATAGCCTGATAGTCAGTTTTGTGAAATTGATTGTCAGGCTATTTTGTTTTCATCTTTTCGATATTTCCACAATAAAAATTTCTTGCAAAAAAAGGCTTTGGCTATGGCAATATTGAGAGTATTCCCACAAAGGAAAGACACGGTTGGATATGCAACGGGAAGCTCCATGACACTTAACAAGCCGTACAGTCTTTATTGCATATATAGCGATTAGAGCGAAATTAATAAACGCAAAAAAGCCCCGTTTTGCGGGGCCTTTCTAACTTAACCAAACCTATCTCTATGAAAAAATTATACTTTACTGTCTTGCTTTATTGTCTGATACAAAGATAAGCTGACAACACGTTAACAGATGCCACTAAAGGTTAAGAAAGCTTAAAGCAGTCGTTTTCGGGGTACCATTTCCAACACTGCCAAGTTCAGCAAATCAGGTACCATGTGCGCGCAAAAACGGGGTAACCAATTCAAGCGTCTTGCAAGCGCCTTGTATAATAACAAAATTCATTAAAACTTCACACTAAACCGTTCTAAAAAGTCGATTTTTATCCAGTCAAGTGCAATAGTTGTAAAACAGCTTTTACACGCTGGCTGATACTTCTGATTTCAAAAAAATACGATTACTTTTAATACCTCAAAAATTAACTTTACTTGATAATCCAATCAACCAAAATCGAAGATTATGGCAAAATACGTTTATACCTTTGGAAACGGAAAAGCTGAAGGAAAGGCAGATATGAAAAATCTGCTGGGTGGTAAAGGAGCAAATCTGGCCGAGATGAACCTCATCGGCGTTCCGGTTCCTCCAGGATTTACTATTACTACCGAAGTTTGTACCATTTACAACCAGCAAGGCCGCGACACCGCCCGGACCCTAATAAAAGCTGAAGTTGAAAAGGCGGTGGCCTTGATTGAAGAGCTGACTGCCACAAAATTTGGCGACAAGGATAATCCTTGTTTGGTGTCGGTTCGCTCCGGTGCCCGTGTGTCAATGCCCGGAATGATGGATACTGTGCTGAACTTGGGATTAAACGACCAGGCAGTTCAGGGTATCGCCAAAAAATCGGGTAACGAACGCTTTGCCTGGGACTCGTACCGCCGTTTTGTACAAATGTACGGCGACGTGGTGCTGGGTATGAAACCAGAAAGCAAAGAAGACATTGATCCTTTCGAAGCCATCATGGAACATTTGAAGGAAGAAAAAGGGATTGAATTGGACACCGATTTCAGCACCGACGACTTGAAAACCTTGGTTGTTCAATTTAAAAAAGCAGTATTGAAAGTGACCGGTAAAAGCTTTCCCGACGACCCTTGGGAACAACTTTGGGGAGCTGTGTACGCCGTATTCGATAGCTGGATGAACCAGCGCGCTATCTATTACCGAAAAATGAATGGGTTCCCGGCCGAATGGGGAACTGCTGTGAACGTGCAGGCCATGGTATTCGGAAACATGGGCAACTCTTCGGCAACAGGGGTTGCTTTTACACGCGATGCCGGAACCGGCGAAGATATTTTTAACGGCGAGTACCTGATAAATGCACAGGGCGAAGACGTTGTTGCCGGAATAAGAACCCCGCAACAAATTACACTTGAAGGAAGCCGGCGCTGGGCAGAACTAGCCGACATTGACGAAGAACTCCGGAAATCGCACTTCCCGTCGCTCGAAGAAACCATGCCCGGGTTGTTCAAACAACTCATAACTGTTCAGCAAAACCTGGAAGACCATTACAAGGATATGCAAGATCTGGAGTTTACCATCCAGGAAGGTAAACTTTGGCTGTTGCAAACCCGCAACGGCAAACGTACCGGTGCAGCAATGGTAAAAATTGCTGTCGACATGCTCGAACAGGGTATAATTGATAAAAAGACTGCACTGAAACGAATTGAGCCCAACAAACTCGACGAATTACTTCACCCTGTATTCGACCGCGAAGCAATGAAACGCGCCAACGTGCTGGCCAAAGGATTACCCGCTTCGCCGGGGGCAGCTACTGGTCAAATCGTATTTTTTGCAGACGAAGCCACTAAATTTCCCGCTACCATACTCGTTCGGATCGAAACTTCGCCAGAAGATTTGGAAGGGATGAATATTGCCAAAGGTATTTTGACTGCCCGCGGCGGAATGACCTCGCACGCTGCTGTAGTTGCCCGCGGAATGGGAAAATGTTGCGTATCGGGTGCCGGAACCATCCGCATCGATTACCGCTCGCGCACCATGACAGTTGCCGGCAAATTATTAAAGGAAGGCGACTGGCTTTCGCTGAACGGCTCAACTGGTGAAGTTTGCGAAGGAAAAGTAAAAACGCAAGATCCCGAACTGGGAGGCGACTTCGGAAAAGTGATGGAGCTGGCCGACGAGTTTACGCGCATGTCTGTCCGTACCAATGCCGATACTCCCCACGATGCTAAGGTTGCCAGCAATTTCGGTGCAAAAGGAATTGGCCTTTGCCGCACCGAGCATATGTTTTTCGAAGGCGAGCGCATTAAAGCCATGCGCGAAATGATTTTGGCAAATACCACCGCCGAGCGCGAAAAAGCCCTGGCCAAACTGCTGCCCTACCAACGCAGCGATTTCGAAGGTATTTTTGAAGCTATGGCCGGATACGGTGTTACTATCCGCTTGCTCGACCCGCCGTTGCACGAATTTGTGCCTCACCAGCTTGCTGCGCAGGAAGAATTGGCCGACGAAATGGGTATTTCGCACGATGCCGTTTTGTCTAAAATTGAAGATTTGCAAGAATTCAACCCCATGCTTGGCCACCGCGGTTGCCGTCTGGGAATTACCTACCCCGAGATTACCGCCATGCAGGCTCGCGCCATTATCGAGGCTGCCCTCAACCTGAAAGTCAAAGGCGTTGACGCCCGTCCGGAGATTATGGTTCCGCTGGTAGGCACCGTGGCCGAACTAAAAAACCAGGCCGATATTATCCGCCAAACTGCCGAAACCGTTTTTGCTGAAAAAGGCAACCGCATCGACTTCCTGCTGGGAACAATGATTGAAATTCCGCGTGCGGCACTCACGGCCGACCTGATTGCCGAAGAAGCCGAATTTTTCTCCTTCGGAACAAACGATCTTACCCAAATGACTTTTGGTTATTCGCGTGACGATGCCGGTAAATTTCTTCCCGAATACCTCAATAAAGGTATTCTGAAAAACGACCCGTTCCAGGTGCTCGACCAACAAGGTGTAGGCCAACTGGTGCGTATGGGCGTTGAGCGTGGCCGGTCAACCAAACCGAAACTTAAAGTGGGGATTTGCGGCGAACACGGAGGCGAACCAAGCTCGGTGATGTTCTGCCACACGGTTGGCCTCGACTACGTAAGCTGCTCACCCTACCGCGT
>JBKEAN010000041.1:0-3218 GCA_047972415.1 Mangrovibacterium sp.
AGCCAGTAGGTGAGCCGCAGCAGGCTTAGTAATCCGCCCAAGCTCGGTTGTTGTTGTTGGAAGTATCTCCACAGCTTCGCGCAGGTCTTTAATCATCTGTCGGTAGATTTGTTCCAACGAAGCTTTTTGGAAATCGAAATTCTCGGGCATTCCCTTATAGCTGTTTAAGATAAGCGGTGCGTCGCCTAATACATTGGTAATTAAATAATAAGAATAGGCTCTGAGAAATAGTATTTCGCCTTTACGCCCGAGCAATTTTGTTTTGTCGGCATCGCTCAAGTTCCCGTAATTCTCCAAAAAGATATTACAGCGCGAAACTTCCGGATAAACGCCCTCCGAAAATCCACCGCTTACTGCACCAATCAAGGGACTCACCATCGGTGTCATCCGGGTGCCGGTTGCTGCCGGACCCCAGGCATCAATCGCATACGAACCCATGGCGATCCTGTCGGCCAGCGACCAGGTGAAAACTTCCACGTCGGAGCAAGTCCCGAACAAATAATGACCTTGATTATAGTCCGATTTGAAGCGTAATATTTGATAGGATCCTTTAACAAGGGCCTCAAGCCCGTCTGTTGTTTTATAATAATCCTGGGTTAAGGTATTCACGGTCTTTTCTTCCAGGAAATCCTCTTTACATGCAGAAACCGCAAACAGCACAGTTAATATGATGATGTATTTTTTCATATGTTTTTTCTTTTAGAAATTAAAAGCCGATTTTTACTCCCAGTACTAAACTGCGAACAATCATCGTATTGTTGTTTGAGCCTCCGGTAGGATCACCCACGGAGTTAACAGTAGTCCAGCCGTTGGTATCGTCTGGATTTATCCCAGCCTTCACGACCTTGCCTCCAAAAATAAAGGGGTTCAGCACCTGGGTATATACCTGACAATTATTAATGTTGTATTTGCTTAGTAAGGATTTCGGCAGATTATACGAGAGTGCAATATTCCGGATAATAATAAAAGAACCATCATTAATGTAGGTTGCGCGGTTCACATCAGCGTTTGATGCTTTTGTGTTTGTGGTTGGTTCCGGATATTTGCCGCCTGGATTGTCGATCGACCAGAAGTCGTCAGGATCCACTGAACGCATGTAACCCACAAAATTGCCACCTCCAGAACCTCCAGGAACTAAGGACGAGAAATATTTTTGTCCAACACGGGCATACATAAAGGTACTCAGTTCAAAATCTTTGTATGTAAAGGTATTGGTCATCCCGGCAACCCATTTTGGACGGGGATTACCAACAATCACTTTATCATCGTCCTCAAGCTTGTAGTTTGGAGTACCTTGCTCAACCGGCTTATACTGCCCTGGCTGGAAGTTGTACCCATTGGCTTTCCAACTTTCAATTTCAGCTAAGTCCTCGGCGGTGTTTTGCCATAATCCGTCAACTTTATAATTTCTAAAAACTGAGAGCGGCTGTCCGATAAACCAGTTGTTGCCTTTCATGTCTTCTTTCCCATTCACGAGCTCCACAATTTCTTCTTTATTGCTTGACCAGTTTAGGTCAGTAGCCCACTGGAAGTTTTTGTTCTTCACGTTAATGGTTGAAATTGAGATCTCGATACCCCGGTTTTTCATTTTCCCGATGTTATCGGTGATAAACGGATAGCCAATAACTGCCGGTATATTCCTGTCCATCAATATGTCGCTGGTATTCGATTCATACAGATCAATGGAACCCGAGATGCGGTTCATAAGAACAACGTAGTCGATACCAAGGTTAATCTGCGACGTTTTTTCCCAACCTAGACTTGGGTTTGGCATGTTGTAGGGGATATAACCAATTGCAGGAACTGTTCCATAAACGTAACTATATTGTGCGAGCGGGCCGGCAGTAGAATATGGATCGACTGAGGAGTTACCGGTAACGCCATAACCGAAGCGAAGCTTCAACTCGTTAAGCCAGGTTATTGGGTTCATAAAATTCTCCTCATGCACTTTCCATGCTGCTGCAAACGAGGGAAAAAAATCCCACTTATTGCCAGTCGATAAAACCGAAGCTCCGTCAAAACGTCCAGTCACAGTTAGCAAGTAGCGATCCTTTAGGGTATAGTTTACCCGTCCCATGTAGGACTCCAAAGTATTCTCCGTAAAGCCTGTTCCATAGCTGTCCGGCTTTCCGTTCAGGTTGGCTCCCAAGTTATACCATTCAGATGTATCATACAGAATCTTCGATGCTGAAATATTTGAACTTTCTGTCCTGCTTTTTTGCATCGATTGCATCAAGGTTGCTCCGAAAGCATGAATTCCGACAGTTTTATTGAAAAACACTAAATTTTCGAGCATATACTGGAAATTGTCGCTTGTGCTGTAACTAGCTGCCGATGTTTGCGGTGATGCTGTGCGGCGAAGTGTTGATTGGGACCCTTGCCAGGTTCCACTGCGGTTATACCTGAAGCCGGAACCAAAGTTCATCCGGTACTTTAACCAAGGCGTAAAGTTAATCTCTGAATACAGATTGGCTTGAACATTGACCGCCCTGCGTTCGTCTGACGAATGCTCAAGATCGATCAAGGGGTTCCAGGTCGGCGCCGACTTATTGTTACCCGGATACAGAATCATTTCACCGTTGTCGTCGTAAGGTTTAGCCATCAGGTATTGACTAAGGGCTACCCCATACATGTCCTTGGCTCCTGTCGAGCTTCCGGAACGGTTGATTGTTCCGTAGGATTGTGTACTCATTACGGCATTGATCGAACTGCCAACGGTCAACCATTTAACCGGAGTAATATCTCCATTCACCTTGATCGTATATCGGTCGTATCCTTGGTTCTTCTGTGTCCCTTCGTTGTTGTAATAGCCAAATGAAAAATAGAGTTTTGAGGTGTTGGTACCTGCGGATAAAGACAGTAAATGGTTCTGGGTTACCGCAGTCCGCGTCAAAATATCGACCCAATCGGTTGTTGGGATATTCCCCGGATTGTAAACTGGTACTTGCGATGGCCAGCCTTTTGCCAATTCCTCTGCTGTTGCAGCACGCATTTTTACGCTGGAGAACGTACCCGGATCTTCCCACTCATATCCTGCCCGAATTGCAGCAATGGTTGCATCATCCGAGTTCCCAAACTTATTGATATCGGCTTGCGGATTCGGATACTTTACTGCATCGGCACCTAAAAGATAGGTTCCGCCGTTGATTTCGGCCAAGCGCATACGATCCATCGCTTCTCCTGATGATGCCCAGTCGGTTAGCGAGTGAATCCCATCA
>JBKEAN010000042.1:0-27239 GCA_047972415.1 Mangrovibacterium sp.
CACGCCTTCAACATAAAAAGATTGCCTCCCGCACGGCTGCGGCGGGTTTTCATTTTGTTGACAAAAAGGCTTTCACCCAAACGAGGACGGCAACTCGGGTGGTTTGGCGTTGATTAACGACCAATAGCCGGCACAAAAAAACAGGGATAGCAAGTTGGTAAGTTGCTATCCCTGTCCCGGTTTGTATGTTGAAGCTTATTGGGCCTGCGAGCTCCCGAAAACCCGTTTTAGCAGGTCGGTTACACGGGCTGTCGGGTCTTGGCGGATGTCTTTTTCGGTGTCGGCAATTTTCAGGAATAAGCCATCGAGTGCTTTGCGGGTCAGGTAATCGCTTAAGTCGGTATTGACGGACTGAAGATTAGCCGTTTTTCCGACAAGCGAGTTCGCCAACTTGTTCCAGTTGCCGGTCATCTCGTCCCACGATTGTTGGGCGGTAAGCGTTCCCACCAGCTTTTTATCCAGCGAAGTTTCAATTTTTGGTTTGTACAGTGCCAGCAGCGCCTCGTAATTGGTACGTTTCAGGTAGTCGGTGGCGGCATTGTTTCCGCCGGCCAAAATTCCGGCTGCATCTTGTATGGTCATTGCTTTAATGCTGTTCACCAAAATAGGTGTCGCTTCTTTGGCGGCATCCGAAGCGGCACTGTTAATGTTGGTAATAACCTTGTCCACCAGTTGTTGCCCGCCGGGCAATTTGCTGATGTTTTTGGTGATTGCCTGGGCTTCTTCGGGCAGAAAAATTTTCACGGCAGCATCGTTCAGGTAGCCATTCAGTCCGGCAAGTTGTCCTACCGAGCTGTCAACCCCAACGGTTAAGGCTTGTTTTAGCCCTCCAATTATTTCGGTTTGCGTAAGTGGCTGTTGCTGGTAAATGGTATTGGCAATGTTTTGCAAATCGGTACAGGCTGTAGTCAATGTTGCAACTAGAGTTAGCACGATTAATTGTCGTTTCATTTTTTGAGTTTGAAGTTTGTTTATTTTGATTTTCCATTTGTTGGCACCTTGTACCATTTGTTCACTGGGCTGGGAGGAGAATAATTATGAAGATAATCGATGGCCTCGGCACTGTTTTGTGCAACAAAGTACAAATCGCGGTAGGCCGGTTTGGCAAAATTTTCATCAAACGAGCGCTCAAACTGGCGGAACAGATCGTTATAAAAGCCGTTGGTATTCAGAAATACGATGGCTTTGTTGTGATAATCGAGTTGTTTGAGGGTAATTACTTCCAGAATTTCTTCTAAGGTACCAAAACCACCGGGCAAAGCAACAAAAGCGTCCGAAATATCGCGCATCAGCGCTTTGCGTTCCATCATGCCGGGGGTAACGTGCAGCTCTGCGGCGTGTTCCGAAACCAGGTTATGTCCTTTCAGTTTTTCGGGAATGATGCCGACCGTATGTGCACCGGCCTTTTGTGCCGTTTCAAGCATTTGGTGCATCAGGCCAACATTGGCCCCGCCATTCACGAGGGTTTGTCCGGTTTGTCCGATAAGTTGCGCCAGGTGTACGGCGTCGTGCACATATTGCGGTGCCAGTGCATTACTGGATGAGGCAAAAACACAGATTTTCATTTTTTTTATAGTCTTCAGTCGTTTGTCCTGAGCCGTGAGAAAAAGAAATGAGTCAGAAGTTGTGAATATTTAAATTCTAAACTTATGACTCATCGTTCAATTTTCAATACATTTTATTACGCGTCAATATTGGCATAAACAGCGTGGTCTTCAATAAACTGGCGGCGTGGTGGAACTTCGTCGCCCATCAACATGCTGAAGATGTGGTCGGCTTCGGCTGCATTTTCAATAGTTACCTGGCGCAGGGTACGGCGTGCCGGATCCATAGTGGTTTCCCACAACTGTTCGGCGTTCATTTCACCCAAACCTTTGTAGCGTTGCACGTGTACGCTCGATTCTTTTCCTTCTGCCCATTCGTTAATCAGGCGAAGGCGTTGTTGTTCGTCCCAGGCGTATTCTTCTTTTTTACCTTTTTTCACCAGATAGAGTGGTGGGGTAGCAATGTACAGGTAGCCGCTTTTAATTAAATCCTGCATAAAACGGAAGAAGAAGGTCATAATCAGTGTGGCAATGTGGCTTCCGTCCACGTCGGCATCGGTCATGATGATGATTTTGTGGTAGCGCAGTTTCTCCAGGTTCACGGCTTTCGAGTCTTCTTCGGTACCAATGGTGACACCCAATGCCACAAAGATGTTGCGGATTTCTTCGCTTTCGAATACTTTATGTTGCATGGCTTTTTCCACGTTCAGGATTTTACCGCGCAAGGGCAAAATAGCCTGGAATTTGCGGTCGCGGCCTTGTTTGGCGGTTCCGCCTGCCGAGTCGCCCTCAACCAGGTAAACTTCGCATTGTGCCGGGTCGCGTTCCGAGCAGTCGGCCAGTTTGCCGGGCAAGCCACCGCCCGAAAGTACGTTTTTGCGCTGCACCAATTCGCGGGCTTTGCGTGCTGCATGGCGTGCGGTTGCAGCCAGAATTACTTTATTAACAATAGCTTTGGCCGATTTTGGGTTTTCTTCGAGGTAGTTGGTCAGCATCTCGCTCACTGCCTGATCGACCGGGAGGCTGATTTCCGAGTTCCCCAGTTTGGTTTTGGTTTGACCTTCGAACTGGGGCTCGGCTACTTTTACCGAAATCACAGCAGTGAGGCCTTCGCGGAAGTCGTCGCCACTGATGTCGAACTTTAGTTTGGCCAGCATACCGCTGGTTTCGGCATAGTTTTTCAGCGTGCGGGTCAAGCCTCTTCGGAAACCGGTGAGGTGGGTTCCACCCTCAATGGTATTGATGTTGTTGACGTACGAGTGAATGTTTTCGGTGAACGAGGTGTTGTAGTGCAGAGCAATTTCAACCGGCACTTCGCCTTTGTCCGACGAGATGTGGATGGTTTCGTCAATCAGTTTTTCGCGGGTGGCATCCAGGTATTCAACAAATTCTTTCAACCCCGACTCGGAATAAAAACTTTCAAATTTGAATTCCCCATTTTCATTCTGTTCCCGTTTATCGGTCAGGTTCAGGCGTACACCGGCATTCAGAAAAGCCAGTTCGCGCAGGCGTGCCGACAGGATTTCGTATTTATAAACCGTTGTTTGGAAAATACTTGAGTCGGGTTTAAAGGTGACGATTGTACCGGTGTCATCGGCCTGGCCTACAACTTTTACCGGGTATAGCGGTTTACCAATGTTGTACTCCTGTTGAAATATTTTACCCTCGCGGTGCACTTCAACTTTCAGTAAGGTTGAAAGGGCATTTACACACGAAACCCCAACCCCGTGCAAACCGCCTGACACTTTGTAGGTGTCCTTGTCGAATTTACCACCGGCGTGAAGCACGGTCATTACCACTTCCAGCGCCGAACGGTTTTCTTTTGTGTGGATGGCAGTAGGGATACCACGGCCATTATCTTTTACAGTAATGGAGTTGTCGTCGTTTATAAACACATCAATTTTGTCGCAATAACCGGCCAGTGCTTCATCAATCGAGTTGTCAACCACTTCGTAAACCAAGTGGTGCAAACCTTTTTCGTTCACATCGCCAATGTACATCGCGGGGCGTTTGCGCACCGCTTCCAAACCTTCCAGAACCTGAATACTGTCGGCCGAGTAATTGCCGTTACCGTTTCCGTTTGCTGGTTTATTTTCCAATTCGCTCATTCAATTAACTGTTTGATTTATTCTAAACTGTTTCTATCCGGAATTTTTATCCCGGTTTTGTCGTCGGAAACCGCTTTGCTACCGACTGGTAAAATTGACGGAAGTCTGTTGAATCTTTTAACCGAATCTGTTTTGGAATCGTTGTTTGTTTGTTCTCCCGTAATCACTTGCAAATATAGCAAAAAATGCCTGTTCTGATGCTGTTTCTGCGCTGTAAATCAGAAAGTTTTCAACAGAAAATTCAATCAGAATCTGTTGAAAATTAGCTATTTGTACTTATGCTTCAAACAGCTTAGTAATAAGGCCTTTTTGAAGGCTGAAAAGCAACCGCTTAGAAGTTTAAACTAGCACCCATCATAAAGTTCAGGCCCTGGTTCATGTAGCCCGGGAACAATTCATATTTTTTTGACGTGAAGTTGTTGGTGCGCCCCCATAAACCAATACTCCTGTTGAAACGGTATTCCACGCCCAAATTTAAATCGATAACTGTAGGCATAGAACTGATTTGCTGTGAGTAAGTGTCAACGCTGTTGGCATCATCCAGATTGTGGTGTGTTGTTTGGATGAGGGCTTTTCTGCTGCCAACAATATACAAATCGGCAGTGAAGCGGAAGGGGCCCTCTGGATCGTAATAAGCCGATGCTGTAGACTCGAACGATGGCTTTAGAAACGCATGTTGAAGCGAGTCGGTGGCATAGTTGTGGTAAGCGGCTTTTAACCTGAAGTTTAGCTCTTGGTTCAATGCATAGTGCAATTCGCCGCCTAGTGTTAGTTCCTTTGAACGGTCGTAAGCAACATCGAAGGTATTGTTGCGGAATGTTTCGGTAGTGCCTGCATAGGTTGTTTCCAGGTAATTCAGATAATAGAAATACTGGTTTTTAACGTTGGCATAGTCAACTTGCAAGCCATAGTTCAGGTTTTCGGTTATTTTACCTTTAATGCCACCGGTGAGGATGTAACGGTACTTGGTGTTTTTCAGGTTCTGGTCGTAACGTACAAATGGGTTCTCGCTGGCAATGGCCGAATAGTTGTTTTCCTTCAGGTAGCCGTCGGCAGCGGCGTACAGCGACAACCAATTTTCGATAGCCGTAAAGTTGATGCTGGCGCTTGGCGTGATCATGTAGTTTGTTTTCTCGTTGCGGTCGAATGTCGTGTAGGTATTCACCCCGATTTTAAATTTCAGGTATTGCGAATCGAACACCGCAGCCGGGCTAATCCGCAAAATCAACTGGTCGCGTTTCGACAGGGCCTGCTCGTAATCCGAGTAAACATTGTTGGTATGGTTGTAGCTTATGCCGGCGTCAAACACACCTTCCATAAGCAGGATGGGGGCTTTAAACGTTCCGTTCCATTTAAAGGCATTTTCGCGCTGGCCGGTTTTGGTGTCAAAGTACTGGTAACCGAGCCCGGTATTTACATTGATGTCAGCCTTTGTACCTGGCTTTTGTGCAAATTGTAAACTAATTCCGGCTTTGTTGAAGGCTTGTTTGAGGTTCCAATCCGGAATTGAATCGGCTTTTTCGAGGTCGTTCAGGTAACTTCCCGTGTAGCCATAGTAGCGGAACGATTGATGCTCGAAGTAAGCTTTGGTCGAGAGGGTACTTCCGCCCAAATCGTGATCGGTAAAAAACTCGAACAAGTGCTTGTTGTATGGCGCTTTCACCTTGTCGTTGTTTTTGAGCTTCAGCTTTCCGTTGGAGAGGTAGCTGTTCCAGTGAAACCCCAGTGTGCTTGAACGTCCGGCTTTGGCATTCAGAAAAAGTTCGCCGTACTGTGTGGTATAATTTCCGGCTCCCAGTTTAAATAAGCCATTTTCCATTGGTGCCAAACGTTCGGCTTTCATTGCTGCTGCCTGTACAGGTTCAACTTGAAACGAAGTCATTGTTGGCTGCGTTTTTATTTGGTACTCAAAAACCGGTTTGTTTGCCTGCTGCGGGGTAATTTGTGGCTGCGTATTTATTTTATAAGCATCCGAAATCGTAGGTTGATAGGCTTTTACCACTTCAACTTCCTTTCTCAGTTTGGTGCTGTCTTGTTGTGCCGATGCCGCCATCAGGCTCCCAGCCATTAGGCTCGTAAAAATCAGGTATTTTATATTGAGTGTTTTCATTGTTCTGTCAATTTCGCTTTTTGGATTTTCTGTTATCTGTTCGGGTCAATCTGCATGGGTTCCGGTTTTTGCTGTTGTAGTTGTTGTTCCAGTTCTTCCAGGTTTTGCAGTTTGGCTTTGGCGGTGTCAATAATGCCATCGTTCGTTTCCGGGTAATTTTCAATCATACTCATCAGGGTATGTTTGGCCTGAAACTGGTCGCCGTTGGCGGTATAAATGTCGGCCAGCAAAATAAACGACTTTGCGAGCCAGAATTGGTGTGGCGTATTTTTCGAAATAAAGTCCATAATTTCATTTTCGGCCCGCATGTTTTTGTTTTGTGCAAACAGGATTTCAGCTACGTGGTATTTGCTTTCGGCACCTTCTGCTGTTTGGGTATCTTGTCCCAGTTGGGTATAAATAGGCAGCGCATCGTTCTCATTCCCGGTTTTGCGGAGCCCCTGTGCCAGCATAAAGTTCGCTTCGTTTTTTTGTGATTCGGTTAAGTTTTCGGTGGCCAGCACTTGTCTGGCTGCCTCAATTGTTGCAATGAAATTACCCAGCTGGTACTGGCAACGCATAATGCCCGACTTTGCTTTAAGTAAGTTCCATTTATTGCCCGAGTTCGCCTCTAACCGCTGGTAGTTCGCCAGCGCCTGCCCGTAGTTGGCTGCATTGTATTGCAGCTCTGCTGCCCGGGCCAGGGCTTGTTCTGTAAAAATATTGTCGCCACGATCCAGCACAAACTCGTAATGGTTTAGTGCTGCTGCGTATTGGCCTTCGTTGTAGTTGGCCTCGGCCAGGTAAAAACGTGCATTAATTACAAATGCCCCGTTCGGGTAATTCTGAAGGTAATTCTCCAGTTGCCGGCGTGCATTGGGACTTTTGCTCATGACCAGTTTTTCAGCAGCCTGGTAGTTCAGCGAATCTTGCTCGCTGGTACTTATTTGCACCTGAGAGCCTTTGCGTTGGGTGTAGGCCAGGTAGCCGTCCACATTGTTTTGTTCCACATAGTTGTTTTTTATACCCAGCAGGGCAGCTTGCGCTTCTTCGCTGTCGGGATACTTTTCAACCACTTGTTTGTAGTAGTTCATCGATTGGTTATAGTCCGACTGATTATAGGCAATCAACCCAAGCTGTAAAAGCGCTTTGGGACGGTAACTACTTTGTGGAAAGGCATCGAGCAGGTTTTTATAGTTCGAAACGGCTGCCGGGAGCTGATCCTGTCGTTCGTAGGTGCGGCCAATTTCAAAAAGGGCATCATCCACGTATGGCGAGTTGGGATATTGGTTTAGCAAGCTTTTCAAACTAACAATTTTTTGTTCAGCTTGGCGTTGTACCCCTTGGCTCATCGCTTTCTGAAATAGTGCATAGTCGGCATCGTATTGCCCAAGGTTGAGGGCGTTGTTGTATTGGGTTTGGGCCGTTACAAAATCCCGATCGATATAGGCACAATCGCCCAACCGGTTATGTGCATCGGCTAGTTTGTCGGTTTCTTTGGACGGCGACTGAATGTACTTGTTAAAGGCTTGCCTTGCCTCCGAATAGTTTTTCAATTTAAAATAGGCATAGCCCAAATTATAATTGTACGATTGGTACTCGGCGGTATTTCTTGCTGTTGGCAGTTGGGCGAAACGTTCGAAGCCACTAATTGCGTCAGCATAATTGCCTAGTCGGTAATTTGCTTCGGCTTTCCAGAAGGTCGCTTCGGCTTTCAATTCGGGGTTGAATTCACCGTTTTCAAGCGACAGGTCAAAGCACGAGATAGCCTCGGTGAAAAGTTGGCTGTTAAATTGTTCCAGGCCGCGATAGTACGTCACACGCTGATAAGCTTTGCGGATGGCCTGGTTTTTTGTCTTAATTTTTGCGATGGAGGCCATAGCATCTTTAAAGTTATTGGTACTCATGTAAACCTGTACCAGGTAGTTATAGGCGGCATCATTCCTGTCCGATTGCGGGTACAGGCCAATGTATTTGTCGAAGGCATTAATGGTTTCGTTGAAAGGCGAATACGACAGCTCGTAGGTAATTTTTGCATAGTTGAACAGGGCATCTTCTTTAATGCCGGCATCGTAGTCCATATCGGCAGCGGCACCGAATGCGATTCGTGCTTTATTTTTGTCGCCGGTACGGATGAAGCAATCGGCCAGATGGTAATAGGCGTTTTGTGCCATTTGGTCGTTCCCGGTCGATGCCAGCTCAAACGGACGGATAGCTTTATCGAATTGTCCGTTTTTATAATAGCAGTAAGCCAACAGGTAGTTTTCGTCGCGTTGTTTGCTGCCGGTGGCCAAAAAATAACGCTCCAGGTGCGGAATGGCTTTGCCAAATTGCTCCAAATGAAAGTAAGAGCTCCCTAAAATTTTCGACAGCTCAGCTACTTGCTGCTTGTCGGCTTTTGCAATAAGCGACTCGGTGTAGTCAATTACTTTGGCATAGTTTTCTTGTTTGTAATAAATCTGGCTCATGTAAAACGGAATGAGCGGAGCAAATGCCGGGTTATTTTGTAATTTCTCAAAAGCAGCAATAGCGTTATCAAAATTGCCGTTCATGTAATTAATGTGCCCCCAGTAATAGGTGGCAGGCGCAGCATACTCGCTGTTGCCGTTGCGCACCCGGTTAAAATTTTTTTCGGCTTGCGCATATTGTTTTAGTTGAAACTCGCAGTAGCCTTTCTGGTACGTTATTTTCAGCTGGTCGTTAAACGAAAACACCGATGGGGTGAGCGACTGGTATATTTTTAGCGCTTTGGCGTATTGTTTGTCCCTGAACCAAGCCTGTGCCAGCTCAAAGTTTGCGGCCTCGGTATAGGGGCTTTCCGGGTTATCATGCAGAAATTGCTCCATACTCGATTTGCTTTTTTTAGGATCGGCCTTGATTGCACAAAGCGCCTGGTAATAACTGGCTTCCGAGCGTTGTTCGCCGCTGGCTTGCGTGGAGGCTGCAATTTGTCTGAACTGTTGGCCGGCCGAAACAAACTGGCTTTTTGCAAACAACTCTTTGGCTGTTTGTACCCTTTCGGCAATTGACTGTGTATTTATTGATTTTTGTGCAAAAACAGCGGTTGAAAAGAGAGAAAAGGTGATAACGAATAAAGCGAATCTTGCTTTCATTGGCTAATGAATTAAATAAAGTAGGGTAAAAATAGCATTTAACAACCGAGCCTAACAAATACCTTGCCCGAGTTCTCAACAAAAAACTGTTTATTGGACTGGTTTAGTACATGGTTCGGGCAAAAAAAATTAGATTTGTCAAACAGCTTAATCTCACGTAATGCCGCAAAATCCCATTATCAGTCTAAAAGGCGTAAGTATTTACCAGCAAGATAACCTGGTGCTTTCCGATGTCAACCTGGAAGTTCGCCCCGGCGAATGGATTTATTTGGTTGGAAAAGTGGGAAGCGGAAAAACGAGCCTGATTAAAACGATACATGCAGAATTGCCTGTTTTTGACGGTGAGGCCAGCGTTGGCGAATTCAACCTTCGTAAATTGAAAGATCGAGAAATCCCGTTTTTACGACGGAAAATAGGTGTCGTTTTTCAGGATTTTCGCTTATTGACCGATCGGAGTGTGAACGAAAACCTGGCATTTGTGCTCAAAGCTACCGGATGGAAACAGGAAAAAGCAATCAACGACCGGATTCGCGAAGTGATGGAGCGAGTGGGGATGTTATATAGTTTGAAGCGGATGCCGCACGAGCTTTCGGGCGGGGAGCAGCAGCGGGTGGTCATTGCGCGGGCTATTCTGAACGATCCGGAGATTTTGCTGGCTGACGAACCCACCGGAAACCTCGACCCCGACACGTCGGCCAACCTGATGAAAATTTTTGCTGATTTAAACCGAAAAGGAAAAACCATCATCATGGCAACCCACGATTACAGCCTGATTCAGAATTACAAAGGCAAAACCTTACTTTGTGCCGATTTACGACTGAGTAACCCCGGCAAAGAGCAGTTGGTGATTAACTTTTCCGAGATTTTTGAGCAAAAAAAATGATGTTTTAAAGAAACTAAGCTTCCCTAAAACATCATCGTTCTGCCTTCTGTAGCTAATTACTTAACAACAACTGAGTCAGTTGTAACAGTAATTGAATCAGGGGTAGCAACAATAGTTGTATCAACAACTGTTTCTTCTACTACAGTTTCTGTTGTTTCAGCTGGTTTTGTAGAAGTTCCGCATGCTGCCATGATGGCCACAATTCCGATCAAAAAGAAAATCTTTTTCATAACAAATAGGGTTAAACTTGTAAATAATTCAGAAATTAAACACTCTTATGGTGGCGCCAAGATAGTGCAAAATGATTATTTGCCAAGTAGAGGCTAGAAAAAAATTGAAAAATTAAGTTAAAAGTTTGATTTCTTAACGTTTTCCTGACAATCAGCTATTTGTGCAGGTTGAAAATATTGCTGAAAGCCTAAATTTTCAACTTTAAACATAATTTTTTGGTTGTTTCTCGAAGATTTTGCGTTCTTTCGCCGCGCAAATTTGTGTTCCGCAACATATTTTCCTTCAAAAAACCTGTTTTTTGGCGGGTCTTTTAAACAGCAATGTTAACTGGCACAAACCGCGTTTTCTTTCGGCCATTTCAGTAATCCCGCCTAGTCCTAAAATTGCTTTTCAAAGTCGTTTTCCAATAAATTGAGGTTTGTAACCGAAACCCTGAAATGGCTGCGCGGCTACCGGTTAGTGCCGGCAAGTTAAATTTGTTGGATGCGGTGGATGTGCAAATTTGCGGAAAGAGTTGATTTGTATCCGGAAAGCAGAATTTGACAGCTTATGCTGCTTTATGTGCCGAAGGGAAGCTGTTTTTGCTAAAGCATCTGTTATCTTTGCGCAAAAATTAAAGCTGCATGATTCGTTTTGCCGAAAACTATTCCCTCAAAAAATACAACACATTTCACATTGATAGCCAGTCCCGTTACTTTTTCGAGTTTACCGAAGCCGAAGATTTACCTCGTTTCTTAGCCAATTTTTCCGAGTGGGAAAAGCTCGAACTGTTGTTTTTGGGAGGAGGCAGTAATTTGGTGTTTATATCCGATTTCGACGGATTGGTACTTCATGCCAACATCCCCGGGATTCAGCAAATAAAAGAAAACCGGAATCATGTGTGGGTCGAAGTTGGTGCGGGCGAAAACTGGGATCGTTTTGTGGGGTACTGCGTGGCAAACTGGTTCGGTGGCATTGAAAACCTTTCCCTGATTCCGGGGACCGTGGGGGCAGCGCCGGTGCAAAATATTGGTGCCTACGGCGTTGAAGTGTGCGAGTACATTGAGTCGGTGAAAGGGTTCGACCTGAAAACCTTTACCGAATACGAAATTCAGGCAGCCGATTGCCGTTTTGGGTACCGCGACAGCATTTTTAAAAACGAACTGAAAGGGCGCTTTGTAGTAACGTCGGTGGTTTTCCGGCTGGATAAGTTTATTGAATTCCGGTTGGGGTACGGCGATTTGAAAGCTGAAGTTGAAAAACGGGGAGGGGAGAATATCCATTTTGTGCGCGATGCGGTAATTGCTATTCGCGAAGCAAAATTGCCCGATCCCGGAAAAATAGGAAATGCCGGGAGTTTTTTCAAAAATCCCGTTGTCGGTTCAGAAATAGCCGAACAATTAAAAACCGAGTTTCCGGCAATACCTGTTTATGCTGCTGGCGACGGAAAAAGCAAGCTGGCCGCTGGCTGGCTCATCGATCAGTGCGGGTGGAAAGGCTACCGCGAAGGAAATGTTGGCGTGCACCAAAACCAAGCGCTGGTACTGGTGAACTATGGCGGGGCATCGGGCAATGAAGTTTACGACTTGGCGCAAAAAATAAAGCGCTCGGTTTTCGAACGCTTTGCAGTATTGTTGGACGAAGAAGTCAATTTTATTGGTCGTTAATTTCGCGTTTATCCATTTTATCTTTTTTGTTTACCGTTGGCGCCACCCGGATGATTGTTGCCCCGGGGTTGTTTACATTTTCGTTGTAGGTATTTTCGTTTCCGGTTCGCTTGGTCGGGTCCACAATGATTTGCTCTTTTAGGTTTTTATTAAGTTGCTCCATACTTTGATCCAGGTTATTGAGCTGCTTCTTTTCGTCGTAAGTGGTAATGGGATTGATGGTGTAAGTGCGGTAATTCACGTAAATATGCGCTTTTTTAATGTATGTTGGCACCACTTTAACAACAACCGGCGACATGGACACGTGGTTTATCATCAGCGAATCGCCTTCTTCAACCACCATCTTAAAATAGCCGGCATGGTCGCTTGCCACCATTTTCGAATTGCGGTAGTTAATCAAAAAAGCCCCTTCCAAAGGCAACGAATCCTGGCTGAGGATATAGCCGTCAAAAGTGAATGTTTTCGTTATTCCGCTTTGGGCCGAAGCAGAAAATGTAGCACCACAACAGACAAGTAGCAGAAATATAAGTTGTTTCATTTTTTTGATGTGGTTTTTGAAGTGTCCCTCCAAAGTACATTAACGAAAGCTGAAATCAAAAGTTTTTAGGCATTTCTGTTTCTAATTCATCGTTTCTTCTTAAAAAGGCCAATTATATCGCCCAAGCGGATGGTCAGTCCGGGGTCCATTTCATCGGGGTTATAAGGCGACATGCGGAGCGAGCGGCTCACGTTGGGCTGGTAACCCAGGTTTTCAAGTTGGGCGTACATTAGTTTCATGTTCTTTTCGAAATACTTTAGTTGAAGTGCATACTCGTTGGTTACCACTGGTTTAATAACGTAAATGCGATAGTCGACCCGAAAGCGGTTTTCATTTTTCGAACGTTTGTTTGCAAAAACTACTTTGGGTTGAAGCGAGAGGTGGTTTATCATCAGCGAGTCGCCTTCTTCGGCCCAGGTACGGAAATAGCCAGTGCTGTCGGTCGCTACCACTTTCATGCTTCGGTAGTTAATCAGGTATGCATTTTCAACCGGGATACTGTCTTCGGCCAACAAGTATCCCTGAAACAGAATCGTCTTTGGCTGTTCCGGTTCCTGAGCCGAAAGTTGCGCCGACATAATAAACAGAAGAAAAACAAACAGGGGCTTCATTTGCTTTTTTTGCAAACATAGCCCCTGTTTTGGTTAAGCTTTTCTAAGTTTCACTAATTAAGATAAACGGGTGTTAAAAAAGCTTATCGTGTTTATTCAAAAATGGCTTTTTCATCAAGTGCCCTGCGGTATCGTTCGGCATTGGCATTGTGTTCACCAAGGGTGCGGGCAAAGTTGTGGTAACCCGAAAAATCTTCACGGGCACACATGTAAATGTATTTGTTTTGGTTGGGGTGAAGAACAGCTTCAATGCTCGATATTTCCGGAAAGTTGATGGGGCCGGGGGGCAAACCGGCGTATTTATAAGTATTGTATGGCGAATCAATTGCCAGATGACTGTTCAGAATGCGTTTTATATTGAATGTTCCCCAGGCAAATTTAACAGTTGGGTCGGCCTGCAACGGAATCCCCTTGGCAATCCGGTTCAGGTACAAACCGGCTACAGTGGGTTTTTCGTCGGCTTTTATGGTTTCTTCCTGAACAATGGAAGCCAGGGTAATTACCTGTACTGGGGTCAAACCCAGTGAGTCGGCTTCGGCTTGTCGTTTTTCGTTCCAAAACCGTTTGTACTCGGCGCTCATCCGCGACACAAACTGCTCGGGCGTTGTGGTCCAGTACATTTCGTAACTGTTGGGTATAAACATGGCATGAAACGAGTGTTCGTCGAATCCGTATTCTGCAATTACAGCCGTATTCTTCAGGTATGCAATTAGTTGTGCCGAGTCGGTGGCAATGTATTTCGATACTTTACCTGCCAGGTCCTCCATAAAACGGAGGTTGTTGAAGGTAATAATCACCGGAATTTGGTTGCCGGCTTTCAGCATATTTACCAAGGCGTTCGAGTTCATTCCCTGGTCGAACACATACCTACCTGGTTTTATGGAGTCGGTATAATCTTTCTTTTTGGCCACCCAAACAAATGCTTTTTCATTTTCCAGAATATCTTTTGCCCGGATGGAATCCAAAACTTGTTCAAATGTAGCCCCGAAAGGGATGGTAATGCTGGCCGGGTTTTTCACATTTTGGGCAAAAACGTAGCCGAACAACCGGTAGCCAACAAGGGCTGTAACTACAAAGGCGATGGCAAAAAGCAGGATTAAAATTTTATTTAGCTTTGGAAAAAGCAAGACTCGGTTTTTCGTTTTCAGTTCCATCTTTTCTGTTTTGAACCGCAAAAATACGATTTTCTTTTAAACTGAAACCGTGTGAGATTTTCCTTAATTTTAGAGGATTTGCAACGATTAAAAAGATTGAATATTGGCAAATTAGCTATTTTTGTAAACTGTAAAAAATCAATTCAAAATAAAACTTTAAATATGCATCAGGTTAAACTAGCTGACGACATTTATTACCTGGGTTATAACGACCGCAGAACCCATCTTTTCGAAAACATCTGGCCTATTCCGCAGGGGGTTTCTTACAACTCGTATTTAATAGTTGATGAGAAAGTAGCTTTGATTGACGCGGTAGAACGTGCTTTTATTGACGATTACCTGGAAGATATTGACGCTATTTTGCAAGGTCGCCCGGTTGATTATTTGGTTATCAACCACATGGAGCCCGACCACTCGGGAGCACTGCGCATAATTATGATGAAATACCCAAACATCACCTTGGTTGGTAATAAAAAGACTTTTGGTTTTGTTGAAGCCTTTTACACAAAACCGGTGAATACACTGGAAGTGAATGATGATTCGACCCTGGAATTGGGAAAACACAAGTTGCAGTTTCAGACCATCCCGATGGTACACTGGCCCGAAACCATGGTGAGCTACGAAGAAACCAATAAAATTCTTTTTTCGGGCGATGCCTTTGGTAGTTTCGGTACGTTGGATGGTGGTATTTTCGACGACGAAATCAACCTGTCGTTTTACGAAAACGACATCATGCGCTATTTTACCAATATTGTTGGCAAATACTGCCCCCATACACAACGCGCCATAAAAAAACTGGCCCCGCTTGATATTAAAATGATTGCAGCTACGCATGGCCCCATTTGGCGTACAAACCTGGAGTGGGTATTGACGCGTTATAACAAATGGAGTACCTACACGTTTGACCCGGGTTGCGTGGTGGTGTATGGCTCAATGTATGGCAACACGCAAAAAATGGCCGAAGCAATTGCCCGTCAGTTAGCCGTTCGCGGAATTAAAGACATTCGTGTTTACGATGCATCGAAAACGCACAAATCGTACATAGTGAACGATATTTTCCGCTATAAGGGATTTATTGTGGGTAGCTGTGCCTACAACAACGCCATGTTCCCGAATGTGGAAACCCTCCTGACAACAGTTGAACACATGGGGGTAAAAGATCATTACCTGGGTGTGTTTGGCAATTTTGCATGGAATGGCGGCGGCGTAAAAAACCTGATGAAATTTGCAGAAACATCGGGTTGGGAGCTCGTGGCCGAGCCAATTGAAGAGAAAGGAGCACTAAAGGAAGACAAGTTCCGGAAGTGTATTGAGCTGGCAAACGCCATGGCCGACAAATTGCTTGCAATGTAATTAACTAGTTGATATAAAATACAAAAGCCATCAATCAACATTGATGGCTTTTTTTACTACTACTACTCAATTACTACTAAACAACCCCTACTCGAGAGGATATCTTAATTATAAGGTAATTCCGGTTTTAAAGATAGCGATTTCTTTAAAACCACTAAGCTCATGCTTCAATTTTTTTCCTTCGGCCACTGTTTTTAACTCAGCAATAAAGTCAACCAGTGTCTCATCAATACTTTGGTCTTCTACCATTCTTCCGGCATTAAAGTCGATCCAGTTTGATTTTTTCTGGGAAAGCGGCGTGTTGGTTGAAATTTTCAGGGTGGGGACGAAGCTGCCGAACGGTGTGCCGCGGCCGGTGGTGAACAGTACGATTTGGCATCCGCTAAAACCCAAGGCCGACGCGGCAACCAGGTCGTTGCCCGGGGCACAAAGCAGGTTCAAACCGTTCTTTTTAATTGGTTCGGCATAAGCCAGCACGTCGGTAACGGTAGCTGTACCCCCTTTTTGGGTACAACCCAACGATTTGTCTTCGAGCGTTGTAATGCCACCTTTTTTGTTGCCAGGCGAAGGGTTTTCGTAAACTGGCAGGTCGTGTTTCAGGTAGTATTCTTTGAAACCGTTAATCATGTCAACTGTTTTGTTGAAGATTTCTTCGCTTTCGCAGCGTTCCATCAACAGGTGCTCGGCACCAAACATTTCGGGCACTTCGGTCAGGATAGTGCTTCCTCCCTGGGCAACCAAAAAATCGGAGAATGCGCCAACCAGCGGATTAGCAGTAATTCCCGACAATCCATCGGAACCACCGCATTTCAACCCAACTTTCAGGGTTGAGAATGGAACGTCTTCGCGTTTATCAAGGCGCATTTGTTCGTAGATTTCCTGAAACAATTTCAAGCCTTCTTCAACTTCATCTTCAACTTCCTGGGCTACCAAAAACTTCACCCGCTTTGGGTCGTAGTCGCCAATAAATTTTTTCAGGTCGGCTATTTGGTTGTTTTCGCATCCCAAACCCAACACCAGCACTCCACCGGCATTTGGGTGGTTAATTAACTGTGCCAGCGCTTTTTGGGTGTTTGTATGGTCGTCGCCCAACTGCGAACAGCCGTAGGCGTGTTTAAACACGTGAATGCTGTCGATGTCTGTCGGGTTGTTTTGAGCTTTAAAGAGCGCAATAATCTGTTCGGCTTGCCCGTTAACACAGCCCACTGTAGGCACAATCCACAGCTCGTTACGGATACCCACGTTGCCATCCGACCGTTTGAACCCTTTGTAGGTCATCAACTGGTTTTTATACGGAAGTTCGTTCAGTTTTTGGTTGAACTCGTAGCACATGGTACCCGCCAGATTGGTTTTTGTGTTGTGAACGTGTACATAATCACCCGGCAAAATAGCTTCGGTAGCATGGCCAATTGGCGCACCATATTTAATAATGTCTGCATCGTCGGCAATTGCGGTTATTGCAATTTTATGTCCGCGGGGCACATCGTTCAGTATTTTCAGTTGTTTATCGTCAAAGGCAACAACATCGCCTGTTAAAAAATCTTTCAGCGCAATAATGACGTTGTCGTGCGGGTGAATTTTGATGTAATCTGCCATTTTACCGGTTGTTATATTAAATAGGTATAAATATTAGTCTTCGAGCTTTTCTTGTTTGCTTTTTTCGGCAATCGTTATTTTCATCAGTGGGTTTTCGTCGTTCAGAACCGCTTTCACCGCTTTTTTCATTCCAATTTGTTGAATCAGGAACAAGTAGTGGCTTACCGTCAGGGTGAGGTTCGGAATTTCGTTCAGGTCGCGTTTCCATACTTTTTCCAGTTTCAGTACTTTTTCAACCAGTCTGTAAATCGAAATTGGACGGCCATCGCACTCGTCCCAGGCTTCTTTGTAAAAGTCCATAATCCATTGGTCGTCTTGTACCTGGTAACTGGTTCCGTTGTTTTCTCCTTTAAAGTACGAAATCATTGCAGCTAGCGAGAATACCAGTTTTTGGGGCAACATACCGTGTTTTTCAACAAAACCTAAAAGCGAGGGCAGGTTGCGGGTTTCCCATTTCGACATGGCGTTCAGTGCAATGCTTTGCCACAGGTGGCGAATGTATGGGTTCGAGAAACGTTCCAGAATTTTATCGGCAAATTTTTTCAGTTCTTTTTCGCTCCCGTCCAGCACCGGCAAAACTTCGTCGTACACCATGTGTTTCATAAAATCACCAACTTCGAGGCTTTCGTAGGCTTCGCGCACAGTGTCAATTCCGTACAGGTACGACACGGCGTAGCTGCCGGTGTGGCAGCCGTTCAGCACGGCTACTTTTTGTTCGCGGAAACGGGTCATGTCTTTCACAAACTTTACTTCCAGGCCAGCTTTGTCAGCCGGGAATTCGGCAGCAACCCATTCCGGGCCTTCAATAACCCACAGGTGGAAGTATTCGCCAACCACCACCAAGTTGTCCTCGTAACCCAGTTCTGCTTGAATTTCTTTGATGTCGTCTTTCGGGAATCCGGGTACAATGCGGTCAACCAGGGTATTGCAGAACGCACAGGCCGTTTCTACCCACTGAATAAATGCCTCGCCCAGCTTCCAGTTTTTGGCGTGTTTCAGTACATATTTTTTCAGCATATCGCCGTTACGGTCAATCAGTTCGCAGGTGAAGAAAATCAGTCCTTTGTCCCGTGCACCGTCAAATGCTTTGTAACGTTGGTACAACAAGGCAGTTACTTTTCCGGGAAACGAGTTTTGCGGTTGCATGTCCAACTTATCGTTTTCGTCCCAGCTAATGCCAGCTTCCGTTGTATTGGATATTACAAAACGTAATTCCGGGTTCAGGATAGCGGCTTTATAGACTTCAAATTCGGTGTAAGGGTTGATACCTTTGTTAATACACTGAATAAATTCAAATTCCTTAATTGGTTTGCCGTCTTTAATTCCCTTCAGGTAAACGTGGTACAGGCCGTCTTGTTTGTTCAGCAGGTCAACCATGCCGGTAGCCAAGGGTTGCACAACGTCAATCCCGGTGTTGAACCCGATGTTGTTGTTCATTTTTTGAATCATCCAATCAACAAAGGCGCGCAAAAAATTTCCTTCGCCAAATTGGAGGATGCGACTGGGGTAGTGGGCTGCATTGCTTACATTCTTTCTGTTCAGTTCCATGATATTGGTTTATTTTTATTTTTCCGTTTTCGTACACGGAGGTTATTCAAAAAAAATCGTGTTCGTACACGAAATCCGGTTCAAAAATAGAAAAAAATGGGTTAGATGATTTTTGAATGGAATTTTTGATAATTTTAAAATATTGAATGCCAGTGTTGTGTGAGAGTTCTGTATTTTTTTTTAATATTAATTTTAAATTGGCTCGGAGGGCGTGGTCTTAATGTTGACGATACTGCTTTTAATGCAGCCGTAAATAACCTAATTAAAACGTGCCGGACTGAAAAATTTGTAAATTGAACCAAAAAAAGAAATCATCATCAACTAAACAATGAATATGAAATTTTCGAGACGAAATTTTTTAAAACGTTCAGCAGTACAAACTGTTGGCTTGGCTGCTATCCCCATGATTTTATCGGAAACAGTTAAAGCAGGACCAAAAGCGAGAACACGGCCATTGGCGCTAAACGGGGGAAGTGTTGTTTTGTTTCAGGGCGATTCGATTACCGATGCCGGACGAAACCGCGAGAAGCAACAAGCCAACGATGCCCAGTCGTTCGGCAACGGTTATGCCTTGATGGCCGGGGCTTCGTTGTTGGAACAGTTTCCTACTAAACAACTTTTGGTTTACAACCGGGGTATCAGCGGAAACAAAGTGTACCAGCTGGCAGAACGCTGGCAGGCAGATTGCCTGGAGTTGAACCCGGCGGTACTGAGCATTTTAATTGGGGTGAATGACTATTGGCACAAGCGAAACGGGAAGTACGACGGAACTGCCGAAGTTTATGAAAACGACTTTCGCGCTTTGCTGAAACGGACCCGTGAAGCCTTGCCCAATGTGCAATTTGTTGTGTGTGAGCCATTCTCGGTAGATGGTGGTTCGGCCATAGGCGAGGGCTGGCAGGATGAGTTTACCCCGTACCGCGAAGCAGCCCGAAGGATTGCCAATGAGTTTAACACCCGGTGGGTACCTTACCACACAATTTTTAAAGAAGCGTTGAAACATGCGCCCGCAGCTTACTGGTGCCCCGATGGGGTACACCCCTCAATGGCTGGTGCCCAGCTAATGGCACAAGCCTGGCTGAAAGTGGTACTGGCAAAGTAGGCTTCTTCGTCAATAGCAGAAGTGCCGGGTACCGAAAAGCGAAGGTAAAAATGCCGCTTAATCTTGAACCGGATTGTGCTCGATTCTTGATTAAGCGGCATTTTATTCGTTAGCAGTAAATGCTTATTTCAGCAATGCTTTTACCTGGTTGTAAACATTCTCGCCGGTGAAACCCAGTTTTTGGTCGAGCACGGTGTATGGTGCCGAGAACCCGAACGATTCCAGTCCGAATACGTTGCCGTCGGCACCAACCAGGCCTTCCAGTGTTACAGGCAAACCGGCGGTCATACCGAATTTTTTTACGCCGGCAGGCAAAACTTCGGCTTGGTAGGCTGCGCTTTGCGAGCGGAACAAACCTTCTGACGGAACCGAAACGATACGGCATTTTACACCGTCTTTTGCCAGCAACTCAGCTCCCGCAACCAGCGTACTTACTTCGGAACCACTGGCCAGCAGGATAATATCCGGGGTGCCGGCACAATCAACCACAATATAGGCGCCTTTTGCAGCTTGCAATGCTTCGGTGTAGCGGTCGGTTTTAGCAGGCAAGGTGGCAATATTTTGGCGCGACAAAATTAAGGCCGATGGGGTTGAAATATTCTCCAGTGCCAGCTTCCAGGCAACGGTTGCCTCGTCGGCATCAGCCGGGCGAAGAACCAGCATGGAGTTTTGCCCGTGGTGGTTTTTCAGTTTTTCCATCAAGCGTATTTGAGCTTCCTGCTCAACTGGTTGGTGGGTCGGGCCATCTTCGCCTACACGGAAAGCATCGTGTGTCCAAACATATTTTACAGGCAATTGCATGAGGGCTGCCAAACGAACGGCCGGTTTCATGTAATCGGAGAATACAAAGAAGGTACCGCAAACCGGTATGATGCCCCCATGAAGTGCCATCCCGTTCATTACCGAAGCCATAGTAAGTTCGCAAACACCCGCTTGCAGGAATGCCCCCGAGAAGTCGCCTTTTTTGAAAGCGCTTGTCTTTTTCAGGAAGCCGTCGGTTTTGTCGGAGTTCGACAAGTCGGCCGACGAAACAATCATGTTTTCAACTGTTCCGGCAAAAGCAGCCAGTACGGTTGAGCCGGCTGCACGGGTGGCCGAACCTGCTTTTTGCGCAATTTTGCCGAAATCGAATTCGGGCGCTTTTTTCGAGAAGAATTTTTCGAGTTTGGCAGCCAGTTCCGGGTTGGCTTTTGCCCACTCGGCCTGAGCTGCTTTTTTCGCAGCGGCTGCTTTCACCAAAGCCGCTCTGCGTGCTTCGAACAGTGCTTTTACATCGTCGAAAATAACGAAGGCATTGGTTGGGTCGCCGCCCAGGTTCACGATTGTTTTTTCGAGCGAAGCGCCGGCTTCGCCCAAAGGCATACCGTGGGTGGCGCATTTGCGTTCGTAGTTGGCACCTTCGGCTGTAACAGCACCTTTCCCCATGATGGTTTTACCAATAATCAGGGATGGTTTTTCGGTTTCGGTTTGAGCCAAAAGCAAGGCTGCACGGATGGCTTCAACGTTGTTCCCTTCAATGGTCACCACTTTCCAGCCCCATGCTTCGTATTTTTTTGCTGTGTCTTCAACAGTTACGTCGCGTGTTTCTGTTGATAGCTGAATGTCGTTCGAGTCGTAGAACATGATGAGGTTGTTCAGGCCCAGGAAGCCGGCCAGGCGGCCTGCGCCTTGCGAAATTTCTTCCTGTACACCACCGTCCGAAATAAACGCGTAGGTTTTGTGGGCCATCCACTCGCCAAAACGGGCAACCAGAAAGCGTTCGGCAATGGCGGCACCAACAGCCATGGTGTGTCCCTGTCCGAGCGGGCCCGAGGTATTCTCAACGCCACGGGTTACGTCAACTTCGGGGTGCCCGGGAGTTACGCTGTCCCACTGGCGGAAGTTTTTGAGATCGTCCATATTATAAGTCCCGGTCATTGCCAGGATGGAATACAACATGGGCGACATATGTCCGGGGTCAAGGAAGAACCGGTCGCGGTTAATCCAAGTCATATCACTTGGGTCGTAGTTCAGAAACTCTGAATACAGAACACTCACAAAATCGGCCCCACCCATAGCGCCGCCTGGATGGCCTGACTTTGCTTTCTCCACCATTGCAGCCGACAAAATCCGTACGTTGTCAGCAGCTTTTTCAATCAACTTGTTATTCATGATTCGATTAATTTTTTGCCAGAATTTAGATTCAAATTAGATGATAGGAACAAAAATAGCATAATTCCCGGTAAACAAACCAAAAAAAATACCGGTTCTCTTTCAGTAAAAATGAAAGAAACCGGTATCTTCTGTTTTATTACCCGGGCATTCAGGCCAGGATGCGTACCATAACTACTCCGTCGATGGCTTTTAGCTTGGCTGCCAGCTCTTCTGTTGGGGCAGGGCCGTCAATATCGATAATATTGTAGGCAATATCTGCTTTTGCTTTATTCAGCATATTGGCAATGTTTAAACCTTCGGCTGCCAGCAGGCTCGATATTTGGCTGACCATGTTGGGAACATTTTTATTGGCAATTACCAGGCGGGGGCCTCCGTTGCGTTCCATTTCGGCTTCGGGAAAGTTTACCGAGTTTACGATGTTCCCTTTTTCCAGAAAGTCGCGGACCTGATCGACAGCCATAATGGCGCAGTTTTGCTCCGACTCTTCGGTTGATGCTCCCAGGTGGGGAATGGCGATTACGTTTTTCATTTTCAATACCGCCTCGTCGGGGAAGTCGGTAACGTAGCAACCTACTTTACCCGATTCGAGTGCTGCGGCCATATCGGCGTTGTTTACCAAGCCGCCCCGGGCAAAATTCAGCACACGTACGCCGGGTTTCATCATTTTTATTTTGTCTTTGTTGATGAAGCCTTTGGTTTCGGCTGTTTGCGGAATGTTGATGGTTACATAGTCGGCATTGGACAAAAGTGATTCAATCCCTTCGGCGCGTTTTACGTTGCGGCTTAAGCGCCAGGCTTGTTTTACCGAAATGTAGGGGTCGTAGCCCAATACTTCCATACCCAGTGCCTGGGCAGCGTTGGCAATTAACACGCCTATGGCGCCCAGGCCAATTACCGCCAGGGTTTTTCCGCGTATTTCGTTGCCCCCGTAATTCTTTTTTCCTTCTTCAACCAAAGCTGGTACCTGGTCGCCCTGGCCAACCAGGGTTTTTGCCCACTCGATGGATTGGGCAATGCCGCGCGACGACAATAGCATACCGGCAATTACCAACTCTTTTACGGCGTGGGCATTGGCTCCGGGTGTGTTGAAAACAACAATCCCGTTTTCGGTACATTTTTCAATGGGGATGTTGTTAACACCGGCTCCTGCACGCGCAATAGCCTTTAAGCTGGTCGGCAAATCCATGTCGTGCATGGCAGCCGAGCGAACAACAATGGCATCCGGTTTTGTGAACTCACTGGCAATTTCGTACTTATCCAGCGGAAAATTCTTCAACCCAATCGGGTCGATTTTATTTAAGGTTTGAATCTTAAACATGAGCGTATAAATTTTGTAAAGTGCCTAAATTATTTTACTTCTAAAATGCCTGACAAATATCAGAATATAAATGAAGAACTGAGGCAGCGCCGCTAACTTTTTTGATATTTTGAAATTGATCTAACAATTTTTTGATGTTTTTATTAGCAGAAAAAGGGTTTAACTTTTGGATTCGTTTTACTCCCGAAAAACCAACAGCAACTGCCCAAAAGCTGTTGAAACGGGGTAACAAGTTAAACTGTTGGGTGCTATAAACGGCAACGGCACTGTTTTATTTCCCTTTTCGCCAACTGCTGGCCATACGCGATACCGGTTCCAGGCCTTTGTTTACAAACTTCACATCTTCGATGGAGTAAAAAGCGTTGGGGTTATAGGTGCGTATGATGTCGATAACACCGTTAATATCGGCGCGTTTAATAATGGAGTAAATTACGGCTACCTTTTCGTTGGCGCCGTAAGCATCGTGGTAAGTAATGCCGTAGCCTTTGGCTTTCAGTTTGGCAATCAGGTTGTCGGCGTTGGTGCGGGTTATAATCTGAAGGTGAACGATGCCAACAGCCAGCTTTTCTTCCAAAATCAGGCCAATGTAGTTGCCGGCGGCAAAGCCCAATCCGTAGGCTACATAAGCCACCCAATTGTCGATGTTCTGAATAATTTTGCTCATGGCCAGCAGCCAAATAATCACTTCAAAAAAACCCAGTACAGGGGCAATGTATTTTTGCCCTTTGGAAACCATAACAATGCGTAGGGTACCAATGGTTACATCGCTGATGCGTGCCAGGATAATCAGTAACGGCAGCACCACATAAGCAAAAAGGTCGGTGTTGTAAAAATCGCCCATCGTACATCAGCTTAATCAGGCCTAAAGATAAGGTAATTTTCGGGCGGCAGGCCAAGCGCTTTCGTAAAATAAAACGGGTATAAACCAAAGCCAAACCATTGCGCCCCTGCAAGCGGGGCAGTTTAAAGTTGAAGGGCAACTCGGGTAGTAGCAAAGACCGGGAGCTTTGTTGCCGCCCGATTGCTTTGCCAACCCGCCAGATTATAACGGTCTGGCACCAGACGAAGGCTATCTTTTGCCAGACGGTGATGGTCTGGCACCAGACGAAGGCTATCTTTCGTCAGACGGTAACGGTCTGGCACCAGACGAAGGCTATCTTTCGCCAGACGGTAACGGTCTGGCACCAGACGGAGGCTATCTTTTGCCAGACGGTGACGGTCTGGCACCAGACGAAGGCTATCTTTCGCCAGATGGTGACGGTCTGGCACCAGACGGAGGCTATCTTTTGCCAGACGGTAACGGTCTGGCACCAGACGGAGGCTATCTTTTGCCAGACGGTGATGGTCTGGCACCAGACGGAGGCTATCTTTCGCCAGACGGTGATGGTCTGGCACCAGACGGAGGCTATCTTTTGCCAGACGGTGATGGTCTGGCACCAGACGGAGGCTATCTTTTGCCAGACGGTGACGGTCTGGCACCAAGTTACCCTGCCAAGCCCCAAGCCGGAACCATTGCCGTGTGGGGCGGAAACTTTAAAATTCGCTGGTAAAGTGAAATTTAATGTCCTTAAACTCGTCCTGTGCCATTTGAAGGATAAATGCCGAGTCGGCCATAAAAACGTCGCGCCCGCGTTTGTCAACTGCCATCTTCTGGTGTTTCCGTTTTTTAAATTCGGCGAGCACTTTGGGGTCGTCGCATTCAATCCAGCAAGCTTTGTACATGCCCAGCGGTTCAAAACGGCACTTTGCTGTGTACTCGTGTTCGAGCCGGTATTGGATAACTTCAAACTGAAGTTGGCCAACTGTTCCAATAATTTTGCGGCCGTTAAACTGGTTAGTAAATAGCTGCGCCACGCCTTCCTCCATTAGCTGGTCAACCCCTTTGGCCAATTGCTTCGACTTCATGGGGTCGGCATTCTCGATATAACGGAACAGCTCCGGCGAAAAGCTTGGCAAACCTTTAAAATGAAGCTCTTCGCCCGATGTAATGGTGTCGCCAATAATCAGGTTGCCCGTATCGGGCACCCCAATAATGTCGCCCGGAAAAGCCTCGTCAATCACTTCCTTTTGCGAAGCCATAAAGGCTGTTGGACTGGATATGCGCATGGTTTTGCCCGAGCGGATATGCTTGTACACCTCGTTGCGGACAAAATGGCCCGAGCAAATTTTAACAAAGGCAATGCGGCTGCGGTGGTTGGGGTCGATGTTGGCATGTATTTTAAATACAAAACCGGTGAAGCCTTCTTCCTCGGGGCGTATTTCGCGCTCCTCGGTAAAGCTGGGGCGTGGGCTGGGGGCAATCTCCACAAAGGCGTCGAGCAGTTCCTGTACGCCAAAGTTGTACAAGGCCGAGCCAAAGAAAACCGGGGCCAAATCGCCGGCCAGGTAAGCTTGGGTATCAAACGCCGGGTAAACGCCCTCAATCAACTCCACTTCTTCGCGCAGCATGGCGGCATCCTTGCCAATGTGTTTTTCAAGCGATGGGTCTCCCAAGTCGCTAAAGCTAATGGCCGGCATAATTTCCTGCACGCTGGCATCAAACAGGTTCAGGCTTTTCTTATAAATATTATACACCCCTTTAAAGTCTGCCCCGCTGTTAATGGGCCAGCTCAGCGGACGGGTTTTAATTTTCAGTTGGCCTTCAATTTCTTCGAGCAGCGAGAAGGTATCCCGCGCCGGACGGTCGAGTTTATTGATGAACACAATGACGGGTGTTTTGCGCATCCGGCAAACATTCATCAGCTTTTCGGTCTGCGGTTCAACCCCTTTGGCAGCATCAATTACAATAATTACGCTATCAACAGCCGTAAGTGTACGAAAGGTGTCTTCCTGAAAATCCTGGTGCCCCGGTGTGTCAAGTATGTTCACTTTATAGTCGCGGTACTCGAAACCCATAACCGAAGTGGCTACCGAAATACCGCGCTGGCGTTCAATTTCCATGAAATCGGAGGTAGCCCCTTTCTTAATTTTGTTGCTTTTAACGGCGCCTGCCACCCTGATTGCCCCCCCAAACAAGAGTAGTTTTTCGGTCAGGGTTGTTTTCCCGGCATCGGGGTGACTGACAATCCCAAAAGTCCTGCGTCGTTTTATCTCTTCTAAATAGCCCATAATCCGGTTACTGTTTTACTTTAAGTTGAATGGTGAAGCGACTGCAAAAGCCCGGCTTTTGGGCAACAAACTTCAACCCTCAAAAAAATTGAGTTGCAAAAATAGAACTTTTTTCGATGAAAAGCAGGCTGCTTCGTAACGGCTTAATTAAGCGCGCGCGAAATCCTTTTCCAAAAGCTTTTGTGGAATTTTACACCGTCCTTGCCAATCATCTCGTTGTACGGTTGGGCAATGTCGCGGGGCGAAAACTTATACTGCTGCATGGGTTCGTACAAGGCCGACACCTCGGGATGAAACTGAACCCCAATTACATTCGGGTATTTTTTATGCTGAAAGGCTTCAATCACTTTCCCGTCCATCGAGCGCGCAGTAATGTTCCAGCAATCGTTCAGGTTCTCAATAGCCTGGTGGTGCGAACTCAGCACTTTGGGCGAAATATTGTCCTTCCAGCCAATGTCTTTCTGGAAGAAGCTTCCAATTTCGAGCCTCATTTTATGAAAATTGCAGCTCATCAGTTGCGGGTTGTTAAAAATATCCGGCCAGTAATTCCGGTGAAGGTTTTCCGCATCAAGCTGAACAATCTCCTGCGGGCTGTCCGAATTGTACAGCTCCGACGGAATATCCTGCACCATACTACCGCCCGTTGCTACGTTCATGGTTTGCATACCCAGGCAAATACCCAGCACCAGGTACTTTTTATTGCGTTCCAGAAACGGCGTATAGTTTGGGTTTTTGTTGTTTCCCAGCAGGTGAAAAACCAGCGAAAGCTCCATGAGGTGGCGCTCCGGGTCGGTTACTTCCGAAAGGGCTTTGGTTTCGCCGTAAATTTCGGGTTGAATGTCGTCGCCGCCAAACAAAATTAAGCCTTTCGATTGGCTGAACATGATGTCGAAATTGTTGGTAAAATCGTTTGGTTCAAAAATATTGTCAAGGGTAAGTGTTCCGGTAAGTCGTTGAAGATGAAAGTTCGTCAGGTTATTGTCGCGGATGTACCGTACCGTTTCAGAATAATCATAGCGTTCGGCATAAAAATAAATCCCGATAAATTCCGTTTCACCTACAAATAAAATGCGTTTATCAACCAGGTAGCGTATTTTTTCAATGTTCTCAACTGTTGGATTGGCCAGAAGAATATAAGTTTTC
>JBKEAN010000043.1:0-2233 GCA_047972415.1 Mangrovibacterium sp.
ATTCGATTGGCTATTCTGGTTTTGAATGGTGTACACATCCACAACTGCTTCGTTGCCAACAAAAACCTCGGTCACATTGTTTGCCAGGCAATCGCTTGGTGTTAAGGTGTGCTCGCAGAAGAGAATTTTTACTTCGCTTTTTGTGCCCGCAATAATCAGGTTGCGTTGGGTTGAAAACAAGGCTTCCTGGCCTCTGGTGAGGTGAATAACCTGGAAAGGTTTTTCAATTTTCACCCCATCGGGCACATACAGCACAAAACCGTCTTGCGCAAAGGCGGTATTCAGCGCCACCATCGGATCGTTCGACAGAGCTCCCTGACGGTTCAGAAAGTTTTCAATCAGTCCGGGGTTTTCATTGGCCAGCTGTCTCAGGCTCCCTGCAAACACGCCTTCGGGCAATCCTTCTATTTTCGCATTACCGGCATAGTACCAGCCATTTACCAATAAAATTACATAGGTGTCCATTTGCGGTACATCGCAGCGGAACACATCATTCAAATCCACATCAAGCGGCTCGTAAGTCACCACATGGCGGTACTCTTTTCCGAAAACCCGCTCGAGGTTGGTGTACTTGTAATCTTCGTTTTTGAAACCCGGAATACCTGTCTGCTCAAAACGTTTCATGGCCATCGCGCGCATGCGGTTTAGCAGAGGCGATGAGCCCTGGTTAAGCTTATCCTGGTTTGCCTGATAAATTTCGCTGTACTTTTCGGCAGCAGTTTTTTTATTTTGAAGCGTTTGCGTCATCTTAAACCAATTCTTTTTTAATCCAGTCGTACCCTTTTTCTTCCAACTCCAAAGCCAGCTCTTTACCGGCCGATTTCACAATGCGCCCGTCGTAAAGCACGTGAACAAAATCGGGTACAATATAGTCGAGCAAGCGCTGGTAGTGGGTAATCACGATGGTTGAGCGCTCGGGGCTTTTCAGTGCATTCACCCCTTCGGCCACCACGCGGAGGGCATCGATATCCAAACCGGAATCGGTCTCGTCCAAAATAGCCAGTTTTGGTTCGAGCATTGCCATCTGGAAAATCTCGTTCTTCTTTTTTTCGCCGCCGGAGAAACCTTCGTTGACCGAGCGGTTTGTCAGTTGGGAGTCCAGGTGAAGCATTTCTTTCTTTTCGCGCATCAGTTTCAGGAACTCACCTGCGCTAAGAGCCTCCAATCCGTTGAACTTGCGGTGCTCGTTCACGGCTGTTTTCAGGAAGTTCACCATAGGCACGCCCGGAATTTCAACCGGGTATTGGAAACTCAGGAACAAGCCGCTACGGGCGCGGTCTTCGGGCGACATATCGAGCAGTTCTTTTCCCATAAAACTCACTTCGCCATCTTCAACCTCGTAGCCTTCATGCCCCGCGAGTACATTGCCCAGAGTGCTTTTCCCGGCGCCATTTGGCCCCATAATCGCATGAACTTCACCCGGTTTAATTTCCAGGTTAATTCCTTTTAATATTTCTTTTCCCTCAACCGAGGCTTTCAAATTCTTTATCGTTAGCATATCAATATAAATTCCAAATTTCAAGTTATAAAATTCCAAGTTTGAAGTTTCAACAATTCAACCTTCTTACCCAACACTCCCTTCTAGGCTGATTTGCAATAGTTTCTGTGCTTCAACGGCAAATTCCATCGGCAGTTTGTTCAGCACTTCCTTGGCATAACCGTTCACAATCATACCAATCGCATCTTCGGTGGAGATACCGCGTTGGTTGCAGTAAAAGATTTGATCTTCGCCGATTTTCGACGTCGTTGCCTCGTGTTCCACTGTGGCTGTTTTATTGCCCACTTCGATGTACGGAAACGTGTGTGCGCCGCAATGGGAGCCCAGCAAAAGCGAGTCGCATTGCGAAAAGTTGCGGGCATTGCTGGCACCTGGCAATACCTTCACCAAGCCCCGGTAGGCATTGTCACTCCGACCGGCCGAAATACCTTTAGAAATGATGGTGCTTTTGGTGTTTTTGCCAATGTGTATCATTTTGGTACCGGTGTCGGCCTGCTGGTAGTTGTTGGTCACAGCCACCGAGTTGAACTCGCCCACCGAGTTGTCGCCCATCAGAATACAACTGGGGTATTTCCAGGTGATGGCCGAGCCGGTTTCAACTTGTGTCCAACTTATTTTCGACGACTCGCCCCGGCAAACCCCGCGTTTGGTTACGAAGTTATACACACCGCCTTTGCCCTCTTTGTTGCCCGGATACCAGTTTTGCACGGTCGAATATTTGACTTCGGCCCTATC
>JBKEAN010000044.1:0-13468 GCA_047972415.1 Mangrovibacterium sp.
AGGGCCAGGATGAGCACAATCATCAACCGGCGCTGTTGTTGTTCTATAACGAGTTTTTCCTTTTTAATCAGGTTATCTTTCGAGAGTAGTTCAATTTGAGCGTTCTTTTTTTCTGTTTCGTATTTTTTTTCCAGTTCGAGAAGTTGCTCGGCCAAATCGGCCCGGTAAAGGCTATCGTTCAGCTCTTCCCATTTTCTTTGGTAGTTGAAGGTTTTTTCGAGATTGGCTTTGCTCGGATTTTGGAGGGATAATTCCTTGTAATTCAGGTATAAGTTTTTGTAATTTCCCAAAACCGATTTTGGGTTTTTAATTTCTTGGGCAATCGCTAAAGCTTGCCGGTAATACTGTTCGGATTGCTGAAAGTGTGATAGGTGGTAGTTGATTGCTCCCAGCACCCGGTAACAACGTTCCTGCCAAAGTTTGTCTCCGATTACCAGGTAGCTTTTTAGCGATTTTTCAACGAATTCAGTTGCAGTGGCATAATTTTTTTTCGGTAATACAAAGCACCCATGTTGTAGGTGAGCTGGGCTAAGTCATCGCTAATGCCGAGTTTGGAAATTTCTGCATAAGCTTTGTCGAAATAGCTTGCCGTTTTGTCATATTCCTTTAAGTCAGCATACACGTTCCCGATGCTCATGAAAACTTGAAAACGCTGTTTTGTTGTTAGTTGGTATAGGTCGTCGGTTTCTAGCTGGTTGAAAAACGAAAGTGCAGAGGTATAGTCTTTCATTTTTCGGTGTGTTTTGCCCAGGCTGAATAAGACTTTGAATCGTAAGTCGAAAGGAGTGAAGTTCGTTAGTAGCCCGCGAGCTGTTACAAGTCGTTGAATAGCTGCATTGAAGTCAAAATTTTCTTGGTAAAAGTCAGCCAACGTACATAGAGCATTGATTTGAAGAGTTGTATCTTGTTTGTTTCGAATTCCATCATAAATTTCATTTATCTTAAAAATTGCACTGTCTTTTTGTCCAAGCGCAAATAGAATTTTAGACTCGGCGATTTCTGATTCCCATTTTAAGCTTTGGTTGTCTGTAGTACTTGCTTCCCGAACAATATTCCTGCTGAGAATTAAAGCGCTATCTAAATTTCGGTTCGAGACTAATTCCAATTCTATCAATTTATTAGATATAGCTTTATCTTTCTTTTCGTTTGTAAATGCATTTGCTATCAAATTACCAGCCTGACTCAATAGTATCAGAGTAAGAAGGAGAATTTGTAGAAGCTTTTTCATAGCGCGGAGTAGTATTACGGCTTGATTGGTGGTGTAGGTGAATTGTAAAAATCAGTTATGGGCACATCGTGTTTATCGTATTCTGAAGATACGCCAGAATCTAAAAAAAAGAATTCTCTGGCGTATCACCGGGAACAACACAGGGTGTTAGTCATTGTTGTCGCCGAAGTCAATGTCCGTTTCATCTTCGTCCGGATCATCAAGGCCTGTTGCTAACGGTTTAGTTACCCGCACCAGGCATTTAATTGTTTTGTAGGTCGACGCGAGGTTGCCGGCAATTGTAATGCTTGCAAACAGTACATTGCTTTCGGGACCGCAAATAATTTGAATATCGGACGAAACAGAGATAATAACGCCCCAGTAGCTTTTACCATTTTTAATTATCTCTTTTTGTTCAATACCAACTATATTTTGCGATTTTGGACTTTGAAATACGACATCAAGCGTATAATCACCAGCACTACCTTTTCCAAGGCTCAAATAAGGCTTGTAGGTTTTCATAATTGTTTAATTTGTTTATATTGAAATTTATTTAAAGATATAAATATCCAGCAGAAATATCACCTGTTTTAGTCTTTTGTTCAGAATAGTTTTAATGCCGATACGGGCGAAGAATATGCCGTGCTACCTATTGCCGACAGGAACCGAGAAGCTGAAACTGCTACCTTTTCCTACTTCGCTTTCAACACGTAATTGGCCATTCATAATGTCGACAAACTCTTTGCAAAGTAGCAGTCCCAGCCCGCTGCTTTTTTCACCTTCTGTTCCCGGCAAAACATCGGATTTATTGGGCGAAAACAAGCGGTTTATTTTTTCGCTGGCAATGCCAATGCCGCTGTCAGTTACTTTCACCCAAACCATTTGCCCGTCAAGGTAACAGGAAACTTCGACACGGCCTTTGCGCGGGGTAAATTTCAGGGCGTTATTAATCAGGTTCCGGCAAATGGTGCGAATCATATTCCGGTCGGCAATAACCTGATAGGCAGACTCACCGGGAATCGTGAGCTCAATCTGTTTGTCAAGGGCAATATGCTGGTATAATTCGTAACACTCGTCAAGTATTTGTTTCAGGTTAATTTGTTCGGTTTTGGGTTGAAGTGCCCCCGATTGGGTTTGTGCCCAGTTTAGCAAATTATCGGTAAGTTGCAGTACCTGTGCATTTTTTCGGCCCATGTCGGTAGCAAGTTGTTGTATGGAGTCGAGTTTGTTGTCGCGCAGGTAAAAGTTAACCAGTTGAACAAAGTTTGAAATGGAAACCAGTGGGCTACGCAGGTCGTGCGCAATAATGCTGAATAGTTTGTCGCGGGTATCAATGGCTTTTTGCAGTTCGTCGTTTTGCCTGGCAATGTGCTCTTTCTGTTCCAGAATCAGTTGACTTTGAGTTCTTAGTGTTCGGCTGATTTTGCGGTAATACCAGAAAAAGTAAGACACAACAAGGATGACCACAAACAGGGCCAGGATGAGCACAACCATGAACCGGCGCTGTTGTTGTTCAATAACGAGCTCTTCTTCTTTAATCAGGTTGTCTTTCGAGAGCAGTTCAATTTGTGCGTTCTTTTTTTCTGTTTCGTATTTTTTTTCCAGTTCGAGAAGTTGCTCGGCCAAATCGGACTGGTAAAGGCTGTCTCGCATACTGTTCCATGTTTTTTCGTAGGAATAAGCTTTCTCGAACAGGTCAGCCCGGTTGGTTTTGAGCCCCCAAAAATACGAATTGAGGTAAAGGTTCCGGTAGTTTCCGATGATTGAATTCGGTTGTTTTATTTCTTTTGAAATCTGCAATGCTTTCAGGTAATACGCTTCGGCTTCCTTGAAATTTGATTGAAGATAATAAACTCCACCCAAGGCCCGGTAGCACTCAATAACCTGATATGCATCGCTTTGCTTTTCTGCCAGGCGGAGCGAGATTGTGGTGAAGGCTAGCGCTTGGGGGTAATCTCTTAATCGCAAATATATCAGTCCCAAATTGTGTGCTGCTTCGGGGCGTTTTTCAAAATCACTGAATGATTCGTTTAAGTTGTTGGCTTGTAGGTAGTAGGGTTCTGCTTTTGCGTACTCTGCCAAATCAAAATAAACACTTCCTATTCCCAGGTTAAGCGAATATTGTTGTTGTTGGTTTAAATGGTTACCAAAGTTTGTTTCGATGTAGTTATAATGGCGAAGAGCGCTTTTGTAATCCTTCATTTGCCGGTGAATATTTCCCAGAAGCCGGTACACTTCAAATTGAAGTTCGGTTGGTGTATGGTGGTTGAGCAATCTTTGGGCTTCAATTAAGTAATCGATTGTTTTTTTAAAATCGTAACTTTTTTGTGTGCAGTTGGCCAGTCCGCTTAAAATTTTAATCTGGTTAATTGTGTCGCCTGCTGCAATACATTCAGGTTGTATGTTTTTGAGAATGAGGATACTGCTATCGTTTTTTCCTGAGTTTAAAAGTAGATCGCTTTCTTGGAGGCAACATTCCCAGTAGTTTTTCAGTTGTCCTGCTTTCTTTGCTTTCTTTGCCAGGCTGCGGTTTTGCAGAATGGCATCGTCGATATTTGTGGCTGCCACGTGTCTAATTTGCTCCAATTGGCTGTTGAAGCTGTTGGCCGTTGCTCCAGGTTTAGTTTGTGCTACGGCAGGCAAACAACAGATTTGGCTACAAAAGCATAGTAGTAGTATGAGCGTGTGGCGCATCATTAATTTCCGATGTCAATTGAAGAATGAATATACAAATTCATTTTTCCCAATTCAGGCATCAGGCAAAATTTTGGCGAAATTTTTAGTTTGGCAAACAAAGCAAAAGAGGGATGTTTTTAGCTTCCCTCCTTTCAATTTTGTTTCAACCGGTTAAATCCTTGTCGTTGGATCTACGGTCGGATCATCCGGCTCTGGTGGATCTTTCGGTTTTTTTGGTTCGTCTGGAACCATACAATTCTTCCAAATCTTCAACATGATGATTGATGTTTTAATGGTTAATAAGAATGAATCGAATAAAAAATAATACGTTGACCAAACTGCTTGCCGGCACCTTCCCATGATACTCCATGCGAAAGACATTTTATCAAGGTACTTAAGTTGTTGGTACTCCGGCAATCCGGGTTTTAATTATTCAACCCCTACTAAATTAACGATATAATTATTGATGACAAACAAGTATTTGTTAAATTTTATTGAATAACAGTACTAATTTGCATTTTTAACAAAAGTGCATAATCATCAATCGGCTGTTTTTTTTGCCAGCCGAAAAATACAGGTACCGGGCAGGATGTCTGCCAGATGTTCAGTACAGAACAGGATTGGTTGCCGTAGTTTGCAGTAGAAGGAGTGGGGTAGGGTGACATTTCGTCATTTTGGGGACATGGCACAGGCTTTGAAAAACGGTGGGAGTAAGATTGAACTTTAATCATTTAAAATATACCAAGATGCAAAAAGGTAAAATTGGCGTATCAAGCGACAACTTATTCCCGATTATTAAAAAGTTTCTTTATTCCGACCACGATATTTTTCTGCGCGAGATTGTATCGAACGCTGTCGATGCAACCCAAAAGCTAAAAACACTGGCTGCCCGTGGCGAAACTTCGGTTTCTGCCGATAATGCAAAGGTGCGGGTTTCGTTTGATGCTGATAGGAAAACAATAACCGTATCGGACAGCGGCATTGGTATGACGAAAGACGAAGTTGAAAAATACATCAACCAGATTGCTTTTTCGGGTGCCAACGAATTTCTCGATAAATACAAGAACGATGCAAATGCCATTATCGGCCATTTTGGTTTGGGTTTCTACTCGTCGTTCATGGTTTCGAACAAAGTTGAAATCATTACCAAATCGTATAAAGATGGGGCACAACCTGTACGTTGGGAGTGCGACGGAAGCCCCGAATACACGCTGGAGGATGCCGAACGTGCCGGCGTGGGTACCGATATTGTGATGTACCTAAACGAGGAATCAGAAGAATTCCTTGAAAAAACACGACTGGAAGCGATACTGAACAAGTATTGCAAATTCCTTCCGGTTCCGGTTATGTTCGGAAAGAAAACGGAGTGGAAAGACGGAAAACAAGTTGAAACCGACGAGGACAATCAGATTAACAATACCAATCCGGCCTGGACAAAAAAACCGGCCGATTTGACTGAAGAAGACTATGCAAGCTTTTACCGCGAGTTGTACCCGTTTGGCGACGAGCCGCTGTTCCACATTCACCTGAATGTTGATTATCCGTTCAACTTAACCGGCATACTGTACTTCCCAAAACTAAAAAATACCATTGAGGTACAGAAGAACAAAATACAACTTTACAGCAATCAAGTGTTTGTTACTGATTCGGTTGAAGGTATTGTTCCCGATTTTCTGACCCTGTTGCACGGGGTAATCGATTCGCCCGATATTCCGCTCAACGTGTCGCGCTCGTACCTGCAAAGCGATTCAAACGTGAAGAAAATCAGCAGCCATATTACCAAAAAAGTGGCCGACCGCTTGCAGCAAATCTTTAAAGACAACCGCGAGGATTTTGAAAAGAAATGGGACGACCTGAAAATTTTCATCGAATATGGTATGCTCACCGAAGAGAAATTCGAAGAAAAAGCAAAGAACTTCTTCCTCTATAAAAATGTAGATGGAAAGTACTTTACCATGGACGAATACGAAGCGCTGATAAAAGAAACCCAGACCGATAAAGATGGCAACCTGGTTTACCTGTACACCAGCGATAAGGACGAGCAGTACACCTTTATTCAGGATGCAAAAAACAAGGGTTACGATGTACTGATTATGGACGACGTATTATCGGCACACTTAATTAATAAGTTTGAACAGGCCGAACCGAAGAAACGTTTTGTCCGCATTGATTCGGATGTGGTTGGAAACCTGATTCAGAAAGAAGACGAGAACGAAAAATTAAGCTGGGAAGAACGCGAAGAACTGAGCCCGGTATTTCAGGCAGTGTGCCCTGCAACCAAAGGGGTTAACTACCTGGTCGATTTTAAACCGATGGGCGAATCGGCTCAACCAATGGTGATTACCCGTAACGAGTTTATGCGCCGAATGAAAGATATGAGCAAACTACAGGGTGGGGGAATGAACTTTTACGGCGATTTGCCCGAAAGCCTGAACCTGGTGGTGAATACCGATCACCCGTTGGTGAAAAAAATTATTGCCGACAAAGAGACCGTTTTGAGTGTTGAAATTGAACGATTGAGAGACGAACTTTCTGCATTAAAAACTGAAGAAGGCTCGTTGGAGAAAGCCACAGAAGGCAAAAAAGACGAAGAAGTTTCGGTGGCCGAGAAAGAGAAACTAGACGATGTACGGTCGAAGATTTCGGCATTGGAAGCCGATAAACGCGGTAAGTTGGAGCATTTTGGTAAAGACAATAAACTGGCAAAACAATTGGTCGATCTGGCTTTACTGGCCAATGGTTTGCTGAAAGGCGCCGATTTGGACAAATTTGTCCGCCGCAGTGTAGAACTGATGAATTAAGAATCAGATGAATAATAAGAAGAGGCTGTCCGTCAACCCAAAACGGAACAGCCTCTTTTGTTTTTTGTAAAAATAAATCAGTTAACTTTTATCACAAAGCCTCCGCGCGGGGCCATGCTTACAGCAACTTCGGGTTCGGTTAGCATGTCTTGCTCAAAACGGCGGTCATTTTCGCCGTCGGTAATCAGCTCAGCGTCGGTTTTCAATCCAAAATCAGCCAGTTTAATTGTCAGATCTTTGCTTTCTTCGCTGCCGTTGATGCCAGCAATGTACCAATTGTTGCCGGCCTTGCGGGCCATGACCACATATTGGCCCGGGAAACCTTCAATAAATTTCACATCGTCCCAGCTTTTCGGAAGTTTGCGCATAAAATCAACCACGTAGTCGGGCTGTTCGCGCATGCCTTCCGGAACTTCGGCATAATGCTGAATGCCCGACTGGAAGAGTACCGACAAAGCCAGTTCGAACCCATTGCTTGTTTTGCGCTCCAGGTTAGGTATTTCGCTAAAGCATACCGGCGTAAAGTCCATAGGACCAACTGCATTACGGGTAAACGGAAGTATGCAGCAATGTGTCGGTTCATGGTCTGTGTTTGCCTGTTCAAACGTGAGAAACTCCATGCCGCGAACCGATTCCATGGTCATTAAGTTAGGATAGGTGCGGTTCCATCCGCGCGGGATGGTTGCTCCGTGAAAGTTCATCAGGATACCATATTTAGCTGCCGTTTCCAGCAAATCCTGGTAATAGTTCATCATCGATTGGCCATCGCCGCCAAAGAAATCAACCTTCAGCCCTTTGATTCCCATTTCTTTTAGTTTTTCGAACTCGGCTTTTCGGGTTTCCGGGTCAAACATTTTCTGTATGGGTGTTTGCGGTGCCTGGTTCCAGTTGCCGTTGGAGTTGTACCATAAAATAATGCCAACATTTTTGCTTGCGGCGTAGTCGGCCAGCTCTTTAATTTTGTCGTAACCTATTTGCGTATCCCAGAGGGCATCAATCAGGCAGTACTCCCAGTTCATATCGGCCGCGTAATCGATAAATTGCTTTTGTACATCATAAACCGTTTTGTCGTCTTTCAGCAATACCCAGCTCCACGACGCTTTTCCGGGTTTTAGCACCGACTCGTCTATTTTTATCGCAGGTTTGCTCAGGTCGGTAGTCAGGGTCGATTCGACGATGGTTGCCAGCGATTCGCCCACGGTAATAATTCGCCAGGGGCTTTCAATCGTTGACTCGGATTGTGGATTTACCGCTGCATCCTGTCCGGTTTTTTCTGCCGGCTGTGCAAACGCGATGCCGTATTCGCCTTTGAATGCTAAGTTTGTCAGGTGCGAACCGCAATAGTTGCGGCCCATATCCGCTTCGGTCAATTCAATCCACATGTCGCCCGACTGGAACAATGCCGGAAACGACCAGCCTTGCCCTGTTGGCGACTCGGTCCCCACCGCGATGTTCATTTCGTAATGTTCTTCGTACGAGGGCTGCGTGTTCGACCAGCCTGTTTGTGCCACGGCGTGTGGGTGCAGCCAGGCTTTGGCTGTTTCGGGCAGCTTGAAGCTGCTGGCCTCGTTTTCAATTTCTTTCAGAACGCCGTCCGGGCCGCTCAGCTCGTAGCGGAAGGCCAGGCCATCGTTCGAGAGCTGAAAAATAATCGTCAGTTTAAAGCCGTCTTTTGGCACAAAGCTCAGTACGCTGCGGTTGCCTGTGTAGCTGCACTGGCTGCGTTTGTCGTTTACCAAGGTATAATTGTCGCTGATGGACTCAACAGGGCTGACGGATTCAACTTTTAAACCCATTGAAAAATCGGTTCCGTTGGCTGTGAGGCCCAGCTTCGAGGGTTCCAGAACAACTTTTCCATCCCGGCTCAAAACATAAACCGCTTCGCCTTCGGGATTTAGTTTCACTTCGAGATGGAGTTTTCCGTCGGGGCTGTCCAGGCTTAGTTGCTGTTGTTTGGAACAGCTCAACATGCTGATGGATAAAATAATGAAGAGGTAGCTTAGTTTATGCATGGTTGTTCAGTTAAGTTATTTCTTTCAAAGTTAGAAAATGCAGTCGAAAAACAGGCCTCCAAGGCACGTCAACAAAACGGATTTTCTTTCGATTTAGTTTGAACGGAATAGTTTGTATTTTCACGCTAAAATTTGAAACATGGACGGACGTAAGCGTACAGCGGTAAAAATTGAAAGTCATGTACTCATTGTGGAAAAGCACAACCAGCGGAGCGGCGAGTTGACCGAGGGTTATGTGTCTCAAATCCTGACTAATTCGCCAACGCACCCGCACGGAATAAAAGTGCGGCTCGAAACAGGCGAAGTTGGGCGTGTACAGGAAATCCTGAAAGATGATTGAGCAACGCAGACCGCTTGGTTTAAATAAAAATCTCACCACGCAGGTAGGTTTTTGTTTTACCGGCAATCAGCACGCGGTTGGCTTGCAACGAAACCAGTAATTCGCCCCCGCGCGACGACAGCTGGCGTGCTTTCATTTCGGTTTTTCCCAGTTTGCCAGCCCAGTAGGGCGTAAGCAGCGTGTGCGACGAGCCGGTAACCGGATCTTCGTACAAGCCGAGACGCGGTGCAAAAAAGCGGCTCACAAAATCCACATCATTTCCGGCTGCCGTCACCACTACACCCCGTATGTCAACTTTGGACAAGGCCGCGTAGTTCGGGTTTATATCGCGTATTTCTTTTTCGGTTTCGTACACCAACATGCAGTCGGTTTTACCTTTGTAACAGGCAATGGGAAGCTTGCCCAGGGCCTGGATAACCTGGTTCGGCGCATCAATCGGCTGCACCTTATCGGTCGGGAAATCCAGTTGCAGCAATTCGTCACGTTTGCAAACCCGTAATGGCCCGCTCAGGCTGCCAAAGGTAATCTCGTCTTTAGGGTAACTGGCCTCGGTAAAAATAACGTGTGCCGCAGCCAGCGTTGCATGTCCGCAAATCTTTACTTCCGATTTTGGGGTAAACCAGCGTATTTCAAAACCGTCCCGGGCAGGCAGAAAAAAAGCCGTTTCCGACAGGTTGTTTTCCATGGCAATTTGTTGCATTGTTTCGGTATTCAACCATTCGTCGAGCGGGATAACTGCTGCAGGGTTCCCTTTAAATAGCGACTCGGCAAAAGCGTCAACCTGAAATAGTGGAAGTTTCATAGTCAGGAGATTTTTTCTAAAAATAGTAAATTCGTTTAAAACTTCACCGAGATGCGCAGGTTCAATTTTCGTTCGGTAAGGTAATTCGGAATGGCAAACATATCGCCGGCAAGGCTGCTGGCCCAAAAGTACGAAACCGTGTTTTTTATGCCGAGCAGGTTCAGCACTTCAAGGCTCAGTGTCAACTCTTTCACCGGTTTTAGCCAAGCGGGTTTAATGGCGCTGCTTTCTGCCGAAATCAATGTTTTTGAAAGCCCAAAATCGATGCGGCGGTACGGAGGCATACGAAAGGTGCCGGAATACTGCTCACCATTGGGCGGGCTGGCTGGCAAACGCGAACCATAAAAGGCTGTGAGCTGTACCTTGTAACTTGGGTTTCCGGGAAAATAGTCCTGGAAAAACAGGCTGAAGTTTAGCCATTGGTCGGTGGGGCGGGGCACCCATCCCTGGCCGTCGCCGGCAATGTTTTCTTTGGTTTGGAGCAGCGAAACACTGGCCCACGACTGCACCCCGCTGACGAATTCGCCGTGCAGGCTCAGGTCCAGGCCAGCAGCGTAACCTCTTGATTGCTGGTTGGCGCGGTAGTGGATTTGCAGGTTGTTCACTTCGTAAGGGGTAAGCTGCGAAAAGTATTTGTAGTACAGCTCCGATTTAAGCCGGAAGGGGCGCTCCCAGGCATGAAACAGGTAGTCGCTGCCAGCCACCACCTGCCACGATTTTTGTGCTTTGGCATGGGGGTAAACGCTTCCGTCGAGGTCTTTCAGCTCTTTAAAGAAGGGCTGCTGCACGTACCGCCCGCCCGACAGGTGAAATACAAAAGGACGGTGCCATTCGGGAACCCAAGTCGCCGAAACGCGCGGGCTAAGCAGAAACTCGCCCGAGTAGCTGCGGTAATTGGCTCGCAGGCCGGTGGTGAGGTACAGTTTTCCCTGGTTAACAGGTACCGCCCAGGTGTCCTGCACATGCCCCGATAGTTGCCAGGTATCGAAGGCATTGTTGGTATTGCTGGTGCGCCAAAGCTCAATGTTGTTGCCGTTATAGGGGATGGAATAGCCGGTGGAGTCGCGCATTTCCCATTCGTTCACCCGGTCGCGCACTTGTTCCAGCTGGCCTTTCAGGCTCCAGTTTAGCAGGTGCTTTTCCGGGTTGAGGGCGCCTTTGTGTTCCAGGCTATATACTTCGGCCTTCAGCTTATTGCGGGCATGGTTCAGAAAAGTGCCCACACCAAGGTTTAGCACACTATCGCCGGTACCCGCCGTGGACCAGTTGCGTTCCAGCTCGTTCAGGTAATATTGCCCCAAAATATCGTAGCTCACCTGTTCTTCGGTTTGAAAAGCTGAGGCAATCAATTTTAGGTTGACTTGCTGATTAGGGTGGAAGTTAAACGTGAGCGCTCCCATGTTGGTATTGAAATGGTCTTTTTCCTGTCCTTCAAAATAAATTTTGGCTTGAAGGGGCTGTGTCCAAGTGCCAAAGCTGGTGGTGCGGGTTTGCGGAATAAACAAGTAGTTGTTGCGCGCCAGGTTGCCCAGGAACGAAATACCGAAGGCTTCGGAAAAGCGGTAGCTAACCAAGGCTTGAAGGTCGGTGTAGTTGGGGTTGTAGTCGCCGTTCTCGTCGAGCGAGCGGAGCAGGTAGCGGTTGGTTTTGTAGCGGACGCCGCCAATGAGGCTAAGCTTCTGGTTTGGCGTAACCGCTTCGAGCGAGGCCGATGCACCCAGCAGGCTGGCCGATGCCGATGCCCCAAAGGCCTTGGGCTGCCGGTAACGGATGTCGAGCACCGAGGCCATTTTGTCGCCATAGCGGGCATCGAAACCACCTGCCGAAAAGGCGATGGACGACACCAAATCGGGGTTAATAAAGCTTAAGCCTTCCTGCTGCCCCGAACGTACCAGCGCGGGGCGGTACACTTCCACATCGTTCACATACACCAGGTTTTCGTCGTAATTGCCGCCGCGCACCGTGTATTGGGCGCTCAGTTCGTTGTTGCTTGATACGCCGGGCAGGGTTTTAATGAGCGCTTCCACCGCACCCGTCGACGCATTGGGAACCACCTGCCCCAGTTGAGGGTCAACGCGGGTCATGTTTTGCTGTGCACGTTCTTGCCGAACGGTTACTTCGTTTAGTTGTTCGTAGCTTGGTGCCAGTTGAATATGGAGCGTGATTTCGTCGCCGGCCTTTGCCCAAATTACGTGTTCCCGGGCTTGGTAACCAAGCATCGAAAACACCAAGGTGAGTTGACGGTTGGCCGGGACGAGCAGTTTAAATTTTCCCGCTTTGTCGGTGCTGGTGCCAATGGGGTACCCCTTTAGCTGAATGTTTACCGGGCTTAGCGGCTGTCCGGTTTCGTCGCTAACCGAACCAACGAGCACCGCATTTAGCCTGCTGCTTTGCGCCGGGGTTCCCAGCGAAAACAATACAAGGACGAGCAGAAAGAAAACAGCCTTCATTTAAACAAGTTGGTTTTCAGTTTAAACTGTTTGGCAGGTAGTAAAATTGTTTTTCGAACCAAATATATATAAGATGGATGAAAGAGGGGAGAAGGTTGAAAGAAGCTGAAAAGAGGTTGAATGGGGTTGAAAGCGGTTGAGGGCTTGGCTGCGGTGTTTTGCTCGCCCTGCCTTCGGTAGAGCAAATCTAAACGTAGAATTGGCTGCCCGGCTTTCGGTGGGGCAAATCTAAACGTAGAATTGCTCGCCCGGCTTTCGGTGGGGCAAATCTAAACGTAGAATTGCTTGCCCGGCTTTCGGTGGAGCAAATCTAAACGTAGAATTGGCTGCCCGGTTTTCGGTGGAGCAATTCTAAAAGTAGAATTAACATCGCCAACTTTTGGCGATGCAATTTTACTATTGAAAATGACTTCTTTTAATTTTCCTGCGTCAGATACACATAGTTATCGTAGCATACTTCGTCGCTACCGAAGGCTATAAGGCCGGCACGCAGGCTAAGGAACTCGCCGAACACGTTATGGTTAAACCCACTGGCCTCAATGCTCCGTTCCACGCGTTCCCAGTTTTTGGCATCGGCACTAAACCAAAAGCTTACTTCGTTTTCGTCGTTCACTACGCGCAGGTAGCCGTGGTTTCCCAGTGTGTTGGGCACACTTATTTTACGTTTGTCCCGGTTATACACAGTAAAACTTTTATCGTTTACTGCCAGGTGCATGTTGGCCGTTTCGTTGTAGTACAGGCACAGCCCGGCGGTGGCGCCTTCGCCCAGGGTATATTCTACCTGAACCTCATAATGGCGGTCGCCTGCATTCACCAGCAGGGGCGAGCTGTTGCCAAAGTCGGTGCCTTCGGCTTTCAGGCTTAGCTTTCCTTTTTCAACTTGGGCGCGTTCGGGCTGGTATCGTTTAAAGAATTGCCATTGCAGGCCCAATTCATCGGTGTTAAAGTCGTCGCATAGGCAATTGTTTGCCAGTTTGCTTTTACCAGCCGGAAGGGGGAGCGGCCCGGCAGCATTTGCGCTTTCGGGTATGCGAAACCAGCCATCGTTGGTCCACTCAACAGGGAGCATCAGCATTTGGCGGCCCAGTGTTTGGAAGTATTTTTCGTAGCCGTGGTACAACATCCACCACTGGCCTTGCGTGTCTTCAACCAAACTGCCATGCCCCTGGTTCCACCAGCG
>JBKEAN010000045.1:0-47195 GCA_047972415.1 Mangrovibacterium sp.
AACCACAATTTCGGGCTGACACGGTTTTTCTTCAGCTTTCTGCAACAGGCATTCTAACCAGCATTATCAATAAGGCAATTGCAGATCTGAGCAAGCGGGGCGGGGGTGTTGCCCTCGTTCCTCCGGGCGAATGGTTGACCGGGCGAATAGAATTGAAATCGAATGTCAATTTGCATTTACCGAAAGGAGCAAGGCTGCGGTTTAGCGCTTGGGTAAAGGATTTTCAACCGGCGGTTTTCACTCGTGTTGAGGGTGTTGAAGTCATGTCCTTGGGAGCTTGTATTTATGCGAACGGGCAAAACAACATTGCGGTTACCGGAGGTGGGGAGTTGATTGGACCAACCGATGGCGATATCGAAAGCCGCATTGATCGCTCGGGTGTGATAGAGCATGTTATTGAAGCAAGTACGCCGATAGCGCAGCGCATGTTTGACGGAAACCAGGCGTCGGGAACAATTTTCCCACCCATGTTTATTTCGCCAATTAATTGTACCCAAGTTTATATCGAAGGTGTTTCACTGCGAAAAACTGCGTTTTGGAACGTGGTTCCGATCTATTGCGACGGCGTAATTATTCGGGGCATTCAGGTCAATTCGGTCGGCGTTCCCAGAGGCGACGGGATTGATATTGAGTCGAGCAGGAATGTGTTGATTGAATATTGCACCCTAGCCTGCGGCGATGACTGCTTCACGATGAAGGCTGGGCGCGGAACCGACGGTCTGCGAGTGAATAAAGCAACCGAAAATGTTGTGGTGCGCTATTGCCTGGCCCGGAAGGGACATGGTGGAATTACGGTTGGAAGTGAAACTGCTGCAGGAATCCGCAACCTGTATGTTCACGACTGTGTATTTGAGGATACGGAAGTCGGAATTCGTTTCAAAACACGTCGCCCTCGTGGTGGAGGTGGAGAGAACCTGGTTTACGAACGAATCCGGATGAACCTGAAAGCTACCGCATTCAAATGGGATATGCTGGGCGAAGCCAAGTATGTTGGCGAGCTGGCCGAACGCTTGCCTGCACGCGAATTGAATGAGCTGACGCCTTGGTACCGGAATATACGGGCAAAGGATATTTTAATCGAAAACTGTACCCATTTTGTCAAAGTGCTTGGTATTCCGGAATCACCACTGGCTGGTTTGCAAATTGAAAATGCCGAGGTAAACTGCACTAATTTCTTTTATGCCCATGATCTGGACGGAGCAGTTTTCAGAAACCTCCGGTTGAATGCACCCGATAGTGTGCTGGAATTTGTCGATACCCGTAACCTGCTTTTCGAAGAGGTTGAATTTAAAACTGGGGCAGCTAAACTGGAGTTGAAAACGGAAGGAGCGCTTACTGACAGTATTCTATTCCGTAATTGTTCACCGATGGAAGATCAACTCATTCATTAACATTCGGTTACTTTGAATCCTACTGCTTCCAAATCGCGATAGTAAGCCGGATACGATTTGGTGATCACCATCGCATCGTCGATTACAACAGTGCCAAAGAAGGCTGCCGGGGCAAAAGCCAGGGCCATGCGGTGGTCGTGATAGGTCGAAATCGTTGGAATTTCTTGTTTCTCCAGGGGATATGTACCATCCCAGTCTAACTCGCCATGTTGCGGTTCGGCAAGTTGGGCGCCAAATTTGGCCAACTCGTTTTGCAAGGCAGCAATGCGGTTGGTTTCTTTAATTTTCAGGGTTTCGAGCCCGGTGAAGTGGAAAGGCACGGCTTTAAGAACACATAAAACCGCCATAGTTTGGGCAATATCCGGATTTTCGAGGAAGTCGAGTGTGAGTTTTTTAGGCTGAATGTTTGCCTTTTTTCGGATGACAATGCCTCTCTCAATGGCTTGGCTCTCCACGCCGAATGCGCTGAACCAGGGGGCAATGTGGCAGTCGCCCTGCAGGCTGTTCAGGTAAAGATTGGGTAGGATGATTTCACCCTCATCGGCCAGCGACAAAATTTGGAACCAGTATGATGCACCCGACCAGTCGCTTTCGCAGGTGTAAGCTATCGGTTTGTATTTCTGTTCCGGGATGCGGATTTCGTTGCCTTTAAAGTGTGCGTCAACCCCAAACTGTTTCATTAATCCCAGAGTCATTTCAATATAAGAACGCGAAGTAATGCGGTTTTTTAGGCGAATGGTGAGGCCGCCTTCGAGGGTAGGGGCAATCATTAATAAAGCCGAAATATACTGGCTGCTGATGCTGCCGTCGAGTTCCAGCAGCTTCCCTTTCAGGTGCGAGCCGTAGATGCGTAGCGGCGGGAAGCCTTCGTTTTCTACGTATTCAATCCGGGCGCCCAGCTCGTTCAGCGCATCAACCAATACGCCAATGGGGCGCTGTTTCATGCGTTCGGAGCCGCTAAGAACCCACTCACCAACAATTTGCGACAGGAATGCCGTGAGAAAACGCATCGCTGTTCCGGCATGCCCAATATCGAAGCGGTTGCTGTTCGATTCGAGTACTGTTTTCATCACTTTCGTGTCGTCTGAGTCCGAAAGGTTTTCGATTTCGTACGGGCTGTAACTGAGTGCATGGATAATCAGCGCCCGGTTGGCAATGCTTTTCGAGGCTGGCAGCTTAATGGTGCTGTAGGCCTTTTTATCTTTTTTTGTAATTTGAAATTTCATGGAGAGTCAAAATTTACTTAAGCGCTTAGTTGTCTGTAGTAATCGAGGGCTTCCAGAATCAGCGCTTTCTGGCAATCCTGGTTAATTTCAACCCCGCCGATTTCGGAAATCAGCGTGAAGTTGATGCGACTTCCTTCGTTCTTTTTATCGTGTGTCATTAACTCGTACAGGGCCTGGTAGTCCGCAGTCGTAATTTCGAACTTGCCATATTTTTCGAGCAGCCATTTCGAAATGGAATTGAGCAAGGCAGCATCGAACCCGCATTTTTTAACCGATAAGTACAATTCTACAATCATGCCGTAAACTACAGCGTAGCCGTGCAGAATTGGGCGGCTTTCGTGCAGGGCATAACTTTCGAAGGCGTGTCCAACGGTGTGGCCAAAGTTCAGCGCTTTGCGAATATTTTTTTCAGTCAGATCGTTTTCAACATGCCATTTTTTAATGTCAACCGAATGCGAGATAATTTCCTGCAGCGCATCGTAGTTAATGTTTTTGAGGTCGTATTGCATCAATTCGTCCCAGTGAGCGGGGCTTTTAATCAGGCCGTGTTTCAGCATTTCAGCATAACCTGATAGGAAGTTTTCCTGATCGATCGTCTTCAAAAAATTGGTGTTGATGATAACCGCATCGGGTTCGTTAAATACGCCAATTTCGTTTTTTAATCCAAAGAAATTGATTCCTGTTTTACCCCCCAGCGATGCATCAACCTGTGCCAGCAAGGTGGTGGGGATGTTTACAAAATCCATTCCCCGCTTAAAAGTCGACGCTGCAAATCCCCCCAAATCGGTGAGCATACCACCACCGATATTGATTAACAGCGACTTGCGGTCGGAGCCATACCGCGAAAGCATTTCCCAAACTAGCTCTACCGAACGGATGGACTTGTGGGTTTCGCCGCCGGAAATAGCCAGCCAACGAATTTGGTAGCGATCAACCAAGGATTGAATCAGCGGCAAACACAACTTTGCAGGTGTTTCCTCCGTTAATAAAAATACTTTGCCTGCGGCATAATTGCAGACGATTTTTTCCAGTTCCGTTTCAATCTGTTGGGTAAAAATGATATTCGAGTGTATATTTGAAGCAGTCATCACCTGATTTTTTGGTGCCCGCAAAGTTAAAAAAAAATGACAGCCCTGAGAATTTAAAACTTGTGCAGGGGAGTTATTTACAATTCAATAGTAAAATGGAAATTTCGAATAAAAAACGTACGTCAACTATTCGCCGGTTTTTTAACATCAGTATGGTCGTGCTGTTACTTGGCGCTGTTTTGCTTTTTGTACTGGATGTTGCCGTGTGGGGCTGGGTGTTTATTGGAGCGGCGGTGCTTAAAATTGTCGTTTTTCAGTTTATCAGCATCAACTACATTTATTACAGTTCCGAAGGCTCAAAAATACTCATTCGTTATTACCCCATCATCGCATTCTTTGGCAAGGAATACAGCTCGATTGAGTTTGAAAAGAGCCTGTTGTATTTTGCGAAAGTGAAACGGGTAGGGGTGTTTTCTGATTTGTACCTCGCCATTAAAACCAGCAAAGGGATTGCCGAATACCCCGAGTTTAGTTTGATGGGATTGAATAAAGACGAAATTCGACGGATTGAACAGGATTTGAATGCGTTACTGAAGAAATCCTGACACTTGCTTTTTGTCGGCGAAAGGTATAAATTGAACAAAACCGTTTTGCAATGGCCCAACCCGATAAATTACCCTATTTTATTGCCTTGTCGCGGATTCCCGGGATTGGCTGTATCAATGCCAAAAGCCTGATTGCCTGGCTGGGTTCGGTTGAAGCTATCTTTGAAGCCCACGAAAGCCAGCTGCTGAAAGTGCCCGGAATTGGCAGGGTGCTGGCCCGAAGCATCGTCGAAAACCGAAACTTGGACGGAGGCCGGCAGGAACTTCAATTTATTGAAAAACACAAAATCAATGTTTGGTTTTATTTGGACGACGATTATCCCCCGAGACTGAAAGCCTGCGTGGATGCCCCGCTATTGCTGTTTTCGAAAGGTAAAATTGATTGGAATTGCCCCAAAGTGGTAGCAATGGTAGGAACCCGAAACGCTACCGATTATGGACGAAAAGTTTGCGACGAGCTGATTGGTGGTATGGCACAGCGTGGCGGATACACTGTGGTGAGCGGGTTGGCCTACGGAATTGACTCGGCTGCACACAAAGTTTGCCTGCAACACGAGGTGCCAACCTGGGGCGTTTTGGGGCACGGCCTCGACCGTATTTACCCGGTGCTGCACCGCCCCGTAGCCGAAAAAATGCTGGAGCAGGGTGGGCTTATTACCGATTTTACCAGCGGGACGGCTATTGAACGACAAAACTTTTTGCGGCGCAACCGCATTATTGCCGGACTGGCCGATGCCACCATCGTGATTGAGTCGGGCGAAAAAGGCGGCGCGCTGGTGACCGCCGATATTGCCGGTTCGTATAACCGCGATGTATTTGCCATCCCCGGCCGGAACTCGGATGTTTTTTCAAGGGGCTGCAACGAGCTAATCAAAACCAACAAGGCTAACCTAATCGAGAATTTGGACGACTTGGAGTTTTTTATGGGTTGGCAGGCTAAAACCAATACTGCTCCGAAAATTCAACGCCAGCTGTTTTTTCCGCTCAGCGACGACGAACAATTGGTTGTTAATGCCCTTTCGGAAACACCCATTTTTGTCGATCAGCTTTGCCAGTTGCTGCAAATGCCAATGGGAAAAGTTTCAGCCTTGTTGCTTAATCTGGAATTTAACGGGATGGTGGCCAGTTTGCCCGGTAAGATGTATAAGCTGATGTAGAAGTCGCAGTCGCAGTTATCAGTTCCCGCTTTTGATTATCTTTGCGCCATGGCGACTACATTCGAAGACTTAAAAGTCCAAAAATCAATTTTAAAAGTGTTGGATGAAATCGGGTTCGAAACACCCACTCCAATCCAGGAAAAAGCAATCCCGGTCATCCGTTCGGGGGTTGATGTGTTGGGTATTGCCCAAACCGGCACTGGTAAAACGGCGGCTTATTTGCTCCCGGTTTTTATGAAACTGGTGAAGGCTGAAGGCGAAGACCCACGCGTACTAATTCTGGTTCCGACCCGCGAATTGTCGATTCAGGTGGGCGAGGATATTGAGGAATTGACAAAATACAGTAACATTCGCCACGCGGCGGTTTACGGCGGTATTGGCTGGACCAAACATGCCGAGCTGATTAAACCGGGAATTGATATTTTGGTTGCCACGCCAGGTCGGCTGTGGGATTTGTACAAGCAAGGTGCGGTGTCGTTAAAGAAACTTAAGACTCTGGTGATTGACGAGGCCGACCGTATGCTCGATATGGGCTTTATGCCGCAAATCCGCCAGTTGCTCGAAATTATTCCGGTGAAGCGGCAGAACCTGCTTTTTTCGGCAACGTTCAACGAAAAGGTGGAAGAAATGAGCCACGAGTTTCTCGATTTTCCGGAGCGGGTAGAAGTGGCCCCCTCGGCAACACCTGCACAACTGGTACAGCAATGCTACTATAAAGTGCCGAACATTCGCACCAAGCTGAACCTCATTCAGCATTTATTGCTGGACGAAGAAAAATTCAGCCGTGTCATTATTTTTGTCCGCACCAAGGAAAATGCTGAAAGTGTCTTCAAAATAATTAAACGAAAAACCGAGGGCGAAAAGCGGATATTGCATTCCAACAAAGGGCAAAACACCCGCATCAATGCCATCAACGCGTTTAAAGATGGCGAAGTGCGGATCCTGATTTCCACAGATGTTTCTGCGCGGGGGTTGGACGTGACCCTGGTATCGCATGTCATTAACTTCGACCTACCCATGAATTACGAGGATTATGTGCACCGCATTGGACGCACCGCACGGGCCAACAAGCATGGCGAAGCCATTTCGCTGATTAATCCTGCCGAAGAATATCACCTGCGCAAAATTGAAGAGGTAATGCGTATGGAAATTCCTGAAAAACAGGTTCCGGAAGCCGTTGAAGTGCCGGCAACGCCAAAAGACGAGAACCAGGAACAGTTGCGCGAAATTGACCGTCAGAAGAAATTCGAAGACCCGACGTTTCAGGGAGCGTTCCACGAAAAAAAGCGTCGCCCGGGCGACAAGAAGCCAGGGCCGGTGAACCCGCCCAAACATATGGCAAAAACAAAAAAAGTCCGAAAAGGTGGCGGCCGAACCAAGCGGTAAAGCCTGTTTACGGGAAAGGGGTGAAGGAGAAGCGGCTTTTTGCCGGTGCCGTTTTTACGAGGCCTGGAGATGTTCAGCCAGAATGGTTATCCCGATTGAAATTAATATTACACCACCAATAATTTCAGCAAATTTGGTGGTTTGAGCGCTCGTTTTTTTACCTACCAAAATTCCAGTCATCGATGCGATAAAGGTAATTAGCCCGATAACCAATACAACAAGCAGGATATTGTCGACAATAAGGGCCAGCGAAAAGCCAACTCCAAGCGCATCAATGCTGGTTGCAAGGGCAAGAACCAGCGCCACGCGGAAAATCGTGGGGTCAATTATTTTTCGTTCCTCCTGGGGTTTCAGGGTTTCCAGTATCATTTTCCCGCCAATTAGCAAAAGTAGGGCAAAGGCAATCCAATGGTCAACCGGTTCAATCCACCGTCTGACACTCGCTTCAAGAAGCCAACCAATAAAAGGCATGGCGGCTTGAAACAGCGCGAGTAAAAACGCCAGCTTAACGGCTTGGAAAAAATTGATTTTGGGCATGCTTAAACCACTGGTAACCGACACGGCAAACGAATCGACAGAAAGGCCCAACGCGATAATGAGAATGGCGTAGTACGACATGAGGCATGAATTGAAGCCCCAAAACTATAAAAAATCGTATGGAGAGGTGGAATCTTTCAGAGGGTCAACTTCAATTTGGAATTGGTTTAAATTGGGTAATAAAAAAAATCCTGATCGCCAAAGTATCAGGATTTTCAGGAATATGGGAATTGATTGTTTAGCGTTTTTTAATGAATCTGATGAGTTTATTGGAAATGTCGGTATTTTTCATGATACCTCCAAAAGCTTCGGCACCCGGGCCAAATGCGAATACCGGAACCATAACCGGAGTATGGTCGCCCCATGCAAATGAGCCTTTTACCATGCCGGTTGTCATGTCGCCGCCGGTAATGGCCATGCCGCCGGTTTCGTGGTCGGCGGTAATTACAATCAGGGTTTCGCCGTCTTTTGCGGCAAATTCCAGCGCCTTCCCAATTGCCTGGTCAAAATCAAGCATTTCTTCCACCACATAGCTGGTGTTGTTTTGGTGGCCACCCCAGTCAATTTGCGAACCTTCAACCATCATAAAGAAACCTTTTTTATTTTGGCTCAGAATATTCAGCGCCGTTTCGGTTGCTTTGGGCAACATGTCGCCGCGTTTCGAGGCTACTTCGTTGTGTTCAAAAGCGGTTAAACCAGCCAGTTTTCCCGATTTCACTTGTTCAATTTCATTCATCTGCTGCAGCACAACATAGCCTTTTTCTTTTAAATCAACAGTCAGGTTGCGGCCATCTTTGCGGTTGGTAAAATGTTTGTATCCACCACCAATAAAAACGTCGATATCGGTTTTCAGAAAATCGCCGGCAATGGCCTCGTACATGCTGCGCGAAGGCTGGTGGGCGATAAACGAGGCTGGGGTGGCATGGGTAATGGCCGAAGTAGAAACCAGTCCGGTTGACATTCCTTTGGTTTCGGCAATCTCAAGCATCGATGGTTGCGCAATTGTGTCGGCGTTCATCCCGATTGCCCCATTGTAAGTACGGTAACCGCTTGACAGGGCTGTTCCGCCGGCAGCAGAATCGGTGATGTAGTCCGATGCTGATTGGGTTTGCGAAAAGCCAACATGTTTAAAGTTATTCAGAAACAGGTTGCCGTGATTGGCTGTTAGCCCCGCAAAAATTTGTGCCGTTCCCATACCGTCGCCGATCATGAAGATGATGTTCTTCGGCTTTTTTCTTTTTGCGGTTTCCTCAAAGTTTTTTACCGGGTATAATATGGTTCCGTGGTAAGTTCTTAGCGAATCTTCCTTCGAAATTGTTTTATAGTTTTCCTGGGCAAGTACCGGAAGTGCCAACATGATGGCTAGTGAAAGTCCAAAAATCATTTTCATTTTATATTCCTTTTGTATTAAGTCTGTAAAAATAGGTCGAACGATTGGTATGGCGATGTTATTTGGGTTACAAAATTGTCAAAAAAGAAAAAATTAGGGGGACGAATCAAAGCGCTGCCAGTCTTGCTCGTTCAGCCCTTCATCCAGGCCGAAAAGAATGGGGTGCTCGTCCAAAATTGGTTTCAGAATCCGTAAAACAACAAAGTCTGAAAGAATTTTTCCGGCTTCGGCGTAGCTAATCCGGGCTTTTCGTGCAAAAACTGAATGGCTGATGCGGCCGTTCTGGTTGAGGTAACCGAGCAAAAACTTTTCGCTGGCCGAGTAGCTGATAAAAATTCCGTTGGGGCTTTTTTGCTTGTGCCACACATCCAGCAGCACTTTGCTGGCCAGTTTATTTTGGTCGTTCAGCCGGTAATAGGCCATCCATCGGTCGTTTTCGTCGCGCGCCAAATGGGGTTTAGTTGTACTTTCGGCAACAACAACTTCCAACACCACTTTGTTGTCGGCGTGGTGCAGGCGGCTGTTGAAATCAACTTCGGGGCGGCAGTATAGTTTGGCGGCCGACTCAATCATGTAGTATTCCTCGTCGGAGCGGACACCGGCGATATTTCCATTATCTTTTACGCCAATCAGCAGGCGTCCGCCATTGGTATTGGCAAAGGCTACCAGCGACCGGGCAATCTTCCGTGCGTCGTTAATGCAAAATTTAAAATCTTGCCTTTGGTGTTCACCCTCCCGGATCATTTGGCCGAGCTCGGTTCTCGAGCTGTCCGTATTTTTTATCTCCTGAGGCATGTCTGGTTTGTCAATCAAATTTTAACCATTCGTAAAGCGTATAATGTTCGGCGTTCATCCCTGTTTTTTCGTAAACAAGTTGAGCGGTGCGGTTTGTTTTTTCTGCGTAAAGCCGGATGCCTTTCAGTTGCTCGTTGGCCAATACCTGCTGCTGAACGTACTTGTACATAGCCGAGTAAATGCCCCTTTGCCTGAATTCGGGGCGCACATAAACCGATTGAACCCACAACACAGTTCCGTTGCGCCAATCGCTCCATTCAAAGGTAGTCAGCAACGACGAAACCAGCTGTCCGTCAACTTCTGCAACATAGTAATTGCCTTTTGTCGGGTCGTCAAAAATTGCTTTTACGCCAAGGCCAACGGTGGCCTCGTGTAGTTGCAGGTTTTCTGTTTCGAGGGCCATCGCCAATTGAAAGGCTTGAATGGTAGGGGCTTCATTGCTTCGGGCTTTTCTGATAAGCATTTAGGTGGTGTTTAATTTGAAGATTCGAAAACTAAAAGTAGTTTTATTGGTTTGAAACCGATTCCGATTGAAAATGAAACGAACAGGTTGCTCCGAACATAAACACGGAAGAAAAATAATTTTCAGCAACATGTGAGTTCCATCAAACCATTGAAAAAAATAAGTTATTTATTGATGAAAATTGTTGTTGCGTCCAAAAATCCGGTAAAAATTAACGCTGCCTTAAAATCGTTCGAGGCTTGTTTTGGAGGGCCTTTTCAACTTGAACCCGTATCGGTGCCTTCGGGGGTTTCCAACCAACCAATGGACGAAGACGAAACCTTGCGGGGTGCTGTAACCCGGGTTGCAAATGCCCGGAACGAGCATCCGGGGGCTGCGTTTTACGTTGGTATCGAAGGCGGAGTATCGCGGCACAACGAACGGCTGTTTGCTTTTGCCTGGATTGTGGTAGCCAACAATCAGTTCGAGTCTCATGCCCGTACAGCCAGTTTCGAGTTGCCTCCGGTCATCGGGCAATTGATTGGCGAAGGCATGGAGTTGGGCGAGGCCGACGACAAGGTTTTCAGCCAGCAAAACTCGAAACAGCAAAACGGAGCTGTGGGGCTGCTGACTTCGGACCGGGTAACCCGCGAAACGCTTTACGGGCAGGCCTGTCTGCTGGCGCTCATCCCGTTTTTAAACCCGAAACTATATTTGGCGGATACCTCGCAGCTACAGGCTAGCGAATAAGGTTCATCTTCCGGAGCACATGTTGTAAACTGATTTTATCTTCGGTGAGCATGATAATTTGGATTTTTTTCTCGTCAAGGCTTGCTTTTGCCGTGGGGCCAACTTCGCCTGTCACCAGCCGCGATACGTTTTCGGCCTTCAGCAAATCAACTACCTTGGGGGCAACATGGCCTTCATCTTCGGCGTACGGGTTGGCAATAAAACGAGATTCGGTTCCGTCGGTCAGCAAAAAGTAGGGACTGCGCCCAAAACGAATATCCATACTGGCTGATAGCTTTTTGTCGGTTGCACTGATTGCGATCATACGATAGAATTTTAATGTTTTTCGTTTGCACCGGCTTTAAGGTTGAGGGCATCCCAATATTCAACCGCGCGGCGCGTATGTGGAATAACAATAGTCCCCCCGACAAGGTTTGCAATGGAGAACACTTCAAAAATTTCGTCGTCGGTCAAACCTTGTTCATGACACTTCTCCAGATGATATTTAATACAGTCGTCGCAGCGCAACACCATCGACGCAATCAACCCGAGCATTTCCTTGGTCTGTACCGGAAGGGCTCCCTCCTGATAGGCCAGTGTGTCAACGCTATAGATGCGTTTTATGACTTTGTTGTCCGAGTTTAAAATCCGTTCGTTCATTTTCTCGCGATAGCTGCGAAAATCGTCTATAATATCATTCATGTGTGTTTTTAGTTTAAGCAGGCATCCGGTCGGGACAATTCCGATAATTTGTTTTTTTGCCTTTCCCCAGCCAGATGGTGCTGCCAAAATATTCAAAATTTTGCGGATATGGTGTTGCGTCCATAAAACATTTTTCAGGAAGGCCGAAAGGCAAATTTCTCAGGGCAAACCTGAAGACTTTTTGTTATCGGGGCAACTGTTTCCGGCCGGTAAAACCCGAACCTTCCGAATGTGAATTTTTTCTTTTTTATCGGGGCTGAAAACTATTCAACTCGTGTATTCCATCAATTCGCATTATATTTGCAACTCTAAAAGTCGACTCTATGAAGTTACCGATTGTTGTGGTTCTCTTGATGTTATTTACAATGAGTGTTTTAGCTCAGGAGACATCCTACAAACCTAGCTCAACTTCACCCGGAAAATCCCTCTTGGACAGGCTCGATTTGGAGCAGGATTCACGTGTAGACAGCCTGGTGCTGAACCATATCCGGCAGAATAAGCGCAAAGAGGGCGGCGAAGGTTTCCGGCTCGAAATATTCTTTAGCTCGGGGGTTAGCGCCCGCGAAAATGCCGTTAAAGTCCGTACCGAATTTCTTCGGAGCTTTCCGGATGTACCCGCCTATATGAGCTTTCAGAGCCCAAATTTTAAAGTTCGTGTGGGCGATTTGCGTAGTAAAAGCGATGCGCTTCAGCTAAAAGAAAGAATAAAGCAGCGGTATCCGAATGCATTTTTGGTACAGGATCAGATTCAATTTCCCAAACTATATACAGATTCGAATAAACGATGAGTGAATTAATAAAACACGAGTGTGGTATTGCACTGATTCGGTTGAGAAAACCATTGAGCTACTACCAGGAAAAGTATGGTACATGGCAATATGGGTTGAACAAGCTTTACTTGTTGATGGAAAAGCAGCACAACCGTGGCCAGGACGGGGCCGGTGTGGTAAGCGTTAAGCTAAACCTGAAACCAGGCCAGGAATACATTAACCGCTACCGGTCGGTGGAAGCAAACCCGATTCTGGATGTGTTTGAAAAAATTGGGAAAACGGTAAAAAAAGCAGTGAAGGGCGGCAAGAATATTAACGATTTGCAGTGGGCCTACGAAAACCTGCCCTATGCAGGCGAGCTTTACCTGGGGCACTTGCGCTACGGTACTTTCGGTAATAACAGCATTGAGTTTGTACACCCGGTGATGCGCCAAAACAACTGGAAATCGCGCACGCTGGTACTGGCCGGGAACTTCAACCTAACCAATACCGATGAGCTTTTTCAGAAATTAATCGACTTGGGTCAACATCCTAAAAACTATACCGATACGGTAACTGCGTTGGAAAAAGTGGGCCACTTCCTGGACGAAGAAAACCAGTTTCGTTTCCGTCAATATAAAAATGAAGGTTTTTCGAACCGCGAAATATCTCCGCTTATCGAGAAAACACTCGACGTGCAAAGCATTCTCGAAAATGCCAGCAAGGATTGGGATGGCGGTTATGCGATGGCCGGCCTGATTGGGCATGGCGATGCTTTTGTTGCCCGCGACCCGTGGGGTATTCGGCCAGCACACTATTATTATGATGATGAAATTGTAGTTATTGCGTCAGAACGTCCTGTTATACAGACAGTAATGAATGTGAAAGACAGTGATGTGCACCAAATAAAACCGGGCGAAGCATTGATTGTAAAAAAAGACGGAACAGTATCGCACCAGATGATACGGGTGCCACACAAACGCAAATCGTGTTCGTTTGAGCGGATTTACTTCTCGCGCGGGAGCGACAAGGATATTTACCAAGAACGCAAATCACTGGGGCGCTTACTGGCCCCGGTTATTCTGAAGGCTGTTAATAACGACATTAAAAATACCGTGTTTTCGTACATTCCAAATACCTCGGAAACAGCGTTTTATGGAATGGTTGAAGGTGTTCGCGAACATCTGACCGAATGGAAAAAAGAGCAAATACGAGCAAAAAACGGAAGCTTGAACGAAGACGATTTGCTCAATATTATTTCGCTGGAGCCGAGGGTTGAAAAATTGGCCGTAAAGGACGTGAAACTGCGTACCTTTATTGCCGACGATGCCAGCCGCGACGACCTGGTTGCCCACGTGTACGACGTTACTTACGGCGTAATAAAAGAAAAAGAAGATACCCTGGTGATTATTGACGACTCCATTGTTCGTGGTACCACGCTGAAGAAAAGTATTTTGAAAATACTGGATCGGCTGAATCCCAAACGGATTATTGTGGTTTCGTCGGCCCCGCAAATACGCTACCCCGACTGTTATGGCATTGACATGGCTGTGCTGGGTAAATTTATTGCGTTCAACGCAGCTATTGAGTTGCTGAAAGATCACAACAAAGAAAGCTTGATTGACGAGGTTTACAACAAATGCAAAGCACAGCAATACCTGCCGAAAGAGGAGATTGTAAACTATGTAAAAGAAATTTACCGTTCGTTTACTCCGGAGCAGATTTCGCGAAAAATTGCTGACTTACTGAAACCGGAAGATTGCAAAGCCGAAATTGACATTGTTTATCAAAGTGTTGAAAACCTACACAAGGCTTGTCCCAACGACACGGGCGACTGGTATTTTACCGGCGATTACCCAACCCCGGGAGGCAACAAAGTGGTGAATACTTCGTTCATCAATTTTGTTGAAGGGTTTGAAGGGCGCGCGTATTGATTGATTTTAGCACAGAAAAATGAGGATACAAAAAAAGCAGGCTTTACTCAGCCTGCTTTTTTTGTATAACGTTCTGAAAAATTATCGTATTTCGGGGAAAGCGTCGCCTTTGTCTTTAATGTAAGTTTCGATGTGGCGATCGCGTTTGGCATCGTAAATATCTTTGATGGTTACAATAATGCCGGTTTCTTCAACATCACCAAAACGATCGTTCAGAATGGTGCCGAAGGTTTTCATCGACGGGCTTAAATTCATATAGGCGTTAATCAGCGGCGGAATATTTTCACCCAGTTCACGTACCTTTTGTGTCAGAATCCGGTAATCTTCGTCGTATGAGCCACCATTGAACGTAATTGCCATTTGGGCATAATCCATCTCAACGTTCATCGGCTTTTTCGGGTACACCAGCTTTTCTGTATCCTTGAAATATTTTTGGAAGAAATATAAAATCAAGTTGCGGGCCTGTACATTAAAGTGCGTATACATAGTTACTTTCCCGAAGAAATATTTTATTTCCGGGTGATCGACAGTCAGTGCACCCAGTCCGTCCCACAAGTTATCGAGGGCAAACAGGGCTTTGGCCCCGGCTTTACTCGACTGGTAAGCCGGCTGAACAAACGAACGTCCCAGTTCGAGGGTGTACGGCATGTAGTCGTGGAGAAACTTTTCCGAGAAATGGAATAAGCGGGCTGTTGCCAGTTTAACGTCGCCGTTCTCATCGGTATCTAAATTGTTGCAAGTAATATAGCGGTAGCCACCCAGAATTTCCTGGGCATCCGGGTCCCAAACAAATAATTGTTTATATGGTTTTTCCTGTGTGTCGTATTGGTCAATATCGAGATCTTTTCCGGTACCCCCGCCGGCATCGCGAAAGGTTATCTCACGCAGGCGGCCAATCTCGTGCATAATATTGGGCGAATCGTGGTAAGTTACCACGTAAATTTCGTTAGCACCTTTGTTGGTTTTGCGCAAAAGTTTCTCTGGTGTTAATTCAGCCAAAATCGCTTCTTTCGCTACTGGTGCTGCAACATCCTTCATACTTCGTCTGCTAAATTTATGGGATACAAAACTAACAAAAATATCTTCAGATTTGTTTGGGCTTTGCTTTCAATTTATAAGTTCTCCCTGCCGGGCAGCTTATAAAGTATATCGCGAACCGAATCGGCCCATTCTTTTTGTGTTTTGGACGAATCGAAACGTTGCCAGGGAATTGGTTTTCCAAACGTGAGGGTGAATTTGCTTTTTTTGTGCCTGAATGATTCGTCGGACAGGTAAAACATTTCCAGGTTCCATTTTATGCCGAACGCCTTGCGCAGGTTGGCCAAACGGTAAAAAAAGTTGGAGTTTTGCCCGCTGATGTGTACCGGAATAACGTCGCGATGGTGTTCCACTGCTTTCTGGATGAAGTGTTTTTTCCAATCGGTATCGGTTACCTGCCCGTTAATTTTGCGGCTGGCCAATCCTGCGGGAAAAATCAGGATTTGAACATCCGAGCGGTAGGTTTTTTCAATTTGTTGCACGGCTTCGCGGCTGTGCCCGCCATGTTTGTTGATGGGGACAAAAATGTTCGACAACGGCGTGATTTTCAGTAAAACATCGTTTACTAAAAAGCGCAAATCGCCAACCCGCTTGTAAACATTGCTAATCAACAGCAAAGCATCGAACCCACCCAGCGGGTGGTTGGCCACAAAAATAAAGCGCCCGGAGCTTGGCACATTTTCCAGTCCTTTTACTTCTTCGGTTACATCAAAATACCCGACCGTGCTTTGCGCAAATTCAGCACCCTGCTGGTTGCCGTAAAGCGCTATAATCTCGTTACACTCGTCAATATGGCCAATCCGGTTAATGTACCGGTAAACAAATCCCGGGAGTAAGGCGGCCAATCGCGGGTTTTTCTCCTTGAATAGTGACTTGATATTGATTGGTTTCAGCTTTTTGAGCTCGGTTCCTTCCATGTCGTTCAAATTTGAATCGAAAAATAGGAAATATTTTAAAAGTCTGTTCCGGTGACTGAATTTCCGTTGAGTTTAGTTGATTTGAATATGAATTATTAACCATTGTTGATAACTTATTTGATTGTATAAAGCGCAATAAATCAGGCGTTAATTTTTAGTTTTCAACAAAATAAATTACGTTATTAACACAGAGCTGACAGCTATTATAAAAAGGAGAGGTGGAAAAAAGTGACTGAAAGTGACTGAAAGTGGGTTTTTTGAGTTGGATTTACTACTTTTACAATTGGAAAATAGGCAATCAGAAAAATGAACTTCTCCGCAGAAAAAAACGCAACATTCGACGAAAAAGGAAGAGTCGTTTTGCCTGCCGACTACAAAAACGAAATGGGAGGCAGCATTCCCGGTGGACAAATGGCCATCGAGCTGGATCCGTATGAGAAGTGCCTGAATATCTACCCGATGGAAGCTTGGGAAAAACGCTTAGGCTATTTCACCGGTAAGCTGAACCGGAACAACCGGGAGCAAAGCCGTTTGCTTGATATGATTTTCAGGAGTTTTAAAGTCGTTCAGGTACCGGACAATTGCCGCATGAACTTCCCGAACAACTTTCTAGAAAAAGTAAGCATTAAAAAAGAGGTTGTCTTTGTAGGGCAGGGCGAACGCATTCGCTTGTGGGATGCTGCCGCATACGATGCTTACATCAACTCGATGGGCGATTACGGCGATTTGTTTGGTAAACACTTTGGCGATTTGGAGGAATAGTGATGGAGCAAGTTTACCACATACCGGTTTTGTTGAACGAAAGCCTCGAAGGGCTGAACATTCAACCCGATGGCGTTTATGTTGATGTAACATTCGGTGGGGGCGGCCATTCGCGCGAACTGTTGAACAGGCTTGACAAAGGTTGCCTGTTTGGTTTCGATCAGGACGAAGATGCAGCTGCCAATGCCTTCGACGATCCGCGCTTCATTTTCGTCCGGCACAATTTTAAGTACATCCGAAATTTTTTGCGTTATAATGAAGTTGGCCAGGTTGATGGTATTTTGGCCGATTTGGGCGTTTCGTCGCACGATTTTGATGTGGCCGAGCGCGGTTTCTCGTTTCGTTTCGACGGCGATTTGGATATGCGCATGAACCGAAACGCCACTAAAACCGCAGCCGATTTAGTTAATACGCTCGACGAGCAAGTGCTCGCCAACCTGTTTCGCGACTATGGCGAGCTTGATAATGCCCGTCGTTTGGCACGGGTGATTATTGCTGCCCGGCAGATTTCGCCAATCAAAACCATTGAACAATTCAAATCGGTTATTGAGCCTTGTGTTCCTAAAAAAACCGAAACAAAATACCTGGCCAAAGTTTTCCAGGCTTTGCGCATCGAAACCAACGGCGAGTTGGATGTGCTGAAAGAGTTTTTAGAGCAGAGTGTCGAGCTGCTAAAACCGGGAGGCCGCCTGGTAGTTATTACCTACCACTCGCTGGAAGACCGCCTTGTAAAAAACTTTATGAAAGCGGGCAACTTTGAGGGAAAACAGGAGAAGGATTTCTTCGGAAATGTTAATTCGAGCCTCGAAGTGGTGAACCGCAAAATCATTGTTCCCACCGACGAGGAAATTGAGCGCAACCCACGTGCCCGCAGTGCCAAACTACGAATAGCCGAAAAGTTATGAACGAAGAACAAACACCGAAAGAAAAGGCAAAACTGCGTGCGCCAAACCTGAAATCGTTTTTGGGCGGCTCCATTTTGGCCAGCGAAAAATCGCTGAGCCAGATTCCGTTTGTTGTGTTTCTGGTGTTCCTCTCCATCCTGATTATCACCAACCGTTATTGGTCCGAAAAAACCATGACCGAGATTGAAGTGGTTCAGGACTCCATCAAAGAACTACGGGCTTCGTCCATTACCTACGAAACACAACTGATGCAGATGAACCGCCCCTCTGAAATTGCCGGGCGTGTACAGGAAAGCGGGATTAGCCTGATTGAACCGTCGGAACCGCCACAAAAACTAAAAGTTGAAAAACTGGAAGAATAGTGCTGCGCAGGCATGAAACGAAATGAATTGACAAAAACAATATAAGACCATTCGGAAACGATAATGGAAATCAGAAAATATATAACCCTACGCTTTGGCTTCATTTATTTTGTGTTCATGGCGCTCACCGGATGGATTATCTGGAACGCGTTTATGATCCAGAATGTGGATACCCAAAAGTGGGAAAAAATTGGAAAGGACTTAAAAACCAATACGGTCGACATTACCGCCAAGCGCGGAAATGTGTGTGCCGACGATGGCAGTATTTTGGCCACCTCAATTCCTTATTTCGAACTTAGGCTCGATTGTGCTGCGCCGCGGGTACAGCGCGAACTCCAGGGACAGGGCGATGCTTTTTGCGAAGAAGTAGCCAACTTTTTTGGTATCCCGAAAAGCCAGTTTAAGCGCAAATTTACAGAGGCAGCCCGAAAAGATAAACCCAATCGTTGGTTTTTGTTATATCCCGAAAAGGTGAATTACAACCAGTTGCAGCAGTTTAAGCGATTGCCCATGCTGGCGAAGAAGAATTTTGGCAGTGGATTGATTGTAATTGGCGAAAGCCAGCGGGTGATGCCGCACGGCGACATGGCCAGCCGCACCATCGGGACACTTAATAAGGGCGCTTTTGGTGGAATTCATGGCAATGTGGGTTATTCCGGAATCGAAGGAACCATGGAAAGTTACTTGTCCGGGGTTAATGGTTTGGCGATTAAGCGAAACTATTCAGGGCATTGGGTTGATGTGCCGCTGGTTGATCCGCAAGATGGCAAAGATGTAATTACAACCATTAATGTTAATCTGCAAGACTTCACCCAAAACGCACTGATGCGACAAATGAACCAGTCGCAAGCCGAATGGGGAACTGCCATTGTGATGGAAGTTGCAACGGGCGACATTAAAGCCATTGCCAACGTCGGACGTCGCAAGGATGGGAGCTACGGCGAAACCTACAACTTTGCTTTGGGCCACGCCGGTTGCAGCGAGCCAGGTTCAACCTTTAAGCTGATTTCGCTGATGGTGGCGCTCGAAGATGGCTATGTGGATACCACTGATGTTTTTGATACGGGCATTGGGCGCTGGGATTATCGCGGTCAAACCATTTACGACAGCGACTACGGCAAAGGGGGTCATGGCGCAATTAGCGTGAAAAAAATATTTGAACTATCGTCGAACGTCGGTGTTGCCAAAATCATTACCAAACACTACGAAGGAAAAGAACGCGATTTTATTGACCGCGTGTACAACTTCGGACTGAATAAGCCGCTTGGTTTGGGTTTTGCCGGCGAAGGGGTTCCGTACATAAAATATCCGACTGATGATTCTTGGTGGGGTCCCTCGCTCGCCTGGATTTCGTATGGCTACGAAATTAAGCTCACACCGGTTCAGACCCTCACTTTTTACAATGCCATTGCCAATAAAGGGCGAATGGTGAAGCCACGTTTTGTGAAGGAAGTACGCGAAAATGGCCTGCTGGTCCGCGAGTTCCCGCCCGAAACCATCAACCCGATGATTTGTTCGCAAAGCACCCTCAATAAAGCCCGCGCCCTGCTCGAAGGCGTTTGCCTGGAAGGTACAGGGAAAAGTTTGAACAACGATTATTTTCCCATTGCCGGAAAAACCGGCACTGCACAGGTGGCCTACGACAATCAGGGGTATACCAAGGAAGGTAAAAAATACCAGGCGTCGTTTGCCGGTTATTTTCCCGCCGACGATCCCAAATACACAGTAATTGTGGCCGTGGTTGGGCCTAAAGGACTGTATTATGGGGGCTCGGTTGCCGGACCAGTATTTAAGGAAGTGGCAGCGAAAGTGTATGCAAGTTTTCTGGAACCGCGCGAGAAAAAACCAAATCCGAAAAACAAAAATAAACCCGAAGTACCGCAACCGCCTGTTACGTTCGGGCTGGTCGACAAAGGCTTTAAGGAAGATGTGTTGGAAACCGCGCGCGTGCTGAATCTGGGGCTAAACCAAAATGACATGGATGGCGAGTTGGTGGAAGTTGCGGTAACAGGCAAACAATCTAACGTAAAATCGACCGGGGTGAAAGACGGTGAAGTGCCCAATGTGCTGGGTTTGCCCGGAAGCGATGCACTTTACTTGCTCGAAAGTTCGGGCTTAAAAGTGAAAATGACCGGCGTTGGCAAAGTGACCAAACAATCACTCGATGCCGGAATGAAAATAACAACAGGTCAAACCATTTTTTTGGAGCTGAGCTAAAATGAAAACATTAAAAGATATACTGAGTGGGTTAGATTTCGAACTGCTTGCTGGTAGTTTGGATACATCGGTAACCCAGATTCAGTTCGATTCGCGTAAAGTGTCGGTGGGCGATATGTTTGTAGCAACAAGCGGAACTCACGTCGATGGTCATGACTTTATTTCGAAAGCTGTTGAAGCTGGTGCTTCGGTAATTGTTGCCGAGCGCCCGGATGTAAACGTTGGGAGTGCTGCGCTGGTGAAAATGGCGCACACGGCTGGTGCTTTAGGGCCGATAGCTTCGAACTTTTACGGCAATCCCTCGCAAAGCCTGAAAGTGGTTGGGGTAACCGGTACAAACGGCAAAACCACCATTGCAACCCTGTTGTACAAACTATTTAAGAAATTGGGGTACCAAGCCGGGCTCATTTCAACCATTAAATATTATGTGGGCGACGAAGAGCTTTCGTCCAGCCATACCACACCCGATGCGTTACAAATTCAGGCGCTGATGGCCAAAATGGTGGATGCCGGTTGCGAGTTCTGCTTTATGGAAGTGAGCTCACACGCGATCGATCAGGAGCGGATTGCCGGTATCAAGTTCGATGGTGGAATTTTCACCAACCTTACGCACGACCACCTGGATTACCACAAAACGTTTGCGGAATACCTGAAAGCAAAAAAGAAATTCTTCGATAACCTGCCCGCTTCAGCCTTCGCCCTAACCAATGCCGATGAGAAAAATGGCAAAGTGATGCTGCAAAATACCAACGCTGTTCAGAAATCATATGGGTTGAAGGGCCTGGCCGACTTCAAATGCAAAGTGCTCGAAAAACATATGGACGGCATGTTGCTCACCATTGACGGACGCGAAGTTTGGGTACACTTCTCCGGAATTTTCAACGCCTACAACCTAATGGCGGTTTACGCTTCTGCATTGTTGCTGGGCGAACCGGACGAAAAGGTATTGCCTTTAATTAGCGAGTTACGCCCAGTTGCCGGCCGTTTCGATATTCTTCGCTCGCCCGATGGCAAATACGCCATTGTGGACTATGCGCACACGCCCGATGCCCTGCAAAATGTGTTGAACGGGATTAGTGAGATCCGCACCGGTAACGAACAGGTAATAACCGTTGTGGGTGCCGGTGGCGACCGCGACAAAACCAAACGTCCCGTGATGGCCAAAGAGGCGGTAGCGCAAAGCGACAGGGTGATTCTCACCTCTGACAATCCGCGCACCGAAGTGCCTGAGCAGATTATTGCCGATATGGAAGCTGGCGTTGAGGCGCATGTCCGCCACAAAGTGCTGTCGATTGTAAACCGCAGGGAAGCCATCCGCACCGCTTGCATGTTGGCCAAACCGGGCGATATTATCCTGGTTGCCGGAAAAGGGCACGAAGATTATCAGGAAATCATGGGGGTGAAATATCACTTTGACGATAAAGAAGTGCTGGCCGAGATGTTCAACCAGTAACGAATGCACTGAAAATCAAATGATAAAAAAAGAAAAGGACTATGTTTAGTTTATTGTATGATTGGTTGAAAGGTTTAGATATTCCCGGGTGGGGAATGTTGCAATACATCTCATTCCGCTCATCTGCCGCCATCATTACGTCGTTATTTATTACCATGGGCTTTGGTAAAAAGCTTATTCGCATTCTGCAACGCAAACAAATCGGCGAAGAAATCCGCGACTTGGGGCTCGAAGGGCAAATGCAGAAAAAAGGTACACCAACCATGGGTGGTATCATCATTTTGGCGTCTATTATTATCCCAACTTTACTTTTTGCCCAACTCAACAATATTTACATCATCCTGATGCTGATTACCACTGTTTGGTTGGGGACCATCGGTTTTATCGACGATTACATCAAGGTGTTTCTGAAAGACAAAGAAGGCTTGGCCGGAAAATTTAAAATTTTAGGGCAAGTGAGCCTTGGTATTATTGTGGCTGCAACCCTGTACCTGTCGCCCGATGTAGTTGTGCGCGAAAAGATTAAAAACGCCAAAGGCGACTATGTGAAAGAAATTGTGGTTGAAAACGAAACCGGACAGCAGGCTGTTCACTTTGCAACCACCGATGTAAAATCGACCAAAACCACGTTACCGTTCATTAAGAATCACGAATTCGACTATAAATGGATGGTCAATTTTGCAGGTGAACAGGCCGAATGGCTTCGCTGGCTGGTGTACGCCCTCGCCATTATCCTGATTATTACAGCGGTATCAAATGCTGCCAACCTCACCGACGGGATTGATGGGCTTGCGGCCGGAACTTCGGCCATCAGCGGAACTACGTTCGGGATTTTGGCCTACGTGAGTGGTAACATTATTTATGCCGATTACCTGAACATCATGTACATTCCGCATATCGGCGAGCTGTCGGTGTTTATCGCGGCATTTATCGGGGCAACAGTTGGTTTTCTGTGGTGGAATTCGTACCCGGCGCAAGTGTTCATGGGCGATACCGGTAGTTTAGCGCTTGGCGGTATTTTGGCGGTATTTGCGGTTATCATTCGCAAAGAAATCCTTATCCCGCTATTGTGCGGCATTTTTCTGATCGAGAACCTGTCGGTCATTATCCAGGTGAGCTATTTCAAATACACCAAAAAGAAATATGGCGAAGGCCGCCGGGTGTTCCTGATGAGCCCGATTCACCACCATTTTCAAAAGAAGCTGATCCCTGAGGCCAAGATTGTTACCCGTTTCTGGATTGTGGGAATCATTTTGGCAGTATTCACCCTGGCAACCCTTAAAATGCGCTAAATCATGGCCAAACGGATTGTCATATTAGGTGCAGGCGAAAGCGGGGTTGGTTCGGCCATCCTCGCGCAAAAACAGGGTTTCAATGTTTGGGTGTCAGATTTTGGCGCTATCAAACCAAATTATAAAGAAGTGCTTGCGCAATACGGCATTCCGTTCGAAGAAGGAAAACATACCGAGGGCGAAATACTGAAGGCAGCCGAGGTAATTAAAAGCCCGGGAATCCCGGAAAAGTCGCCCATTGTGAAAAAGCTGCACGCTGCCAATATTCCGGTGGTTTCGGAAATTGAGTTTGCAGGCCGCTACACCAATGCCAAATGCATTTGCATTACCGGGAGCAATGGTAAAACCACTACCACGCTGCTTACTTATCACCTGTTGCAAAAAGCGGGTTACAAGGTGGGGCTGGCCGGAAACGTGGGGCAAAGCTTTGCATGGCAGGTGGCCGAAAAGGACTTTGATTATTACGTGTTGGAGCTGAGTAGCTTTCAGCTTGATGGCATGTACAAGTTCCGGGCGTATGTGGCGGTTTTGTTGAATATTACGCCCGATCACCTGGACCGCTACGAGTACCAGTTTCAGAATTATGTGGACAGCAAGTTTCGCATCATTCAAAACCAGACCGAAGACGACTTCTTCATTTACTGGAACGAAGACCCGGTCATTCAAACCGAATTGAAAAAACGAAAAATACCTGCGGCTTGCTTGCCTTTTGGCTTGGGTGAAGCACCCGAAGCGGGCGCCGGAGTGAGTGAGAATAAATTGACGATTAATTGGAACAAAAACACATTCAGTATGTCCATTTTTGATATTGCTTTACAGGGGAAACACAACCAGTACAACTCCATGGCTGCCGGTTTAGCCGGTTCGGTAGTGAACATCCGAAACGAAAAAATCCGCGAGAGTTTGTCCGATTTTAAAGGTGTTGAGCACCGCTTGGAGCGCTTCCTGAAAGTGCACGGCATTGAGTTCATTAACGACTCGAAAGCTACCAATGTGAACTCGACCTGGTATGCGCTGGAAAGCATGAGCCAGCCGGTTGTCTGGATTGTGGGCGGGGTTGACAAAGGCAACAATTACGCCGAGCTGGAACAGTTGGTAAAAGATAAGGTGAAAGCCATTGTTTGCCTGGGTACCGACAACAAAAAAATTGTTGATTTTTTCTCGGGTAAAGTGGCTGATATTATTGAAACATCGGATATAAAAGATGCTGTACGTACAGCGTATTATCTGGCGAAAAACGGCGAAGCGGTGTTGCTGTCGCCGGCCTGTGCCAGCTTCGATTTGTTCGAGAATTACGAAGATCGCGGCCGTCAGTTTAAAATGGCTGTCCGCGAGTTATAAAAACCGAACGGGAATACCTCGGGCAGAGGTGCTAAACGATAATTGAAAAGATGAATTTTTCGCTTCAACATATTTTTAAAGGCGACCGGGTTTTGTGGTTGATCCTGTTCCTGCTTTCGCTGGCTTCTATCCTGATTGTGTATAGTGCAACGGGGCGTTTGGCTTATCGCGAAGCTGGTGGTTTTACTGCGCACTACCTTATCCGGCACTCGGTTTTTATTGGGGCTGGTTTTTTGGTTATGGTGGCACTGGTCAACTATGTGCCCGTAAAGTTTTATTCGCTTATTGCCCCGTTGGCGTTGTTAGCTACTTTTGGGTTGCTGGCAATTGCTTTGGTTCAGTATAAACTAACCGGAAAAGCAACGCCCCGCTCGCTCGATTTACGGTTTATTAGCTTTCAGCCGGCCGAGTTTGCCAAACTGGCCTTGGTCATGTTTGGGGCAAAAGTGCTGGCGGCCCGTCAAAAATCGAAAGAAGATTTGGCGAAAGCTTTTAAATGGGTGATGGGCGCTACCGTGTTGGTTTGTCTCATTATTGCATTCGGTAATATTTCAACTGCAGGGGTTATTTTTGCCGGAATGGTGGGGCTGATGTTTGTAGCGCGGGTTCCGCTCAAGTTTATTGGCGCAACCGGTTTGGTGGGCTTGGCTTTTGTGGTATTAATGTACTTCACGGCCGATTTCCTCCCTGCTTCTTTCGGGCGGGTGCACACTTTTAAAGCCCGTATCGATACGTTTATGGGTGGGGCAAATGGGACTGCAGTTGCCGAAGACGAAGGGACCTCGCAGGCCGATTATGCGAAGCTGGCTATTTACGAAGGTGGTTTTATTGGGAAAGGTCCCGGTGGTAGCGATGTGAGCAACTATATGGAGGCTGCTTACAACGACTTCATTTACGCCATTTTTATTGAAGAATACGGCCTGGCAGGCGGGGTGATCATTGTCTTCCTGTACCTGTTGTTTTTATTCCGGGGTGTCACCATTGTCCGAAAGAGTTCCCGTACGTTTCCGGCTTTCTTGGCCACGGGGATTGTGCTTATTTATACCATCCAGGCATTTGTAAACATGGCCGTATCAACCGGGGTGATACCGGTTACAGGACAGCCTTTGCCCTGGATTAGCATGGGGGGAACCTCCATGTTGTTTACTGCTGCCGGCTTCGGAATCATCTTGTCGGTAAGTTATCACAACAAAAAGGAAGCCGAGCAGGGGACGGTTGAAGAACAGGTGGTCGTCAATATTCCGGACGAAGACCAGGAGTTGAAATAGGTTTTAAGTTGAAAACAAAATAGAGCAGGTAAACTATGACATTGAAAGTAATCATCAGCGGAGGAGGTACCGGGGGACATATTTTCCCCGCCCTATCCATTGCCAACGGCTTGAAACAAGCCGTGCCCGATGCCGACATTCTGTTTGTCGGCGCTTTGGGGAAAATGGAAATGGAACGCGTTCCGGCTGCGGGATACAAAATTGTTGGTTTACCGGTGATGGGTATGCCGCGAAAAGCTTCGCCAAAGTTTTTCAAGTTTTTGTGGATGCTGTTCCAGAGTATGCGGAAGGCCCGGAAAGTAATAAAAGAATTTAAACCCGATGTGGCAATTGGCGTGGGTGGTTTTGCCAGTGGTCCGGTGCTGAATGCTGCGGTCCGTGCCGGGGTGCCTGCAATTTTGCAAGAGCAAAACTCGTATGCAGGGGTGACAAATAAATTGTTGTCGGCCAAAGTGAGAAAAATTTGCGTAGCCTATCCGAAAATGGAACGCTACTTCCCGGCCGAAAAATTGGTACTGACCGGCAACCCGGTTCGCCAAAACTTGCTGGCCCCCGTTGACAAAGCAGAGGCGTTGAAAGCCTACAAACTTTCGGCCAAGCAGCCTGCCATTTTTATTGTAGGTGGAAGCTTGGGCGCCCGCAGTTTAAACGAATTTGTACTGGCCAACCTGGAGCTGATTGCCGCGCAGGAGGTACAGGTGGTTTGGCAAACGGGCAAGCTGTATTTTGCTGAAATGCAGGAACGCCTGAAAGGAAAGCAACCGGCGAACTTGCAGGTATTGGAGTTTTTGACCGATATGGACAAGGCTTATAAGGCAGCTGATTTGTTGATTTCGCGTGCAGGGGCAAGTACTATTTCCGAGCTTTGCCTGCTCGGTAAACCGGCCATTTTGGTGCCTTCGCCCAATGTGGCCGAAGACCACCAAACCAAAAATGCAATGGCGCTGGTTGAACGGCAGGCAGCGGTGCTGGTGAAAGATACCGATGGAAAGGAGCAGCTTTTTAAACAAGCTTTTCGCCTGGTGCACGACAAAGAGCAGCTGGCTTTACTGGCCCAAAACTGTAAAAAGATGGCCAAGCCCAATGCCACTGCCGAGATTGTAGAGGTGATTTTAAATGAACTGAAAAAGAAATGAACGGATTGAGCGATATCAAACAAGTATATTTCCTGGGTATCGGGGGAATTGGGATGAGCGCGCTGGCACGCTGGTTCAGCCATGCCGGTTTTCCGGTTTCCGGCTACGACCGCTCCGGAACCGAGCTGACCAAAGCGTTGGTCGCTGAAGGAATTGATGTGCATTACACCGACGAGCCCGAATTAATCGCTTCAACCTTAAATAAAGAAACTTGCCTGGTGGTGTTTACCCCGGCAGTGCCCGCCGAACTGGGTGAGCGTATTTTTCTGGAACAAAATGGTTTCCGCATGAAGAAGCGTTCGCAGGTGCTTGGCATGATTTGCGACACCGGGCGGACATTGGCCGTATCGGGAACGCACGGTAAAACAACCGTATCAACCATGACTGCCCATATCCTGAAAAGTTCGAGTGTAGATTGCAGCGCTTTTCTGGGTGGTATTTCGAAGAATTACCAAAGCAATCTTTTGCTCTCGTCCACCAGCAATTGGGTAGTTGCCGAGGCTGACGAGTTCGATCGCTCGTTTTTGCAGCTGCATCCCGACTTTGCCGTGGTTACATCGATGGATGCCGACCACCTGGATATTTATGGCGATCATGCCGCTATACAGAAGTCGTTCCGCGAGTTCGTGGGTCAGATAAAAACCGGAGGTGCGGTGGTGGCAAAAAAAGGGTTGCCGTTAACAGAGGAGGATAATCCGGATATTCGTCATTACACTTATTCCCGCGAAGAACGGGCCGATTTTTATGCCTCGGCTGTTGTGTTGAAAGACGAAGCCTATCACTTCAACTTAAACCACCCCTTTGGCATAATTGAAGATATGGTGCTGAATTACCCGGGATTGCTGAATGTTGAAAATGCAGTTGCCGCATCGGCTTTAGCTTTGCTGGCGGGTGTTTCTGCTGATGAAATTAAAGTGGCAATTGCAACATATCAGGGTGTTAAGCGGCGTTTCGACATTCGTTACCGAAGTAGTAAATACATTCTGATTGACGATTACGCGCATCATCCCGAGGAGTTGAAAGCCACCATCAGTTCGGTAAAGGCGATGTTTGCCGACCGTTGGGTGACTGGTATTTTTCAGCCGCACCTGTACAGCCGCACTAAGGATTTTTCAGCAGACTTTGCCCGCGAGTTGAGCCAGTTGGACCAGGTTCTGCTACTGGATATTTATCCGGCGCGCGAAAAACCCATTCCCGGAGTGACTTCAAACTTGATTTTTGAAAATATTGAATGCAGTGCGAAACAGCTTTTGGCAAAAGCGGACCTGAAAAAAGCAGCTTTGTCTTTAAAACCGGGCGTGGTGCTAATGATGGGGGCGGGTGATATTGAAAATTTGGTTGAACCGGTGGAACAGGCAATAAAACAGATCGAGCATGGTTAGGAAGATTATCAATATCAGTTTATTTGTAGCAGTTGTCGGGTTAATCGTCAGCTCGTTGGCATTTTCGTCGGGGCGGTTGGCCCGGGTGAAGTGCGACGAAGTGGTGGTCATCATTCCTGAAGACTCGCCCCGTTTTATCGACGAGGAAGAGGTGGTTCGGTTGGTGCGCGAGGCGGAACCGAAGCTGAAGAGCAGCTCCCTGGATCGGGTTAATACCAACCTGTTGGAGCAAAAGCTTCAGAAAAACCCAGCCATAAAAAAAGCAGAGGTGTACCGGCATATCAGCGGCAAGCAGATGAGCTTTAAAGGGGAGCTGATGGTTGAAGTGCAACAGCGCGAACCCTTGTTCCGGGTGATGACCGATAAGGACGACTATTACATGGACCACGATGGTGTACGTATTCCGGCTAATCCGCAATTTGCTTCGCATGTGGTGCTGGTAAGCGGAATGCTCAACGATAAATTTACTGCACAGCAGTTGGTACCGCTGATTGCATTTATTCATAGCGACCCGTTTTGGAATGCCCAAATCAAACAGGTTGAAGTGACCGGAAAAGGTGAGTTGACGATGGTTCCACTGGTTGGGGAACAGCTGATTGAGTTTGGCGATGTGTTGAATTACCGCGAAAAACTCCGGAACCTGAAAGCGCTTTACGAGCAAGCCATGCCGAAAGCTGGCTGGGACAAGTACCGTAAAATTAGTTTAAAATATAAAAACCAGGTTGTTTGTACACGCAAAGGCGAAATGCCTTTGGCCAAAGCGCCAGTCGATTCGCTGGCACAGTCGGCCGATTCGGTAGTTGCAAAACCGGTAAAAGCACCGGCTACTGCGGTAGTAAAACCCAAAATTGCCGCTAAAACACCGGCAAAAGCAACCAATACAAACAAAACAAAAGCTCGGGTAAAGCCCGCAAAAAAAGCCTGAACAGAATAAAAAAAACGTAGATACAGATAAAATAAAGCTTATGGCCAAAAGCAAAATTATAGCAGCAATCGACGTAGGTACCAACAAAATAGCTGTTGTTGCCGGACGGATGTCCGAGGACGAGCGGGTCGAAATACTAGGGGTCAATGCTGCACCGTCAGCGGGAGTGCGGCGGGGAGCGGTATTGAATATTGAAGAGGCTTCGCGTGCGATTAACGCGGCTATTCGCGTGGTCGAGGGACAGATTGAAGATGGGATTGACGAGGTTTACGTCAACATTGTAGGGCAGCAGTTAAAAACATTCAGCCTGAAGGCCGAAAAGTACATTGGCAAGGACAAGCTGGTGACCCAGGCTGATGTTGATTTCCTGATTCAGCAGGCATTGAAGGCACAGCTTGACGAGCAATTTAAAATATACCACGTTGAACCCCAAATGTACCAGGTTGACCAGGAAGGCTCCTGCTATGATCCGGTGGGTATGAAAGCCGAAAAGCTGGAGGTTGAATTTAAAATGCTGGTTGCTCCCCGGTATTACGAGGATAATTTGAAGGAAAGCCTGAAGAGCCTCGGGATCAACGTGAAAAAAGCGATTATCGACCCGATTGCATCGTCCGAAATTTTATTGAGCGATGAGGAAAAGGAAACCGGCGTAATTTTGCTGGACATTGGTGCCGGAACCACCAAGTTAGCCATTTACCAAGAAGGGATGTTGCGCTATTCAACCCTCATTCCGTTCGGCGGCAATGTGCTTACCAACGATATTAAAGAAGGTTGTACCATTGGAGCCCGGCAGGCCGAGACTCTTAAAACCCAGTTTGGCCAGGCAATGGGCAATTTTGCACCCGAGGACAAAGTGGTGACCATTCCGTCGCAATCGGGTTGGGAACCCAAAGAAATTAGTTTCCGGAACCTGGCCTTTATTATCCAGGCCCGCATGGAAGAGATTATCGACAACATCGCCTACCACATCGAAAAATCGGGTTATGCCGATAAAATCGGGGCGGGTATTGTGCTCACAGGTGGAACGGCCTTGTTGTTGAACCTGAATCAACTGTTGAAGTTTAAAACTGGTTTCGATGTGCGTATCGGGCGGCCTTACTTACGAATGGAGCGGCAGTGGCGCGGCTTGGACGATCCACATTTTGCAACCTTGCTGGGCTTGCTCAAAATAGGTTTGTACGCCGAAGCGCCTGACGATAAAAAAACAAAATCGAACAAAAAGCCACCCAAGCCAAAGTCGAACCATTTCGGTTTTCTGAAAACCATGAAAGAAGGCGTTGCCCGCCAGATGGAAATGTTTTTCAACGACGAGCAAGGGATAGAAATGAAATAGATTGGGAACCAGGAGCTCGTCTCCAGCTGCTAAATATGGAAAGGCTGATGACTAAAAAAGCACATCAGCTGTTACGAAACGACAATTTGATACGAAACACGAAAACTCCTCGCCGATGATTGAGGATATGATTGAATTAGGTTTGGAACGGGCACAGTCGTCCATCATAAAAGTGGTGGGTGTGGGAGGTGCCGGCTGCAATGCGGTTAACCACATGTATAACTCGGGCATTCACGGGGTCGATTTTATAATTTGCAATACCGATGCCCAGGCCATGCTCAATAGCCCGGTTCCGGTAAAAATCCAACTGGGTGCCACTCTCACTGGCGGACGCGGCGCCGGCAACCAGCCCGAACAGGGCGAACAGGCGGCTATTGAAAACCTCGACGACGTTCGCAGTGTACTCGAAGACACCACCAAAATGATGTTTATAACAGCCGGAATGGGAGGTGGAACAGGTACCGGCGCAGCTCCGGTTATTGCCGCTTTGGCCCGCGAACTGGGAATACTTACCATTGCCGTTGTTACCGTTCCTTCGCCTTCGGAAGGCCGCCGGCGTTACGAGCAGGCCAAAGCCGGGGTAGACCGTTTGCAGCAGTATGTGGATAGCATACTGGTGGTGAGCAACGAAAAATTGCACCTTATCCACGGTAATCTGCCGGCATCGCAAGCCTTTAAAAAGGCCGACGATATTATTACGACGGCGGTGAAAGGGATTGCCGAAATTATTACGGTCCACGGAAACATTAACATCGACTTTGCCGATGTATACACCGTAATGGCAAACAGCAACGTGTTTATAATGGGGACCGGCATTGCCGAAGGCGACGACCGGGCCATGACCGCCGTACACGCTGCACTGGAATCGCCCCTGCTCGACAGCAACGACATAAACGGGACAAAAGACATTCTTTTAAATATTATTTCGGGCGAAGACGAAATTACGATGGGCGAAATTGGCGACATCATCGAGTTCCTTCAGAATAAGGCCGGGCAAGATGCCAATATCATCTGGGGTAATGGCTGCGACCCGAAACTGGGGACAAAAATCAGCGTCACCATTGCGGCAACCCGGTTCGACCGCAACCCGAGCCACTTGTTGCAAAAAGAAGCCCCGGTGAGCAAACTGTCCCTTCAAGCCGATATGGATCCCGAAGCCGGGTTCGACGAGCCAATTTACCAGGGAACAGTTTTCGAACCTGTACCCGAACCGTCAAAGTCGCCGGCTGCGGCCAGCAAAACGTCCAGGCCGGTTAACCGGAAGAAAAAAGCATCCGGCGAACTGATTGAAAACAGCGAAGCAGGAGATACGGACAACTGGTTTAAACGCCAATTTATGAAACTGTTTGAAGAACAGGATGATGCAATGACTGATAAAAATTAAGAAACAAAGAGGCTATGGCAAACGATATTATGAATTTTGATTTGGAGAAGGCTTCCGGCTCAATTATTAAAGTGATTGGTGTTGGTGGCGGTGGTGGCAACGCGGTTAACCACATGTACCAGCAAGGTATTAAAGATGTAGGCTTTATGGTGTGTAACACCGATGCGCAGGCCTTAGCAAACAGCCCCATCCCGTTGCGGGTACAATTGGGCTCGTCGCTTACCGAAGGCCGGGGGGCAGGGAACAAACCCGAAATCGGGCGCGAAGCTGCTGTTGAAAATATTGCCGACGTGAAACAGGCGATTGCAGGCGATACAAAAATGGTGTTCATCACCGCAGGGATGGGTGGCGGTACCGGTACCGGTGCTGCCCCTGTAATTGCCGAAGCATGTAAAGAACTGAATATACTCACGGTTGGAATTGTTACCATTCCGTTCCGGAACGAAGGTCGCCGCCGCATTAAACAAGCCATTGACGGGATTGCCGAAATGCAGTCGCACGTGGACTCGCTGCTGGTGATTAATAACGAGAAAATCCGCGAAATGTACGGCGACTTCCGGATTTCGGAAGCCTTTGCCAAAGCCGACAATGTGTTGGCAACAGCAGCCAAAGGGATTGCCGAAATTATTACCGTGCCCGGTTACATCAACGTGGACTTTGCCGATGTAGAAACCGTGATGCGTAAAAGCGGCGTTGCCCTGATGGGTTCGGCCACCGCATCGGGCGAAAACCGCGCCCTGCGTGCGGTGGAAGAAGCGCTGAACTCACCCTTGCTGAATAATAATGATATCCGCGGGGCAAAAAACATCCTGCTCAATATTACCTCCGGGTTCGACGAAGTGACGATGGACGAAATTGGCGAAATAACCGATTACATTCAAACTAAAGCTGGAAACGATGCCGACCTGATTTGGGGTAACGGCGTGGACGAAACGATGGGAGACGAGATTTCGGTAACGGTGATTGCCACCGGGTTCAATGTAAACAGTATTCCCGAAATGGCGGCCAGCCAGAAAATCGAGAAAACCTATCATTCGCTGGAAGATCAACGTCCCGATCCGTTTGCTAACCTGAAAAGTCCGGTGCCGTCAAGTTTTCAAACAAAACCGACTGATGCGCTGAAACCGAAGACCAATCAGGGAACCATTGAGTTTGAGGTTGGTTACGCACAAAACGACGAAATTGACGCCTTGTACGGACGCAAGGAACCGAGTTATGATGCAGAATTTATTCCCAATATCGATTTCTCGCTCCAAGGCGACGATGTGGTGGACGAACTGGAAAACATTCCGGCCTACCGCCGCAAAAACATGAATGTGCAAAATAACAGGAACCGTTTCGAGAATAAGCTTTCGCGTTTCTCGCTTTCGCCCGACGAGGACAACCAGACCTTCCTGCGCGACAATAACTCGTTCCTGCACGATAATGTGGATTAAAGAGCTTTGAGTTATTAGGCTAGGAACGAGATTCTTATCATCCAGGATTGATGCTTCCGACGCTATTTGAATGAACTTCAATTTTTTTGAACCTGTTGAAGAACGAATTAAAAAACACGAAATATGAGTTTAGCTGAACAAATTAATGCCGACCTGACTACCGCCATGAAAGCCCGCGATAAAGAAAAAACAGCGGCTTTACGAAATATCAAAAAAGTACTGATTGAGGCTCAGACTGCTGGTACCAATCATTCGCTCGACGACCAGGATGTGGTGAAACTGATTACCAAACTGGCCAAGCAAAGCACCGATTCGGCCACGCTTTACAAGGAACAGGGGCGCGAGGATTTGGCTGCCGAAGAACTAGGGCAACTGGCCGTTCTCGAAAGTTACCTGCCTAAACGAATGAGCGATGATGAATTGACCGCCGCAATCCGGGCGATTATTGCACAAACCGGGGCAACATCGGTAAAGGAAATGGGCAAAGTAATGGGCATTGCATCAAAGCAATTGGCCGGGCAAGCTGACGGAAAAGATATTGCCGACAAGGTGAAAGCCCTGCTTTCATAGGCAACAACTATTTTTCTTGGAATGGAGGGAGTCTGCAAGGCTCTCTTTTTTTTTGCGAGGATGGCAATAATGCAAACTTCTGGTTCCGGCTTTAGGGTCGAAGGCGTTTGGGAGGGAATGTTATTGGTGCAACATAAACCCGTTAAACAATTGTATCGTTCAGCGGGTTAAATTGAAGCGCGGATAAAAGAATATCCTGAATTTTGACTTTATTTGAACAGGTTTAGACCGAACACATCCAGACTAAGCGAACATGAATAACCGTATTGATCAACGCCGGAAAATGCAGGGTAAGGCGATAGTTATCCTGCTGCTCATTACCTTTACAGGCAGCTATCATATTGCCCGGGCGCAAATACAGGATGGGCGCTTACCGGCTTCATTTCAAGCAACTGCAATCAGTTCCAAGTCTGCGGCCATTCTTCCCCAACTAAAATTGACGGCGCTTGAACCTGCAAAATTACGCGAACGCGACAGCCGCGAAGGGGTAAACAACCGCTACGCCGAAGTTGAAACGCAGGAGATCGACATCAGGGAACAAGGATTGCAAACCCGTGTTGACGATTACCAGGTTTGGCGCTACACGATAAGTTGCGATAGTGCATTATCGCTCGGATTGCAGTTTCGTATTTTTGATATACCACAAGGTGCGTCGTTATACATTTATTCGCCCGATAAGGCGCAGGTTAAAGGTGGTTTTACAGCCGAAAATAAGCCGGATGGCGAGCTGTTTGTTGTTGGCGATTTGGATGGGAACAGCTTGGTGATTGAATACAACGAGCCGGTATCGGCTGGTTTTTCAGGAGGTGTAATCCTGGGGGCTGTGGTAAAAGCCTATCAAAGCCTGGCCACCGTAGCCCGCACCCGGACTCAAATAAACTGCCCCGCAGGTGCCGACTGGCAAGTACAAAAGAAGGCAGTGTGCTTGCTTTCTTTTACTGAAGGAGGATCTGGTTATTATTGCAGCGGGGCACTAATTAATAATACCCGAGAGGACGAAACGCCCTATTTCCTTACTGCAAACCATTGCATTAGTACCAGTACGGTGGCGGCAACAACCATTGTTTATTTTAATTACGAAATGTCGGGATGTAACACTTACGATGGCCGCCGGAATCAAAGTTTATCAGGGACCGAACTGAAATCGACCAGCAGTTATACTGATTTTTCCCTGTTGTTGTTAAAGCAAGTTCCACCCAAAGACTATACCTCCTACTATGCCGGATGGGATAATACCGGGGCTATTGCCGAAAATTCAACATGTATTCACCATCCCAACGGAAGCAGCAAATGTATTGCGCTGGATAACGATCCGGCAGTGAGTGCCGACTATTCGATTTCGTGGGATGGAGCCAATACAACCCAACCCAATACCCACTGGGAGGTTGCCTACGACGTAGGTACCGACGAAGGCGGCTCGTCGGGTTCTCCCCTGTTCGACCAGAACAAGCGCATCATCGGGCAACTGCACGGGGGCGACGACGATACTTCGTTATTCGGTAAGCTGTCCCTGTCGTGGGACTACCGCTCCGATGCAAGCCGTCAGCTTAAAGTTTGGCTCGATCCGGATAATACCGGCATCACCCAATTGGATGGAATTGAAGGTTACCGTAACCCCTTAGCTGCTTTTTCGGCCAGCGAAACCATTGCCTGTTTAAGCGAACCGATTACATTAAACGACGAATCTCGGGCGGCCGAAACCTGGAACTGGACAATTTTGCCCGCGACTTTTCAGTTTGTGAACGGCACATCAGCCAATTCCCAGTTTCCCCAGGTACTTTTCGAGGCCGAAGGGGTATATTCGGTTTCGTTGCTGGTGTCGAACGAGAATGGCAGCAATGAGTTGACTCAAACTAACCTAATTGATGTGTACGCCAAATTGCCGGTTCAGTGGGTTAATTTTTCGGACGAGATAACCTTGTGCGGTTGGGAATTACCCGATTACCGGTTCGAGGCAGAGGGCGCACCCTATTTCAGTTTCAACTTAACCGAGAATAGTAAGTTTGAACAAAGCGCTGATGCTGGCGTGTTGACTTTGAACCTGACGAAAGATGCGCTGATCGAAGGCTCGTTTGATACCTGGCTGAAAGTAACCGGTACGCATGGCACATGTTCTGCGTCGGACAGTGTGTTGCTGCACCTTGTTATGCCTGCCAACGATAATGTTGCTCAGGCCCAGGTACTGGGGTTGGGCTATAACGGCACTTTTTCGAACCGTTGCGCTACGGTTCAGGAATCAGAACCCTCGCCCGAAACCAGTGGCTGCACCGTACCCAATAATTGGTGCCCGCCAACGGGATCGAATATTCTCGATAATTCCATCTGGTTTTATTTTGAAGGGCCTTCGAGCGGACAGGTAACCGTGCAGGCAACAGGCATCGCTAGCCAAATTGCGGTGTACCGGGCTGCAACTGTCGATTATCTTTTATCGGGGACCAATAATACGTACACCTTGGTTGGCGCTGCCGATTATGGTACCGGAAGCAACGGCACCGCAACCGAATTGCCAATTGATGTAGTACCTGGCGGAAAATACTGGCTTCAGGTTGACGGGACCAATGGCACAGAAGGAGATATTGAGCTGACTCTGTTGAGCAACTCGATTGAAGTTTATCCCAATCCGTCAACGGGTTTGTACCGCCTGACTGTTGCCAGTAAAACCGACGGACAGGCCGAGCTGTTGGTTTACAACCAAATGGGGCAGCAGGTTTATGCGTGCACTGCCAGCTTCGATCAGCAAAATAATACCATCGACTTCGACCTGAGCCACTTGGCTGCCGGTATTTATTATTTTCGTGCAGTTATTGGGCAAACGGAGTTGAGTAAGAAATTGATTCTGCTTCCTTAAGCGGGAGCTGAAAACTGTCGGGGAAAGGAAGGCTGAAACTAACCGTAGTCCCGACGTTTACCTGACTGGCGATTTCGAAAATACCTCCTTGTTTGTTCACAAACTCGTGGCAAAGCATCAGGCCCAGGCCCGTACCGGTTTCGCTTGATGTTACCGGTGGAATTTCAGAGGCTTTCAGGTTCATAATTTCGGTTAGTTTTTCCTTTAGAATTCCCTGTCCGTTATCGGTAACCGACACGTGTTGATAATATCGTCCCTGCCGGTTTTTCAGTTCATTACTTACAACGATGTGCCCTTTTTCGCCGGTAAATTTGATGGCATTCGACAGCAGGTTCCGGATTATGGTCAGGCTAACAAAGGGGTCGCAATAGATCTGCGATTCGTCGTCAATCCGGTTTTCAATCAGGATGTTTTTTACTTGTGCGTGTGCAAGTTGTGAGTCAATGGCATCGTCGCACAAATTATACAGGTTTTCTATCTGTTTGTTAACAACCAAGGTTTGCCGTTGCGCGTGCGACCAACCCAGCAGGTTTTCGAGCAAATCGTGGAGGCTGGAGCTGGCCAGGTGGATGGTTGATAGCATTTTCTGGGTGTGTGCCAGATCGGCTTCGGCAAACTCGTTCAACAAAATGCCGGTGAGCATTTTAAAACTACCAACCGGGTTGCGCAAATCGTGGGCTAAAATGGATAGGAACTTGTCTTTCATTGCATTGAGCTGTATTTGGTATTGCTCCGAAGCACGCAGGTTTTCTTCTGTGACCTTCCACGCAGTAATGTCGAAAGCATATGCAATAACCCGATCGGCTGATTTGAAGGAAAGGCACGTTGAAAACCAGTAGCGGCGACCATTGATCTCATGCGGGTATTCAAATTGAACTTCGTCTTTGGTTTGAAGGCACTTTTTTATGGCATTTCCCAGTAACAATGCCAGTTCCGGTTCAACCAGTTCTTCAAGCTTTTTTTCCCGGGGTTCGCTTTCGTCCCGGTAAAGCAGCGATTTGTTGGTTTCATAAATAACAATGCATTCGCCATCGGCAGACAGCTCCATGATTTCACTTTGCATGGAGTGGAATATGGCTTTCAGTCGGAGCTCCATCCCGGCAACTTTCATGTGGGTGCGGAGTAATAAATAAATTAAAAAGCTTATAATAAAGCAGCTGAATGCCAAAACCGGTAGGAATGCTTTGTTTTGGGCGAAGTGAGTTGTCCAGCCATAATACGCAACAAGTAGCAGAAGGCCGAAAAGTAAAATACTGTATATGAATGGGATAGTGCATTTGGGCTGAGACCAACGTTTTTTATTTGTCATTTTGCAAGGTTGTCAGGCATCTACAAGTCATGGATTTAGTCCATGAGAACAAAAAAGTTGATTGAGTTCCAGTGCAGGATGTCAATCAACTTGGTTGTTTGTATTATCTCCCGGCAAATACCGGATAATGAAATGTAAGGAATTATTTAACCAGGTTCGAAATGGCTTTGAATTCGGGGGCCGATGAGCTGCGTGTGAGCTCGAATAGAATTGACTCGTACGAGGTCATCATAATGCCTTCGAAACGGAAGCGTTCCGCAGCCAGGTCAACATTGGCGAAGGATCGGGATGAAACACAGTCCATTACCACAATCGGGTTCAAACCGGCTTCTTTTAAATCAATGGCAGTTTGCAGTACACAAACGTGGCTTTCAATCCCGCAGATAATAATGTTCATGGCGTTCAACCTTTCGAGTTCCTTGGCAAACTCGGCTTCATCGCAACAGCTGAAATCCCTTTTTTCGATTGGTTTAAAATTGCTGATAATTGAACGGATTGGTTCAACCGTTTCGCCCAATCCTTTGGTATACTGTTGGGTAACTAGTATGGTTAACCCCAGTGTTTGCAACCCGTTTATCAGTACCTGGCAATTATTCAGGATCATTTCACTTTCTTCCATCGCCGGTAACAAACGTTCCTGTATGTCAATTACCAAACCAATTGTATTTTCTCTGTCGATACGCATAATCTTCTCTTTTTTATTGCGCGCTAAAATACCGTTTTATTTGTTTCTGAAAGGCTTGCTCCGCAGAATTCCGGATACCGGGGCAAAGGTTTTAGTTTCCCTTAACATCCTGAAGCTTTTTAGTTTTCGGTACATCCGTTGTTTTCGCCCATCCGGGCCTGCCGGCGCGATTTGTCTCCGAGGTAGCCGCCGTGGTGGCGTTTGGCATAGTCGGCATTGGTAAAACCAATCGATTTCATCATCAGCACTACCAGCACGTCGCCAATAACGGTCATCGTGGTGGTGGATGTGCTGGGGGTGAGGCCCAGGGTACATACTTCCTTCGGGTTTCCGGTAAATAAGGTCACATCGGCCATTTTGCAAAGTTCGCTGTCGGGGTTTCCGGTAATCACAATAATGGGCAGATTGGCATACAGGTTATCGGCTAGGTCCACCAGTTCAACAATTTCGCGTGTTTTTCCCGAGTTCGAAATCAGCAACAACACATCGTTGGGTTGAATAACGCCCAGGTCGCCGTGTTGTGCATCGCTCGGGTGCAGGAATACGGCCGGTGTTCCAGTTGAACTGAAAGTAGTGGCAATGTTGAGGGCAATTTGCCCGGCTTTTCCCATTCCGCTGGCCACCAGTTTTCCGTTTAATTGATGGACGTGCTTGTTGATCAGTTGTATGGCTTTTTCGTATTGGTCGTTCACCGGAATGTTCCGGATGGATTCGGCTTCGTGGTTAATGAGCCGCATGACTTCGTTCAGCATGGTTTAAATGATTTAGAATTGCTGCAAAACTAATTCAATTTTCAGGCAAATCAACAGTTAAAAGTCAGCATCAAACGTGGTATTTTATCTTGTCAGCAATCGATCTAATTTTTTAGCTGTAAATTCAATTTGTTTAGCAAACATTTCGCGGGCACTCGTGTTGATATGTTTTAAAATAGCGGAAAAGCTGACTTTAAGCCTGCTCTGTTCGCTTTCAATTTAATACATTTAGCAAACAAGGAAACTAACCCTTAAAATTAATTCGTTAAACTATGAAGATACACGAGTACCAAGCCAGAGAGATCTTCGCGAAATATGGCATCCCGGTCCCGAACCATATTTTGTGCCACACGGTGGACGAGGTTGAAAAAGCGATGGAACACATCGAACACTTGGTTGTAGTAAAAGCACAAGTATTGGTTGGTGGCCGCGGCAAAGCAGGCGGTGTAAAACTAGCCCGTACCAAAGCCGATGCCGTGAAAGCTGCCCAACAAATCCTGGGAATGGACATTAAAGGATGTACCGTCGAAAAAATCATTATTGCCGATGCTGCCGATATTGAAAAAGAGTATTATGTTGGTTTGGTAACCGACCGCAACTCGAAAACTGTAACCCTGATGGGCAGTGCCGAAGGGGGAGTTGAAATTGAAGAAGTGGCTAAAACCAATCCCGAGAAAATCCTCAAATTCAACATCGACCCGCTTACCGGCCTGCTCGATTTTCAGGCGCGCAACATTGCACTGAAACTGTTCAACGATGTGAAACTGGCCCGTCAGGGAGCCGATATCCTTCAGAAATTATATCGGATTTACATGGATACCGATGCTACTCTGGCCGAGATAAACCCACTGGTAGTTACCCCCGGCAAGCAAGTGCTGGCTATTGACGGGAAAATGAACTTCGACGATAATGCGCTTTACCGTCAGCCCGAATTGCTGGCTATGCGCGAAGTGGACGACGACGAGCAAAAGGAAATTGACGCGAAGGAAAAAGGCCTGTCGTACATTAAACTTGACGGGAACATTGGCTGCATGGTAAACGGGGCAGGATTGGCGATGGCCACCATGGACATGATTAAACTCTACGGCGGAAACCCGGCGAACTTTCTCGACATTGGCGGCAGTTCAAACCCACAAAAAGTGGTCGATGCCATGAACATCCTGCTGTCGGACAAAAACGTGGAAGCCGTGATGATTAACATTTTTGGTGGTATTACCCGAGGCGATGATGTAGCCCGCGGCTTGATTACCGCATTGGAAATCATCAAAACCAAAATCCCCATTGTGGTCCGCCTGTCGGGTACCAATGCCGAAGAAGGATTGGCAATACTGAAACAAACTGGTTTGCCGGTGGTGGAAACCATGCGCGAAGCGGCGCAAAAGGCAATTGAGTTAAGCAAACGCTGATATTCAAATCAAATTAACCGTTTACAAAAAAGAAGTTTACAATGAGTATTCTCGTGAATAAAAATACAAGACTGGTGGTACAGGGTATCACCGGACGCGATGGACAATTCCATGCAGGCCGCATGAAAGCTTACGGAACGCAGATAGTTGCCGGGACCTCGCCCGGTAAAGGCGGAACAACGATTGACGGGGTTCCGGTTTTCGACACGGTTGAAGAAGCCGTGAAAGCCACCAAAGCCAATGCCTCCATCATTTTTGTCCCGGCACCGTTTGCTGCCGACGCCATTCTCGAAGCCTCGTACGCGGGTGTCGATTTGGTGATATGTATCAGCGAAGGCGTCCCCATCCTGGACATGATTCGCGTAACGCCAATCCTGAAGAAGAATGGTACCAAACTGATTGGCCCCAACTGCCCTGGTTTAATTACCCCCGGCGAAGCCTTGCTCGGGATTTTACCGGGCATGATCTTTAAAAAAGGAAACGTAGGCTTGATGTCGCGTAGCGGAACCCTGACTTACGAAGTGGTGAATATGCTCACCCTGAATGGAATGGGGCAAAGCACCGTTGTTGGTATTGGTGGCGACCCGGTTGCCGGCCTGTATTATATTGAGCTGCTTGAAATGTACCAGAACGATCCCGAAACCGAAGCCATTGTGCTGATTGGCGAAATTGGCGGCGATGCCGAAGAACAAGCAGCCGAATACATTGCCAAACATGTTACCAAACCGGTGGTTTCGTTTATTGCCGGGCAAACAGCACCTCCCGGAAAACGCATGGGCCATGCCGGTGCCATTATTTCGAGCGGGGCGGGAACAGCCGAGGAAAAAATTAAAGCTTTTGGCAAAGCCGGTGTCCCGGTAGCCAAAGAGCCGGGCGAAATTCCAGGCTTGCTGAAAGAAAAAATGGCCAAATCTTCGGTTCATTAAGTTGAAGATTTACTCAAAGAATATGAAAATCCCGCAGACATGGCGGGATTTTTTGGCTTAATATGGCTGAAGCTGCCAGAAATGGAGTACATTTATCAGAATAGACTTAACTTTAAGCCAAGCTTTTAAAACTGAAAATTTCTTGTATGATGACTCCGATACCACCTCAAAAGTACCAGGCCGTACAAGACTGGTTACTCCGGGCTCTCGAGTTTGAAACCGAACTGCTAGGTCTGTTCGACCAATTCCAGACTTCAGATGTCGGGATTGAAAATTATATTGAGCTGACCAGCCAGCTCACCGAAAAGCTGAAAACCCATTACGCAGAGGTAAATCAGCGGTCGAATTATGAACAATGGAACAATTTAGGCGAGCTGCACCAACTGCTCTCGGTGTTTCCCAAAAAGCAAACCGAGTTACAAACGCGCGATCGCTTTTACCCGGTTGAAGGTGATTCGTTTGGGTTGAAGTTGAGGAAGCTATTTAAACGGATATGCCTTAAAACGGGCTGGTTGGGCATTCGTACCGCTAATTTGTTTCGCAAAACCCCCGAAAAAACCGACTACTGGGAACACGATATTCAGGAAGCCGCCCTGGCCGATTATGTGTTTGTCGGTTTGTTTGCTACCAGATTTTCAACCTTTATACGCGATTTGCTTGAACGCTGGCAAAACCGTGTTCTCCAATTTTACGAAATCGACCGCATTCTCGAATTGGTTATGCTGTTGCAGCAGGATGAAAAAGGCTTGGCAATCCGTTTCGAACAATTAGCCGAAGCAGTAAGTGCAGAGAAAAGAACTATTCAGCGTTTTTTTGCTGATACAGAACAGGATCTTGACCTTGTTTTTGCAGGTTTGTACCTGAAAGCAGGAACCATTGAATTTCCGGACCGGCGTTTGGAACCTGCACGGGTTGAGCGCCAGAAACAGCGGGCTTTCAGAGCAACTGAGCATTCGTTTCAGAATAGTTTCAGAGCTGTTTTTGCCATTGCCGAACACTGGCGTTTAAAGCTATACAACCGCAGTTTAATTTTCAAGCTGAAGAGCCAGGCAGGCGAGCTGCAAGGCGAAATACAGCAACAAATTAGCGATATTCTCCGCCCTGCATTCATCGAACTGAAGAAAGAACTGGCGGAGTTTGCCTCGCGCGATGCAGCCGAATGGAAAGATTCGCGGCAGGTGCTGGCTATAAAAACCTACATTCGCGAGCAGATACCGCGTTTTGTCCAGCTGGTGTTTCAATCCAAACTTTCGTCTTTGTTCGAGCGACCCATGAGCGAACTCGAACAGGCGATTAAGACCGGGCCCGAGAAACATTTATTTGCCGCAGCGGTGTTCGACGGGAAGCCTGTTCCCGCGCGGTCATTCCACCCCGTGGCTACCCGTAGTTTGCTCAACGGGATTGTATTGAAAGGCCTTCGCGACCAGTTTGCCGCCGAACGGAAAAAATTTGGCTCGCTGGTACAACGGCTTTCGGTTAATCTTGACGAAATTCAACAAACGGCCAACTACAGTGTCGATTTTTATTTTGACCAGCGCCAAAACCTGGATGTATCGGGCGAGTTGAACGAAGGAATGAAGCGGACGGTGAAAAAGGCCGACGAAATTTTGTCGGTACTGGCCGAAATTCAAACATCGACAGCAGAAGCTTTTTCTGCGCTTTCCGATTCGTTTACCCAAAAAATACTACAATACTTCGAGCCTCACCAGCTCCAGCAATCAGTTCGCATCAACCAGCGGAGGGCACGTGTTGAGAAGTTGAAACAAATTTTGCGCGATTCAATCACCGCCTTGGGGCACTATGCCGTAAAAGGATGGGGCCTGGCCAAAGTGCTGTACCATAAGTTGTATAGCCGCTATTTTAGTTTGCGGAGCCTGTTGGGTATTGGCACCGACAAAGCGCCAATTAGTACCGAGTTGTCCAACTACTTGTCCGAAACTAAGTTGGCCATTAGCCGGCTTCCGCTCATGTACCAAAAGCTGTTCGAAAATGTGCCGCTGAACGAAGAGCGTTTTTACTTGCCGAGGCGGGTCGATTTGCAGCACTTGGACGAGGCTTTTGCGAGCTGGAAAAACGGCAACTTTGCCCCGGTTTGTATGGTAGGCGAGCAAGGTTGCGGAACCACTACCTTGTTCAATTTTTTTCAGAAACAGCTCGAACAGGAATTTCTGGTAGCCCGGTTCGAATTGCGGGAAAATAAAGTGAACGAGGCAGAAATGGTCAGCTTTTTGTCCGAGGGTTTTCCCGGGTTGACGTTTGCTACCATCGACGAGTTTATTACTGCTGTTAACCAGCTGGAGCACCAGCAGGTGGTGTTTATCGAGAACATTCATAACTTGTTTTTGCGGGCAAATGGCGCTTACGAAAACCTGTACCGCCTGTTTCGGCTCATCAGTCAAACCAACCGCAAGGTTTTCTGGGTTACCAGTTGTTTCGAGTACAGCTGGAAGTTGCTTGACTATACGACCGATATTTCGGGCTATTTTGCACACGTGGTTTATTTCAGCCCGTTAACGGCAGCAAACCTTCGCGAAGCAATTATGAAACGTCACCAGGTGAGCGGTTTCTCGTTGCAACTGCTGGAGCCCTACAATTTCAACCCCAAACGGAATTACCAGCGTTTGGGCAATGATGAGAAGCAGAACTTTTTGCTCGATCTCTTTTTCGAAGCCTTGTGGCAATATGCCCAATCGAATATGAAGCTGGCTTTTATTTTTTGGTTGCGGGCTATCCGGAAAGTGGAAGATGGGGTAATATCCATTCAGGCTAAACAATTGAACTTTGATTTCCTGAATTCGTTGAGGACAAACGAAATTACCAGTCTTCACAGTATTCTTATTCATGGCGGATTGCGCCGGCACGAACTGGCCCGCTTGTTCCGCTGGGACGAAAAAGAAGCTAACCTGATGCTGATGTCGCTGGCCGATGACGGGCTGGTGGAGGAAGAAGGACAGATTTTTACCATCAACCCGCTTATTTACCGGATGTTGATAGGCCAGCTTAAATCGTTGAATTTTATTTATTAAGCTATGCAAAAATTGATTATCGTGCTGTTTGCTTGTTGTTCCCTGGCTTTGGTGGCACCAGCGCAGGGGCTGCTTTCGCTTGCCGATAGCTTGCTGGGCCGGACAACTGAGGTGATTGCACCTGCCGATACCGTAGTCCAAGCAGTTCCAGACAGCCTGGCAGCCACCGCAAAATCGGCCGATGGCCGCCTGGTGCAGACGATTAGGGAAAACACGTCTGTGGATATAAAGGGCATATTTTCGTTTTCGAAGCTGTTTTGGGCGATTATCTTTTTTGTTGTCGCTTGGTTTATTATCCGCTTTTTGTCGAAAAGCATCGAATCGTGGTCCGAAAAAAATGCCGAACGGAGGCTCCGGGGCAAAGCCATTTTGCCAGTGGTGAAAATAGTAAGCTGGTCTATTGTTGCTTACATAATTATCCGGGGCATTTTCAACCCACCTATCGAGTCGCTTATTGCTTTTGGGGCTTCTATTGGCGTGGCCGTTGGCTTTGCAGCGCAGGACCTGCTCAAGAATATCTTCGGTGGCTTTGTCATCCTGTTCGATCGTCCGTTTAAAGTGGGCGATAAAATTGAAGTAGGCAATGTGTATGGCGAAGTGCTCGATATGTCGTTGCGTTCGACCCGGATACAAACCGCCGACGACTCGCTGGTGACCCTGCCCAATGGCGAACTGATGAACCAGCCCATTTCCAACTCTAACTCGGGCGAATCGAATTGCCAGGTAGTAGCCGAAATTTACTTACCGATTACCATTGATACCGAGGCCGTGCGCCGCATTGCCATTGAAGCCGCCCAAAGTTCGCGTTTTGTTTACCTGGCCAAACCAATTGTCGTCATCTTTCTCAACGACATTAAGTTTGACAAGCTTTGTTACAAAATGAGGTTAAAGGCTTACGTAATGGACATCCGCTATGAGTTCCGGTTTAAAAGCGAGATGACCGAAATTGTCTTGAGCGAATTGCTGAAAACGAGCATTTTGGATCCGAAGATTTCGATTTAGGTTGAAGTGCGATGAAACAATAAAAGTTTTCGGTGTGCAAACGGCTGGCCAGTTTCGGACATGCCTGGAACGGGCTGCGGATACCGCTCCGCGAAGAACACAACGCGCGGCTTCATTTGGTAGCAGCCTTGGGCGTAGTTGCGCCGGTTTCGTTTTTAAGCTCAATACGGGCGAGTGGATGGCCTGGTGTTGACCATCGCCTTGGTGCTGGCGCTCGAAATTGTGAACTCGGCCATCGAAAACATAGCCGATTTTATATCGCCCGGACAACACCCGCAGATTAAGAAGATAAAAGACCTGTCGGTTGCGGCCGTACTGGTGGGGGCTGTGGCTGCGCTTATTGTTGGTTTGCTCCTGTTTGTTCCGAAAGTGGCCGGACTTTTTGGCTAACCGGGAGATGCGCTGTGTTTGTACGGTTGGCTGAACTCGGTTGTTCCTTCGGGGCGTGGCAATACACCTCTTCGCAAGTCAACCGGACGGTTGCGGGGGTAGTCGTTGGTAGTTGGCATACAAACCGATTTGCCAGTAACCCGGCAGGTTGGACAGCATTTCAGCTGCGTTTGCCTCTTCGTTTCCAAAATGGTACCCTGCCAAGCAATGGTCGTTTAAATTCCAAGCTTTGGAATGGTGTCGACCAAAGGCTGGAACGGTGCCGACCCTTATCATGGCAGACTGTCTGCCATGATAAGGGTCGTTTTTGACTTGTTCAACAAGATCCCGGTTGTTTGGGAGCTTTATCACCAATTACTTTTGATTGTCAAGGTTGCCCAGGATTTCAAAATCGCGTAATTTTTCGTCTTCGGTCATCGCTTCTGTGCAGCTGTTGCTGTATAGGTAGGCGATGCTCCGATAGCTCAACCGGCCCCGCATGGTCTTGTCTTTTTGGTACTGTATCAAACGAGGGCAGTCGGGGAAAAGTGTTTTTATGTTCTTATAATTTGCTCCAAGTTGTACTTTTACTGCGCTTTTTGCACCATCTTTTATCATAAATAAGTCTTCGAGCATTTCTAAACCAGTTTGTGATCCGGTTCCCGAGTGCGGGCGGTTGGTATAAAAAGAACACCTGGGGTATTCGGCCCTGATTTGCAATAAACAAGGTTTACATACCGATACACCGTTCCGTTAAACCGCTGAAAAGCTCCGGTATAAAAAGTCTTGACGAGGGTAATAAAATCCACGTCTTTGTAATCGATACCTGATCCTTCAATTTCTGTGTTTTTAATTTTACCATCGAATTGAATTTTTTCGCCGTTCTTCATGGTTATTTCACATTCGCCTCTTAGGTGCCAACCATTGCCCGAATGGGTACTGCCAGGAAATTGTGCAAACAATGGGAAGCTTGTCACTACGGTAAATAGCAGAAAGAATAGTTGTTTTTTCATCATGCGTTATCATTTTAAGCGGTTTTTTATCATCCTTTGGCTTAGTTCTCGTTAAATGAAAGCCGGG